>NZ_AUPG01000023.1:0-14991 GCF_016772115.1 Petrotoga sp. 8T1HF07.NaAc.6.1
TTTTGGAGATGGCAAGGCATCTCAAAGAATCGTTGAATTTTTGAAAGAAAAATATTACTCTTTATAAGGCTATTTTCACTTGCCACCATTCTATTCCCTGACAAATCGGATATATAATACAGTTCGTCGTAGAGTTGCAAAAAATCTTTAATAGAAGTCTCTTCGCCTAAATCAATACATTTATTACCCTCATCAAGTTTAACTTTTAGATTGAAATCATCTATTATCTCCTTAACCTTAGAAAACTCAAACTTCTTATAATTACCTTTTTTGATAACCTTATAAAATCTCTTCAAATACAAAGGTTTACCTTTGATTTTCTCACTAAAATAATCGATACCTTTTAATTTAATATCCTTGCCAAAAAGATTCTCCCCTCTCTTTATTTCCTCGATAACTTCATCTTTAGCCTCTTCATATTTCTTGTAAAACCCGAAATCCCTTTCAAAATAAGTCAGATTCCTAATTAAGACGGTATCTCCAACAACCATGTAATCAAAAGTATTTTTAGGAATTAAGTAAAACTGTTCTTTTAAAGGTTGAATTTTACGTGCAGTAAGGGCTAAAATCCTTTTATCTTTAAAGATTTTGGAAGCTGTTAAATATTGAATACCCA
Source organism: Petrotoga sp. 8T1HF07.NaAc.6.1 (assembly GCF_016772115.1). Classification (NCBI taxonomy): domain Bacteria; kingdom Thermotogati; phylum Thermotogota; class Thermotogae; order Petrotogales; family Petrotogaceae; genus Petrotoga; species Petrotoga sp. 8T1HF07.NaAc.6.1. Next base: position 617 of record NZ_AUPG01000023.1, read on the forward strand.
ACAAAAAATCATTCAACTCATTACTGTACAATTTTACTATCAGTTTGAACTTCTTAATTTTTTCCAAGTCTTTATTAGAATAATTTTTTATATACTTACCTTCACGAATAATCTCAACAATATCCCCAATATCGCTTACATTCTCTTTGACATCTTTTAGATACAAAAAGCTCCTATCATCAATGACTGTCTCGTATTCATCTACCTTGTTTGATTCTTTGACGCGTAAATCATTTAAAAACTCGTCAGTAGAAGTGAGAAAAATTCCCTTGAAAAAAGAGGGATCTTCATTTTTCAACCAAAATATCTGGTTGTTCTCATTTTGGATAAAAACATCCATTATGGAATCTGTTGAAGTATCTATTAGCTCCCTAAGATGTTCTAAATTTTCTTTTAAAAAGATATTCTTTAAGATTTCATCTCGATTAACTTTATTCATTTCTTGTCAGCCATCCCCAAATAAATATCTTTGGAAAACTCTTTAACTTTCATTCCTTCGGTTATTGATTTTGAAATCAACCAAGCGGACCGGATACTCTTTTCACGTCCGTCCATAAGACAAACCTTGTAAATACTATAGCCAAACAAAGAAAGGACAGGGTTTATAGCTATCAAATCTGTCTTTACATAAATATTGCCGACGATAAAAACGATTATAGCAAAAGAAATCAATTCTTTTATGCCACCCATATTGATAAAAGGCAAGATATAAACAAAAATATAATCCAACAGCCTCACATTCTGCGATTCTACTTTCTCAAATTTAATGAACTTTTCCTCGGCATTCGTCTTAGCAGAAATAAAAAGAATCAATGAAAAAACAAAAACAACAATCGAAAAAACGCTAAAAATTAAGAACAAAACGTTCCCAAAATTATTAATGGCAAAGATAACAAAAAGAGGCAGATACGAAAGCAAAAACAAAAAAGATTTAAACAATGTATTGATCATATAAAAACCTCCCCAATGAGGAAATCTTTTTCTCTTCATAATTATAACATTAATTAAACCCAACTTTTTATTCTATATCACTCTTCAGTTTCATGTAGAAAGCAGTTGTTTCTTATGATATAATAAATCGGAGATAATAGCAACAAAAGTCTTTATAATTTCAAGGTGAAATTTTATGAAAATACTGATCATTGGATACATGCACCCAAAATTTGACAAAAGAGTATACAGAACGGTTAAATCCCTTTCTAAAGTTCATGAAGTTATTTATCAATATTGGACTAATAAAGACGAAAAAGAATATACAGATGGAAATATTAAATACCTACCCATAAAAGAAATCAATGAAACAATAGGCAATCCATTAAAAAAGCTTATTAATAGAAGGCCTCTCGATAAAAAAATATGCGATTTGGTAGCCGAAGAAAATTACGACATCTTATACATGCATCATTTTTTAGCCAGCAAACCTTTGGATCCTTTTAAAATAGCAAAAAAAAGAAATAAAAAAATCGTTTACGATATTCACGAATACCATCCAGAAAACTTTTTAGCAGAGTTAGAAGGGATGATTGGAAATTTAAAAGTAAAAACCGTCTGGAGGTTCTTTAAAAAACAGTTAGAACTCTCAGATCTGGCAATATTCGTCTCAGAAGAATCAAGAAATGATGTTGTTAATAAAACGACCATAGATAAAGAAAAAACGTATATCATACCTAATTACGCAAATTTTATTATAAAACCTGATATTCAAAAAAAGAGAAAAGAAATTGTCTTAGTTGGTAAAGTAACAAGAAAAATAGAAGATGAGAAAAAAATATTAAAATCTTTAATCGAAAAGGGTTTTAGCTTCAAGATTATAGGAATGGATTCAAAAGAGTTTATGGACATAACCCATGAATCTACAGAATTTTTACCTTACGATGAAATGATGAATGAACTATCCAATTCCCTGTTTTCTCTAATTTCTTACAACACCGTCAAAAACAGAGATTATAAAAACGACATTCACGCTTTACCTCACAAGTTTTACGATTCCTTAGCTGCAGGCACTTCCGTTATTGTAAAAGAGTCTTTTGTTTCAATGGCTAAACAGGTAGAAAATTTGGGATTAGGAGTAGTTATAAATCCAGTTAAAGTTGAAGAAAGCGTTGAAAAAATCACTAACGCATACAAAAATTACGAAAAAATTATAAATAACATTGAAAAACACCAAAAAGAATTTATATGGAATGAAGAAAAAGAAAGGAATTTTATCGATCTGATATCCCACATAACAAAGTAATCCTACTTTAGAGATATATGATTTCACAAAAACAGTGCAAAAAAAGTTACTAACAAAAATTATAGATAACAATATCACAACGATTTACACTATAAACGATATTATAGCAACAAAAGTGATCAGTATGTTGATAAAAGAGGAGGAAAGATGTAAATGACAGCTATCAAGGTAGGAATCATTGGAGCAGGAAGTGCAGCATTTTCTTTGAGATTGGTTAGCGATCTTTGTAAAACAAAGGGTCTATCTGGAAGTTTAGTATCCTTAATGGATATAGATAAAGACAGATTGAACGCAGTACACATGCTTGCTAAAAAATTTGCAGAAGAGTTCGGAGCGGATTTGAGATTTGAAACTACAACAAACGTTGAAGACGCAATAAAAGACTCAAGTTTTGTTGTAAACACAGCATTGGTTGGGGGACACAGTTACTTTGAACAAGTAAGAAAAATTTCAGAAAAATACGGATATTACAGAGGAATAGATTCACAAGAATTTAATATGGTTTCAGATTATTACACAATAAGCAATTTCAACCAATTAAAGTTTATGCACGATGTTGCAAAAGCTATTGAAAGAATATCCCCTAAGGCATGGCTTTTGCAGGCCGCAAATCCTGTCTTTGAATTGACAAATTTAATAACAAGAACGGTTCCAATAAATATGGTTGGAATATGCCACGGCCATCATGGAGTAGACCACATAATTGAAAAATTAGGCTTAGATTCAGAAAAAGTTGAATGGCAAGTAGCAGGTGTAAACCATGGAATTTGGTTGACAAAATTCATGTATGAAGGAAAAGATGCCTATCCACTCATTGATGAATTATTAGAAAAAGAGGTTGAAAACTTCAAACCCACCAATCCATTCGACGATCAACTCTCTCCAGTTGCAAAAGATATGTATGAATTCTATGGAAAAATGCCCATTGGAGACACAGTCAGGAATGGAAGTTGGAAATATCATTACAACCTCGAAACGAAGAAAAAGTGGTTTGGAGAACCATGGGGAGGCGTTGATTCAGAATTAGGATGGAAATGGTATCAAGACAGACAAGCAGAGATTGCAATAGCAATGCAAAAAGTTGCCAAATATTTCCAAGAGAATAAGAACGCTAAATTACTTTCAAAAGATTCACTCAATGAAATTATCTCTCAAACCAAAAACGATGTAAAAGAAGAACTCACAAAAGAAATATACAACTTGTTAGATCCTCAAAGGAAAAGCGGCGAACAACATATATTGTTGGCAAATGCATTATTAAACAACGAAAAAGTAGATCTCGTTCTCAATTTACCAAATAACGGTACTATACCTGGAATCCCAGACGATGTAGCCGTGGAGATTCCTGTGTATGCAGACAAAGATGGAATCCATCGTTACAAAATAGATCCACCACTTCCAGAAAGAATTAAAAAGATGTACTTATACCCAAGAATTATGAGAATGGAATGGGCATTAGAAGCATTCCTAACTGGAGATAAAAAAGTGCTCGAAGAATTTTTGATCAGAGATCCACGTACCAAATCTTACGACCAGGTAGTAAAAGTTTTAGATGAAATTCTTGCTTTACCTGGTAATGAAGAAATGAGGAAGCACTACAGCAAATAATAGTTTAATTAAGGGGCTAATGCCCCCTTTATTTAATAAACAAACCTATCTAAAATTTTGTATAAATCTTCGTTATAAGTGTATTTTTACGGTCGATTATGATGAATTATTTTGAAATAACTCTTAGATTCTGTGATTATGTTAGTTTTATATACCACTATATTACTTATATATTGTGTTAAAATCGTATTATAACGTTAAGTTTAGAATTATTAATTCAAAAAGCAATAATACAGGAGGTTACAACATGCTAGAAGAACAATTAAAAAAAGAAGTTGCAGAATTTGCAAAATTAGTCTGGGACAGAAAGCTAACGGATGGTACGGGTGGAAACATGAGTATAAAATATGGAGAAAAAATATATATCACTCCCACATCGACCATAAAACACTTTCTAACTGAGAAAGATATCATCACCATAGATAAAAACGGGAATAAAATCGACGGACTCAAGAAACCTTCTTCAGAAAAAAAAATGCATATAAAAATATACGAAAAAGCAAATGATGTAAACGCAGTTATTCATGCTCACCCAATGTATGCTACCTCTTTTGCAATTACCTTTGAGAAATTACCTATAAACGCTCTTCCAGAATCTTCTTTAGTATTGGATCCAATAACCTATATACCATATCAAATGCCCGGAACTCAAGAATTTGCAGATGCCTTTAACGAAGGTTTAGAAAAGGGATCTCGGGTATTCGTTCTTCAAAACCATGGTGTCACGGTTGCAGGAAAAGACATGAATGAAGCATATGTAAAGTTGGAAACTTTAGAATTTCTCGCTCAAGTTTCATTTGTTTCTAAACTCTATTCAAATGTGAACGAAATACCAGAAGAAAAAATAGCTGCATTCAAAGAATTTTTCAGAAGAAACAAGGTGGACCAATGATAGAGTTAACTGAGATAAAAGTGAAAAAATAATTTTGATAATTTTGAAGGTGTGAAAAATAAAAGTTAAAATTCCATACGGTAAAGAAGAAAAGATTTTAGATTTAGATAAAAACTTAAATGTTTCTTTATTAAAAAAGCGTGAATTTAGAGGCTTAGGGGATACCTTTGACATTGAGATGATGAAATCGTTAGGTCTTCCCTTTGGTACCCGTTCTCTTTCAACCATAGCTAAAAGAAAAAAGGATTGTTGCATAGTTATTTCTGACACCACAAGACCCGTACCAAATTCTCTTATTTTGCCATACATAATCTATGATGTGAGGTTTGCTGGCATTAAAAAGGAGAATATAACAATATTAATTGCAAATGGTTCACATGAACCGGTTCCAGAAAGTATGTTTGAAAAATTAGTTGGTAAAGAAGTTTTAGAAGAAAATATAAAAATAATTAATCACGATGCATATGACGATACTCAATTGAAGAAGATTGGAGAAACCTCTTCTGGTTGCCCTGTTATTGTGAATAAAAAATATTTAGAAGCGGACTTAAAAATCTGTACTGGTCTAATAGAACCCCATTTTATGGCAGGATATTCAGGTGGAAGAAAATCAATCTGTCCAGGAATCGTTGGCATTGAAACCTTGAAGGTATTTCATGGCGTTAAGGCGATGGGAGATCCAAATTCAAAAAGTTGTCAGTTAGAAAATAATCCTGTCGATGAGATGGCTAGAGAAGTAGCTTCAATGGCTGGGTGTGATTTCATAGTAAACGTTTCTTTAAACGAGAAAAAAGAAGTTGACGGGATTTATGCAGGTGATATCTTTGAAGCTCACGAAGTAGGTTGTAGAATGGTAGCATATACTTCGATAGTAAAAATTAAAGAACCCGTTGATATAGTTATAGCCTCAAATGGTGGATATCCTTTAGACCAAAACTTTTATCAAACGGTTAAAGGCTTAGTAGAAGCTTCAGAGATTCTAAAACCTGATGGAGTAATAATAATGGCTTCAAAATGTGAAAAAGGCATCGGAAAGAAAGAATTTAAAGAATTGCTTTTAGAAGTAAAAGAGAAGGGAATAAAAGAATTTTTAAAAAGCCATGATTCCCCAGAAACTTTCAAAAGCGATCAATGGGAGGTACAAAAGTTAACTCAAGTATTAGAGAAAACGAAAAACATTTTCATGTTGTCATCGTTGGATAAAGAAGAGTACAAGTATACTTTTTCAACTAAAATCAATACTTTAGAGGAAGGATTAAAAAAGGCTTTAAAATTAAAGGGACCCAACGCTAAAATAGCGGTAATTCCTCAAGGGCCTTACGTTGTTGGAAAGATAAAAAATTGAAAAGGAGTCATGTTTAATGGAAATATGCGTATTAGTCAAACAAGTACCTTCCACTGACAAGGTACAGATAGATGAGGAAACTGGAACAATGATAAGAAGTGAATTAGAATCCGAACTCAACCCATTGGATATGTACGCAGTCGAAGAAGCGGTAAGAATTAAAGAAAGCACACCACAAACTAAGATAACGGTTGTAACGATGGGACCTCTTTCAGCAGAATATGCACTAAAAGAAGCAATATCCATGGGATGTGATGAAGGGGTATTGTTAACCGATAGAAAATTTGCAGGTGCAGATACCTTAGCAACCGCTTATACATTGAGTCAATATTTAAAAGACAAACATTACGACATTATATTCGCCGGTGAAAGGGCAACAGACGGAGAAACAGGTCAAGTAGGACCATCCGTGGGGACACAGTTAGATATCCCTATACTAACCTATGTCAACAAGATAATTGACATAACTAACGATATGATAACCGTTCAAAGGGCTGTAGAAGGTGGAAACGAAATCATTCAGACTGGGTTACCGGCTTTAATAACGGTTGTGAAGGAGATAAACGAACCCAGACTACCGAATTTAGAAAACAAACTAAAAGCTAAGAAAAGTAGTATAAAAATAGTAAGTAACCAAGAGTTAAAAATAGAGGAAGGAAAGATAGGGCTTAAAGGTTCACCAACGAGGGTTGTAAAGGTATTCTATCCAAAGATATCAAGAAATGGTGAAAAGGTAATAGTAAAAACTCCACAAGAAGCCTTAGAAAAAATAAAAAGCTTTCTAAAAGAAAAAGGCGTGATATCATGAACCAAGAATACAAAGGTGTATGGACGATAGCGGAGATAAGTGATGGAAAAATAGAAACAGTATCGTACGAATTACTATCATGGGGAAAAGACTTAGCCACAAAATTGAACGTTGAACTATCAAGTGTAGTAATATCAAACAAAGTGGAGAATTTAGATAGCCTTATTCAATATGGGGCTGACAACGTATACTATGTTGAAAATAAGAAACTAGAACATTTCTATCCTGATGTACACACAAACATACTCAAAAAAATGGTAGAAGATTTCAAACCTGAAATAATACTTGCATCTGCAACTACAAGGGGAAGAACTCTCATGCCCGCTCTTGCTGCAAAATTAAATACGGGCTTAACAGCTGATTGTACGGACTTTGAAATAGAAGAAAAAACAAGATCTCTGATACAAATAAGGCCTGCTATAGGTGGAAACGTGATGGCAAAGATAAAAACAATAACAAAACCACAGATGGCTACGGTAAGACCTAAATCGAAACTACCTTTAGCTAAAGACGAAAACAGGAAAGGGAAAATAACAAAAATAGAGTACGATGAAGAACTCTTTCGATCAAAATATAGATGGATAGAATTTAAAAAAGACGAATCCAGCATACAACCACTTCAGCAAGCTGATGTAATCGTATCAGGTGGTAAAGGTTTAAAAAAGCCTGAGAATTTCAAATACTTACAAAATATATCAAAAAAATTAAAGGGCGCAGTTGGGGCGACTAGGGCGGTAGTAGATATGGGATGGATAGACTACTCTCACCAAGTGGGACTTTCCGGAAAAACGGTCAGCCCAAAACTGTACATAGCGATAGGGATATCCGGTGCGGTACAACACTTAGCTGGAATGTCGTCATCTAAGTATATTATAGCGATTAACAAGGATCCAGAGGCACCGATTTTCAAGGTATCTGATCTTGGAATTGTATGTGATGCCTTGGATATACTGCCATTGTTAGAAAAAGAAATAAAATCAGGTGATCAAAATGAGTGAATACAGAAAGGTAACTACCAATACCGTTGAAAAGTTGAGAAAAATATTAAAAAACGATGCACTATTGATACACGATGATATAGAAAGTCTAAAAAGTTATTCAAACGACGAATCAGGTGGAGAGTATTACGCACATATGCCAGAGGTCGTAGTAAAACCGGAAACCAAAGAGCAAATATCCCAAATAATAAAACTGGCAAACGACGAAATGATCCCCATAACACCAAGAGGAGCTGGCAGTGGATTGGCTGGGGCGGATATACCAATATTTGAAGGTATAGTAATATCACTTGAGAGAATGAACAAAATAATAGAAATAGATTCAGAAAACTTAGTTGCTGTGGTTGAACCAGGTGTGGTTACAAACGATCTATGTAGAATGGTATCAGAAAAAGGATTATACTATGCAGGGTATCCCATGAGTGTAGAAACAAGTTTCATTGGAGGTAATGTTGCTACTAATGCAGGTGGAAGTAAAGTAATAAAATATGGAAACACAGCTCATCATATATTGGGATTAGAGATGGTAATGCCTGACGGTGAGATAGTAGAATATGGAGGAAAAAGAAGAAAAGATTCAAGTGGTTACAACCTATTACAACTTTTCATTGGCTCAGAAGGAACGCTCGGAATTTTCACAAAGATATACGTAAATCTCATACCCCAGCCAGGAAAAGTTGTTGACCTGCTGGTTCCCTTTGAAAGTGTAGAAAAAGCTATAAGCAATGTCGCACCATTAATGGTCGAGACAAAGAGTTTACCCTCAGGAATTGAATTCATAGACAAGAAATCCATTTACTATGCTTCAAAATACACTGGAATGAAATTACCATACCAGGACGAGGTAGAATCTTATCTCATAGTTCAATACGAGGCAACGAGCTTACAAGAGATTGAAGAATTGTATGAAAAAGGCGGGAAAGCTTTACAAAAAAACGGAGCAAAAGATGTATTCATAGCAGATAACAGAAGTAACTCTGAAAAGATATGGCGTATGAGAAGGAACTGGTTGGAAAGCCTAAAAGCTGTAGATCCATATGTGCCAACTGGAGATGTCGTAGTACCAACATCTAAGATACCTGAAATGGTGAAATACATCAATGAAGTATCCAACGAGTTCAAAATAGATATCCCGGTTGCAGGGCATGCAGCCGATGGTAACCTCCATCCCGCACCATTAAAACCAGAAAATCTTCCACCAAATGAATGGAAAACCTTATCGGAAGAGATACTTGGAAAAATAGCGATGAAAGCCGCCCAAATGGGCGGAGCTATAAGCGGGGAACATGGAGTAGGGTTCATAAAAAAGGAGTTACTAAAAAAGACAAAACCGAAACAGTATAAGTGGATGCAGGAGGTAAAAGAAACGCTTGACCCTAATAACATTATGAACCCAGGGAAGTTATTCTGAAAAAATACTCAAAGAAAAGGTGATAATCTTGAAATATCTACACTTAGCTATTGATCTGGGGGCGTCAGGTGGAAAAGTAATGGCAGGTAACATACAGAATGACAAACTTATATTGAGTGAAGTAAACCGTTTTTCAAACTCCCCGGTTGAAATAAATGGAATATCTTATTGGAACATTTTGAATTTATATAATCATATAATTGATAGCATTCAAATAGCTCAAAAAAATGATCAAAAAATACTATCCTTAGGAATAGATAGTTGGGGAGTGGACTTTGGACTTTTAAACGAAAACGGTTATTTAATAAACAATCCAATTCATTATAGAAATATGTTTAAGACGAATATAATGCAAGAGGCAATAGAAAAAGCTGGAAAGAAATGGATATATGAACACTCTCCAACACAGTTTCAACCATTCAATACATTGTACCAAATATTAGCCTACCAAAAATACGCTCCAGATTTTGTCAAAATATCAAAAGACCTTTTGATGATCCCATCATTATTGAATTACTTTTTAACCGGTAAAAAAACTATTGACTTCACAATGGCTACAACTACTCAAATTTATAACCATAGAAAAAGAAAATGGGATGAAGAAATAATGAAAAAGTTTGACATTCCTGATATATTACCTGAAATAGTACCTGCCGGTACAAAAATTGGTAAAATAAAAAAAGATGTTTTAAATAACAATTCAAACATAGATGTAATTCTTCCAGCCAGTCACGACACAGGGTCCGCATATGCCGCAATTGCTTCAGACCCCTCAGATACCATGTTCATTAGCTTAGGAACATGGTGCTTGACTGGTGCCATTGTTAAAGAGGTCCCCTACAACGAAGAACTCATGGAAAACAATTTAGCCGCAGAGGGTTGCTTGGATGGATCCTTTAGAATATTGGCAAACGTAACAGGAATGTGGTTAATTCAAGGTATTATAAAAAGTCTTAACTTGACAGATACCAGCGATACTTATCAAAAAATTACAGATATGGCACAGAACGCAAAGCCATTTTCTTCTTATATCAATGTAGATGATCCTTCTTTACAAAACCCACAAGACATGATACAGGCAATAATTCAACAATCTATAAAAGATAACGATACCGTTTTAAATGAAACATCTCAAGTTATAAGAACGGCTTTGGAAGGGATTGCCTTCAAAGTAAATGAAGTTAAAGAAAAACTATCAAAGATTTTGAATATTGATTTTAAAAGGGTTCATGCGGTAGGTGGAGGTACCAGGAATAAATTACTCTGTCAATTAATCGCAGATGCAACAGGACTAACTGTTCTAACTGGACCCATTGAAGGAACGGCAGTAGGGAATTTAGTTTCCCAGCTATATGCCTTACAATTTGTAAAAAACTTTGAAGAGGCACGGAACTTAATAAAAAGATCTTTCGACTTTCAAATTTTTGAACCTAAAGAACATGATATCTGGAAAGAGGTTTTTGCTTCTTTTCAAAAGCAGAAATGATATAATTAATACAACCAAAAGACTGCCTCTTATACTCTCTTGGTTTATTATGAGAATAGATTTCAAGTTTTTTCAAGAAAGTAATAAAATGATGAATATTAAAAACCAAATTGCTCTTAAAATAAAGTTAATATTTCTTTATTTCAAATTCATTTAATTTTTATAAAATCAAGTGTAACAAAATTTTTTACAAATGGGGGGTAAATATGAAAAAGACTGGTTGGTTAATAACGTTGATTATTCTTTTAATAGGTTTGGTTTTTTCACAAGAAGTAAAAAACGGTCAGTATGGAGGACTTGGTGGTGGAGATATTGGTGCTCAGTGGCTTGATGTTAAAGAATTAAATACACAGTTAACAGCCGCTGGACTCCCTGAATTAAAAGATGTGGCATTGGCTAACGGGGGTGGCGGTTATGGAGTAATGGGAAGATTTCTAATAGGGGGAGAAGGATACGGTATATCTACTAATGAGAAAGAGAGTGGGAAAACGGTACAACTCGATATTGGTTATGGAACATTCAATATTGGTTATTTGATTTTTTCTAAGCAGGCTTTTAGAATATACGCTCTTGGGGGTATTGGTGGTGGTGGAATAGAGTTGAAAATTTCCCAAGACCCTGCTTCTTCAGATTTCGATAGCAATTTGTCCACTTTCAACCAAAACACTTTTTATACCGAATTTCCTATCTTTAAAGTAGGAATAAATGCTGATTACATATTATCATTTAGTGATGATGAGGCAGCAGGAGGTTTAGCTATTGGTTTAGCAGCTGGGTACACATATGCGCCTGTTGGATTGATAAGTGATTGGCAATTATCTGAAAGAACCATTGGAAGTGTTCCAAATTTTGGACCCACAGGTCCATATATCACTTTTAGAATAGGTGGTGGAGGACTAGCTTTTTAATAAAGGAGAGGGTTTAAAATGAGATATCTAAATTTTGAAATAGGCGATAAAATCCCAGAGTTTTCACTTAAAGATGCTGATGGTGATCAGATTAATATCAAGGATTTTATGGGAAAATGGCTTGTGCTTTATTTCTATCCACGGGATAACACACCTGGTTGTACTAAAGAAGCCGTTGATTTTTCAAATTACTTAGAAGAGTTCAAAAAGTATAATTGTCAAATAGTGGGAGTAAGTCCCGATACTGAAGAAAAACATGCAAACTTTAAAGAAAAAAATGATTTAAAAGTGATTTTGCTAAGTGACCCCGAACATTCCATTCTTGAAAAATTTGGCGTTTGGCAACTAAAAAAGAATTATGGTAAAGAAAATTGGGGAGTTGTCAGATCAACAATCCTGATAGATCCAAATGGAATAATTAAAAAAGTATGGGAAAATGTAAGGGTAAAAGATCATGTTTTAGAAGTATTGGAAAGCTTGAAAGAACTATCAAACAACAGGGAGTAAACTCCCTGTTGTTTATAATAGCCTATTTTATTGAATCATTCTACTGCCTACTACCTAGTTGACCATTGAACATGAACAAAGCGGTTTTACTTTCACCGATCATTTGCAAAGTATCTACAATCTTTTTTGTATTAGCTTCCTCTTCAACTTGTTCGTTTACAAACCATTGAAGAAAGTTTTGAGTTGCATGGTCGTTTAATTCTTTGGCTAAATCAACCAACTTGTCGATAGATTGTGTAACTGAAAGCTCATGGTCATACGCATCTTTGAAGGCTTCTAAGGGACTGCCCCATTCTTTCTTTGGTTTGTCAATATTATCTAATTCTACTATACCGCCTTTATCGTAAATATAATCATACAACTTCTGGGCGTGAGTAAGCTCTTCTTTTGCCTGGACTTTCATCCAATTAGCAAATCCTTCTAAATTCATTGAATCAAAATATGCTGCCATTGAATAATAGAGGTACGCGGAAAAAATTTCTTTGTTTATTTGTTCATTAAGGGCATTTAACATCTTATCTTCTAATTTCATATGTTTATTCCTCCTCGTGATTTCTTAGTATATTTTTGAAATTTCATTGTTCCTAAAGCCGCTATCTTTAAGTAAATTATAACTTATAATTCTTTCATTTATTAAAACATTAGATTAATTAATACTTTAATTAAATAGAGGGATTCACTTTTTATATTAGTTTAGTTTACTAATTTTTTCTGATATGGTATAATTTTAAAGAAAACGCTTCCATAAAGGAGGAATCCAAATGAAAAAATTGGGCTTGTCTAAAGTTCATTTGTTTAATAAATTTGGTAACAAAATAGGAATTATGTTGATTCTTTTCGCTCTGATACCAAGTGCTTTTTTTGTAATATACATTACAAATGCCATTCAAAAAAGTTCTGAACAAAACGAGGCGCAAGTATCAACTTTGATTGAATCCTTGAATCAAGATTATTCGGATCAAATTAATGAATATAACTATTTAATTCAAGAGCAACTAAACCAATACAATGACTATTTAACTGATCAAATAAAAAACATAGAAGCACAATTTTCTGAACAACTAGAAAAAAAATTATACAGATTCTTTTGATAATTCTCTAGAAACCTTAAGTCAAGTTTTCACCAATTTCGTAGATACCCAAAAAAATTCACTTGAGAAATTAGGAAAAATGATTGCAGCTATTCCAGGCATTCAAGAGAAAACTGCTTCGAAATCTATTTCTTTGGTAGAAAGGTACAGTTTGTTAGAACCTTACGTAACATCCCAACAATACAACGGGATGCAACTTTGGATCATGAACACCCCTGATACTCGTGGAAGTGGTTTGGAAATAACATCAAGAAATACTTCGTATAAAGTACAAAAAAAGGCCGAAACGTATTTACCAGGATATGAATATACAAAAGAATTGAATATTGAAGATTTTTTAAATAAACAATTTAAAACAATTCTAGACATTGGATATATGACGCCAGTCATAGAAAGTAAGTCATTCAATTCTACACCTTACTTTATCGGAATTTTTCCCGTAGTTGATCCCATTGCAACAAATACGGTAAATGGGTTTCTAGTGATCTTAGAAGAGTTTGATCATCAAAAATTATTGGAAATATCCAAGCTTCTAGATGCATACATAACTTTATTCGATAAAGATTATAAAGTTATTTATTCAAATCTACCAGAAGAAGAAGTTTCTTTAAACGAAAGTAAATTAAATGAGCAATTTATCACCGAAGAAATAATCAAAAAACAGTTGAGAAGCTTTTATTTTCAAATAGACGAATTTGATGGCATACACCTTCAAATTGCCAAAGAATTCCAAACATTAGAGACTTCAGTCCATATTCCTTTACAAACATCTTTTGAATTACCTTCATTAACCCCGAAAAAAGTAGACTTTGAATTAGAATTAGGTTTGAACAAAATTATCAGAAACGTTATGCTTTTATTGTTAATTCTAATCGTTATTATTATCGTTGTTACTTTTTTATTTACAAAACAATTTGGAAATAGAATTGAACAATTAACAAATGCGGTTAAAAAACTTTCAGAAGGAGACCTAACGGTAAACTTTGAAAGTAAAAGCAAAGACGAGATAGGTCAGATGGCTAACGCTCTATCAGAAATGAGTAAAGAATTAAGAAGATCCATGAGGTCAATAAGACAGGCATCTG
>NZ_AUPG01000024.1:0-14643 GCF_016772115.1 Petrotoga sp. 8T1HF07.NaAc.6.1
CCGATGCCTGTTTTATTGACCCCATGGATCTTCTTAATTCTTTACTCATTTCTGATAGGGCGTTTGCCATCTGACCTATCTCGTCTTTGCTTTTACTTTCAAAGTTTACCGTTAGGTCTCCTTCTTTGAATTGGTTTATCTTGTTTTTGAAGTCTAACAGTGGTTTCGTTATACTCCTTATTAGATAGATGACCATGATTATCGATACTATGAAGGCTACTACGGTTAGGATGGCTGTCAAGGTTATTGCTTGATTGTTTTCTTCTATGAGTGATGGACCTAACGTGTCTTGCTGAACCTTTAATTTATTTCTTTGTTCTTCTAATAGGTTAAGTATCTCTACCCTTGCTTGTTCCATCTGCCCGATTATGGGTTGTTGGGATTCTATCGCTGTGACTATTTGATCAAAGGTGCTTTTGAATGAAGCAACTATATCGGTCAGTTTTGAAAAAGCATCATTTAATTCCTGATTAATTATGCTATATCCTAAAGTAGAAAGTTGCAAGTCTAAATTTTCGAACTCTTTAATTACGTTGTTCTTATCTCCATCCGATAAACTTGAGAAATATTGTGTAGACAAATCAATAATTGTGTTTTTGTACTGCAAAATTCTTTGTGAATATATAGGCAAAGAGGAAGAACCACCAACTTTTTGTGATAATTCTATAAAACCATTCATATTATTCTCTAATTCAGATCCCAGATTTAAAAATTCATCTATAAGGGCATCTTTTTCTTGGTTTAAAGTAACTAATTTATTGAAAAGGGATTCGTAATTAGTCAAATTTGATTGTAATTCTTCTAAGTTATAAGTTGAAAGATTAGATAAATCGTCTTTGACACTATCTATATAGCTAAAAAAATCACTGGCTTTTTGTTCTTCAAAACTATCGGTGTAATCTTTTAAGCTAATTGTAGCTTGAAAAAAGTTGAATTCAGCTTGAGAGAAAGAATTAACGTGATCGGCCATAAGTTTATATTCTTCTAAAGCGTTGTTTGAATTGATTAAAGAATATATATTGTATGAAATAGATAAACTAAACAAAAGAAAAGTAGTTATTATGATCAACGTTATTTTGCTTCCAATACTTTTAAAAGACATCTCAATCTCCTTCTTAAACTAATATTCTTGAGTATTTACACCCCAAGATAAGATTTTTGAATGTGTGGACTGTTAGCAAGATTCTGGACAACATCTTCCATAACAATCTTCCCATTTTCTAGCACGTAACCTCTATCAATAACTTTTAGCCCTTGTTTTACGTTCTGTTCTGCCAACATTATCGATACCCCAGATTTCTTAATCTCTACTAATTTTTGAAACAATTCTATTACAAGTGAAGGTTGTAATCCCAACGAAGGCTCATCAAGTATTAGCAATTTTGGATTTGCCATTAATGCTCTTCCGATAGCCAACATTCTTTGTTGACCGCCACTCATAGTCCCAGCTAATTGATGAATCCTTTCTTTTAATATTGGAAAAATTTCAAAAACAAAATCCAAATTTTCACTTATTCTATTCCTCGCATTTGGCACATAGGCTGCTCCCAATTTTAAATTTTCTTCAACGGTCATAAAAGGGAATAATTCTCTTTCCTGGGGAACCAAAGAAATCCCTTTTCTTATTATTTCATGAGTTTTAAATCCAATTAATGAATTCCCCTCAAAAATGAGTTCTCCTGTTTCTGGTTTTATTAAACCAACGATCGAACTGATTAAGGTAGTTTTACCAGCTCCATTGGGTCCAAATATGCCTACAGCTTCATTGTTATAAATTGACATCGTTAAGTCCCAGATTACTTGTATTCTTCCATATTTTAAATTCAAATTTTTGATTTCAAGCATCAGTCTTCCTCCCCTAAGTAGGCAGATATAACTTTAGGATCTTTTGAAACTTCCTGATAAACCCCTTGTGCTATAATTTTCCCAGATTCCAAAACTATTACTCTATCTGTTAACTCTTTTATTACACCCATTACATGTTCTATTATGGCTATCGTTATTCCATTTTCTCTAAGCTTTTTTACCAAGTCTATCATTTGCCATGTTTCATCGGAGTTTAACCCAGCCATTACTTCATCCAAAAATAAAACTTTTGGTTTGGAGGCTAAAGCCCGTCCTATTTCCACTTTTTTTAAGTCAAGAACAGTTAATTTATCTATAGGTTGGTTCCTATTTTCCAATTCCAAAAGATCGCATATTTCATTTGCCGTTTTCCTCGCTTGTATTAAATTCTCTCCAGCTCCAAACAAGGCACCAACCATAATATTTTCTAAGCCAGTAAACCCTTGCAATGGCCTTACAACTTGAAAGGTTCGAGAGAGTCCTATTCTGTTTCGAATATGTGGTGGATATTTTTCAATGTTCTGATTATCAAATATTATTTCACCTTCAGTGGGATAATGCATGCCAGCTATTAAATTAACAAAAGTGGTTTTCCCAGCACCATTCGGTCCAATAATACCTAAAATTTCTTTTTCTTCTATGCTCATTGTGACATCATTTACAGCTACTAATCCTCCAAATTTTTTTACTAAATTTCTTGTCGATACTATTTGCATAAAGTTCCCCTCCGTAGTATATATTCAAAATTAACTACTTACCAGATTGTATTTTGTTTTTTAAAGATCCAAATATTCCTTTTGGCAAGAACAGTATTATGAGAATTATGATTATTCCATAAATTATGAGATGACCATAGGGCATAATTAATTTTAAATATTCAGACGCAAATCCTAAAACAATTGCTCCAATAATTGGACCCCAGGTAGAATATATTCCTCCTACAAGCGCCATGGCCATAGGTAGTAAGAGAAAATCTAAAGAAAAGGTTGTTTCAGGAGAGACGAAACCGTATTGTTGAGAGTACACAGCCCCAGTTATCCCTTGAATAGCTGCTGTTATAATAAAGATAATTATCAGATATTTAAAAATATTGATACCAGTAGATTTAGCCACAACTTCATCTGTCCTTATTGAGTTGATAGCAAAATGAACCCTCGTTCGACTGAATATTTCAGAAACTAAAATTGTCGATAGAGCTAAAGTCAATATTAACCAATATATTTTTGATGAATCTCCTTGAAATATTATATTAGGTATAACCTTCCCACTTGCTCCACCGGTTAAACGTGGAGTATTCCTGATAATAACCGAAAAAACCGTTGTCAAGGCTAAGGTGGTGATTGCAAAATAAATTCCTCTCAATTTAAGAACCACAAATCCTAATGCCAAAGCTATCAGCGCCATAAAACCCCCGGCAAGAAATATGCTAAGTAAAGGGTTAATTCCAAAATTTGCAAAGGAAACTATCGATATATAAGCACCTACCCCGAAAAAACCTGCTACTCCAAAGGATAATTGACCCGTTCTCAACATCATATCCCAGCTCAAAGATAACGTCATATAAATTAAAATAGTCATAACGACATGAAGAAAATACGCTCCCGTATAAAAAGGCAAAAATATTAATAATCCTATTGCTATAACCAATATTAAAGGAGTTAAGATTTTTTCATGACTCTGACCCCCTGTATGCTCTAATTAATATTACTATAATTAACACTCCAAAAAAAACTAAATCAGACCAACCACTGTATCCAGGAATTGATTGAACAACTGCTTCAACTACTCCTAAAGTGATTCCACCAATTAAAATACCGTTTAAATTGCCCAATCCTGCCATAGCTGCTAAAGCAAAGGACTTTAAAGTATATGCATTTCCTGACAAGGGGAATATGGATGTCCTTGGCAACATTATACCCGCAGCAATACCTATAATTCCAAAAGCAATAGCAAAAACGATAAGATATACTTTGTTGGTATCTATACCTACAATTTCAGCTCCTTTTGGGTTTTGCCCAACTGCTCTTGTTGCTTGCCCTAAAAGTGTCTTTTTCAAAAAAAGTTGAAGAAAGATTAATACTCCAATTGCCACTATTGGGTATAGAAATTCATAAATACCAATAGAGAAATTTGATATTGTTATGGATGAAGAAGCATAAGGAGTATAAATATTTCTGGGACGGGTAGTCCAAATTATTTTTATAAGCTCTATAACTACCATAGAAATCCCAAACGTTAACAACAGTTGGTTCAGTTCCCCTGCTTTTAACACGTATCTTATTGAAATCTGATAAATCCCTATTGCTAATAAAAACATTAAAATAAATAATGGAAACACTGAAATAAGTGGGTCTAACCCTAATTGAGTGAAAAAAATATACCCTATGTATAAACCTAAAGTCAAAAAATCCCCATGAGCTAAGTTTAATATTCCAACGATTCCTAATATCAAAGCCAAAGGTAAACCAATTAAAGAATATAAACCACCGCGTTGAAGACCATAGATCAAAGGTATGGGTTTCCAAATAGCAATAATTACAAGGAAAACAAGAAACATTAAAAATGTTTTATTAAGTCGAAAATGCAGAGAATTCAACATAATCACCACCGTTTTTTTAATGAAAGGGGGAGGAATATCTTCCAACCCCCATATTTCAAAAATTTACTTTTACTATTTACCAAATGTGAAAGGATAAGCCATCGTTGCCGTTGCAAGATCTATAGGCCAAATAACTTCTTGTCTACCATTTTGCCATTGTAAAATTTTTTGATACTTGAATCCTTGATTTGGTATTATTCTGCTTGGTTCAATTTTCAACACTTCACCCAACGGCGATTCATATTCAATAGTTCTCAATGCAGAAATTATAGCTTCTTTATCCATGGTTCCTGCTTTTTTTATACCTTCAACCAAAAAATAAATATTAGTATATCCAAGGGGAGCAAAGTATGTTACCGGTTCTTCATCCCACATTTCAACGTAAGCATCATAAAAATGTTTAGCTACTGGACTTACATCATTTAAAGTTGGAGCCCACATCCCATAAAGAATAACATTCTCTGCTAAAGGATTTTTCCCAAAGTCCGCTGGCCAACCTGGAGGAGCTCCTACTAACAAGTCAGGTGTGAAATCCACTTCTTTTGCCTGGGCTACAATTGGTATAGCATCAGCGTCGTATCCCGCCCAAACAAAAAGGTCCGGATCAAAAGCCTTTGCTTGATTTAACATAGCTCTATAATCTCCCCCTCCTAGGGCGGCACTCTTGAATGAAGCTCCAGCAAATTCTTCCATTATTCCTTGCCATGGACCTTCTCCTTTTTTTGCTAACTCATAAAGATCTAAATAAGCTGTATATGAGTCCGTGCCGAAGGCTCCTTCTTCATACGCCAAAAAGATTTTTTTAATATCAACATTTGGATATGCCTGAACTATTTCTCTCCAACCTATCCCATAACCTTCGCCTTGTTGATAATCCCATGGGTGAAGATGGAAGTACCAGTCTGCATCTGGACCCATCGCTATTTCAATTTGATGGGAAGCTCCACCTGCCCAAACAGTTATTTTTTGGTATTTTTTAAGAATAGGCACTTGTGCTAAATGTACACCACTAGACATTCCACCAACAAAAAAATCTACTTTTTCAACGGTTGCTAATCTCTCGATCGCTGCAGCCCCTTTTGCTGGATTCATTTCATCATCTATAACTATAAGTTCCAGCGGTCTTCCCAAAACCCCACCGGCGTCGTTAATCTCTTTAACTGCTAACCTCATCGCCTTTGTACTTTGGTTGCCAGTTATATCTCCTAAAGGATTTACAGCGCCGATTTTAATAGGATCTACTGCCATCGCCAAAGAAAACATGACAACCAAAAAAAGAACCAATCCTATGTTTCTTTTCACCTTTCTCACCTCCATATATTTTTTACCACTAAAGCCGTCCCCATTCCTCCACCAATGCAAAGTGATGCCAGACCAAATTCGCTATTTCTCTTTTTCATCTCGTAAAGAAGCGTAACAACTATCCTATTTCCCGATGCTCCAATAGGATGTCCTAAAGCAATTGCACCACCATTCACATTGGTTCTTTCAAGAAACCAGTTTTTAGATTTCCCATAAATATCTCCTAATTCTGTTATCACCCCCAAAGACTGGGCAGCAAAAGCTTCGTTTAGTTCAATTAATTCCATATCTGTTATATCCATTTTGATCTTTTCTAAAAGGCCCTTTACAGCTGGAACTGGACCTAAACCCATGTATGCTGGGTCTACAGCGGCCTGATTGTAACCAACTAATTCTGCTATTGGTTTTAATCCGTATTTTTCAACAGCCCTTTCTGAGGCTAATAAGACAGCACTGGCACCGTCGTTTATTCCCGAAGCGTTTCCAGCTGTTACGGTTCCCTCTTTTACAAATGCAGGTTTAAGACTGGCTAACTTTTCTTTCGTTGTATCAAATCTTGTATGTTCGTCTTGGTCAAAAAGAACTGTTTCTTTTTTTCTTTTTACTTCGATTGGTATTATTTCATCTTTAAATTTCCCTGATTCTATGGCTCCTTTAGCTCTCATTTGACTCGTATATGCAAAATCGTCTTGCTCTTCACGAGAAATATTGTGTTTTTTTGCGATGTTTTCTGCAGTTACCCCCATATGATAGTTATTAAAAACATCGGTGAGCCCGTCTAGTATCATATGATCTTGAACTTCAAATGATCCAAATTTGTTTCCAAATCTACTTGTGGATGGCAAAAGATAAGGAGCTGTTGACATACTCTCCATTCCTGCCGCCACAACTAGGTCGGCGTCACCTGTTTTAATATCCGTGGCACCAATCATTATACTTTTCATGCCGCTTCCACATAACATATTAACAGCGTAGCCAGGCTTGTCTTCTGGAATCCCTGCATATATGGAGACTTGTCTTCCTGGGCCCATGCCTTGGCCTGCCATCAAAACATTTCCAACAATGACTTCATCAACATTTTCAGAATTTACTTGAGCTTCTTGTAGCACTTTTTTCACAACTTCAGCTCCCAATTTGGTTGCAGGTATATCTTTTAGGGTTCCACCAAAAGTACCGATGGCCGTCCTTTTTGCGGATATTATATAAACTTTACTCATTGTTTCTACCTCCCATATAGTCTTATCACTGTTTAGGTCCAACACCTTGCAGCAGCCTGTTTAGATTAAATGTGGTCCACAAGTCAAAGCTCTATATTAACCCCATCTTTATAGCTTCTTGTTCTAATTCTTTTCTAAAGTCTGGATGAGATATCGAAATCAATTTCTTAGCCCTTTCACCTGCGCTTCTACCTCTTAAGTGAGCTACTCCCCATTCTGTTACGACATAATCCAAATCCTGCCTTGGAACAGTAATTGGAGCTCCTTGTGGAAGTAGGGGGACTATCGTTGAAATGGTGCCTTTTTTTGCTGTGGATCGTAGGGCTATTATACCTTTCCCATTTTTACTTTTTATAGCCCCTCGATGTGTGTCCAATTGGCCCCCTGTTCCAGAAAACTGTTTGGTCCCTATTGCTTCTGAAACAACCTGACCGGTCAAATCTACTGAAATTGCTGTGTTTAAACTTACCATATTGTCATTTTGACAGACTACGTAAGGATCATTGACAAATCTCCCTCTAAGCTCAAGAATACCAGGATTATCGTCGATAAATTCATACATTCTCTTTGTCCCTAAGGCAAAAGCTATTACAAATTTCCCCTTCCAAAGGGTCTTCTTCATATTTGTTATTACACCTTTTTCAAAAAGATCTATCATTGATTCTGTAAGCATTTCAGTGTGAATTCCTAAATCTTTTTTTGTCTCAAGCAATTTTGCTACCGCGTTAGGTATTCCACCGATACCTATCTGCAAGGTTGAGCCGTCTTTTATGATATCTGCTATGTACTGAGCAATCTTTTTTTCTTCTTCTTTAGGTTCTGAAATAGCAATTTCAGGAATTTCCCAATTAGACTCAACAACAACATTTACATTGTTTATATGCCATTCGGTATCCCCATGAACATATGGCATTTTTTCATTGACCTCCATTATTACTATATCCGCGTTTTCTGCTAAATCTTTTTCATACACATTAGAGATACCTAAATTAAAGTATCCTGTTTTTTCTCGCATAGGGGTCGAAGTCCCCCAAAATACCAAGGTATTTCCTTCCTCTTTTTCAGCCATAACTTTATCTAACCCTGCCATGTGAAGATTATTGGGTATATAATCCAATATTTTTAATTTATCTTCATGTTTAGATTTTCTCGTAGGATCAGAATAGAACCATGTATGTAATTCGAAAGTTCCTTCATATTCTTTGTTCAAAAAGAACTCATAATATCCCGTATCTAAACAAGTTATCACTTTTATTTTTTCAAAATGATCTTTAAATTTATGAATACTTTTCAAAAAACCTTGGGCTTCAGCTGCAGCCATACTCACAACCACCGAAACTCTTTTCGGTAGGTTTAATATTGCATCGTCAATTGACATTAATTTTTGTTTATATTTTTCTTTCCACATTCTGAAAGTACCTCCTAAATCGTAAATTTTATACTATCGGACTCTACACTATATCCCTTTTAAAAATAAATTTATGTCTCTAATATTTATAAAGATTAAAGAACTGTTCCCCCGTTTACATCCAAAATATGACCCGTTACATAAGAAGCCTCATCAGAAGCTAAAAATAATACTGCATTCGCCACTTCTTCTGGTTCTCCCATTCTCCCTAAAGTTATCTTTGATTTTATGCTTTCTAATACCTTCTCTGGAATTTTTTCTGTCATTGGAGTTTTAATGAATCCAGGAGCAACGGCGTTAACTCTAATATTTGCACCTTTCCTCGCAAATTCTTTAGCCCAAGTATATGTCATTGAGATAACTCCACCTTTTGAAGCTGCATAGTTAGTTTGACCAACATTCCCTCTTTCACCCACGATTGAAGATATATTCACTATACTTCCTTTTCCATTTTCTAACATAAGATTTGAAACAAATTGTGTCATATTGAAAACACCTTTCAAATTTACTCCAATGACCTTATCCCAATCTTCTTCTTGCATCTTACCTATCAAAGCGTCCTTCGTTATACCAGCATTGTTAACAAGTACATCGATTCTTCCAAACTCTTCTTTTACTTTTCTCACAAATTCTTCTATAGCAGGCCTATCGGTTACATCCAACAGATAACCTCTCACATTTTCTCCTAATTGATTCTGCAACTGAGAAAGAATTTCTTGGTTCATGTCTAAAGCAAAAACAATCTTTGCTCCTTCTTCGGCAAACTTCTTAACGATACTTTCCCCTATGCCTCTGCCTCCACCTGTAACTACACAAACTTTGTCTTTCATTCTATCCATTAATATTCCACCTCACTTAAGTGATATTTTCTATTTAACCCCACTTTACGGTGGTTGCAGCCCAAACAAAACCTATACCTGCTCCCACCATAACAACGACGTCTCCAGGGTTGAGTTTTCCTTCCTTTAGAGCCAACTTCATAGAAAGCACCTGATCGTTTTGTCCAAGATGACCGTAATTTTCCAGATAAGTTGTTTGTTCTTCCTTCAAGCCTAATTCTTCCAAAACAGCCTTATGAGCAGATCTCTTAAAGTGAAGAATGGCTAAATATCCGATATCTTTTTCACTATAACCGGATTTTTTTAAAGAATCTCTGATTACTCCATAAAAGTTAGGCATGGTTTTTTCACTCAAATTTGCTTTAAATTTTTCGGACTCTCTTACAGTAAAGTAAAACTTATTTGCGTCTTCTGGCTTCATGGGCCATTTTTTGGTTCCTCCTACTTCTATTACACATTGCTCTGAAAAAGAACCATCCCCTCTAAAAGCAGATTCTAAAATCAAATTCTTGTTTAAATTCTTTCTTAATATCAAAGCTGCCCCTCCAGCCCCAATATCGAACATAAAAGAGGTTTCTGGAACTTCATAATTGATGAGATCACCATTTCTGTAACCACTTACAAGTAATACCGTGTTCAAATTATCATTATTCATCATAAGGGATTTTGCTGTCTCCATTCCTACCATCATCGATCCACACATTGCCTCCATATCAAAACCCCATGCACGAGTGGCTCCAATCTCATGAGCAACTTTTAAGCTGGCAAGCCAGCATGGATAATCTTTGTGTTGGCCACCATTCCATATGACTAAATCTATATCTTTTGGATCTATACCTGCGTCTTTGATAGCTTCCTTAGCCGCTTGAATACCCATATAACTCGTTGTATCCTCAGGACCAGGGATGGGTTTTTTTAAAATACCAAATTTTTCTTCTATCACCCATTGCGGAATATTCGTTCTCTTGGCTATCTCTTCAGCATAAATGTAATTATCAGGTATGTAAACCCCTAACCCCATTATTCCTACATTCATTCCATTTCCTCCTTTAAAATCTAACATTCAGTACCTTTAGAAACTCCAAACTTTCTTTAACTCTCTGTTACTTTTTTTAAGATCAAAATATTATTTGCCAAATTATTTTATTTACAAGTCTCAAAATATAACATATGAATCAGTTCTCACACAATTAAAAATTTTTTACAGCTTCTATCAATTGATCTAGATCATCTACTAATGGTGAATGCCCACAACTTTTTAGATAAATAAGTTTAGCGTTTTCTCCTATATCGTTTTTTATATCAAGAGCCATTTGTTCTGGAACTACTAAATCATTTTCTCCCCACAATATCAAAGTTGGGCATTTTATATTTTTGGCTCTACCGTCACCTTGCTTTATCCCGTTATAATCCTCACTTATATTAAAAGTTGCCAAGGCATAATCTACATCAACTAAATTCCTTTGAGTTAACATATCATCCAAATATTCTTCGTATTTTTGAGGTTCTGGCTTATGATGTGTGTATATAGTTGCTTCCCAAACTACTTTAAGAAAATTTTTGTCTTTATTGCTATATGCATTCAAAATGGGAATCACCTGAACAGGATCTTGAGCTATTTCTTCTTTAGTTTTCAAAAATTCACCTTTTATTGGCTTACCTTCTCCATCTTTTTTCAATATTGGATAACCTCTCGTTCCAACAGATTCCATTAATATTAATTTATCGACATACCTTGGATAATCCGCGGCGAAAATCATGCAAACTCCTCCACCCGTTGACCATCCCATAAGATCAAATTTTGACAAGCCCAATTTATCTACGAATAATTTTAAATCTTCCTCAAAACCGTCAAGAGAATCGATAGGATTGTTATAAGTTGAAATACCAAAGCCTCTTAGATCAGGGGCATAAATAGTGTAATCTGAATCAAAAGATTCCATAAAAACATCCCAATGCTTTGAGGAAGTCATATTTCCGTGGATCAAAAGCAAAGTCTTTTCTCCACCTTGTTTGTATCTATATCCCATAGTTTCACCATTTGGAAGTTCTACCTTTTTTAAAAGTATGTCCACTTTTAATCACTTCCCTTATAAATTTTAATAAGTGAATCATCTCTCACTATTAGTATATACATTTTTTACCTAAATTCCAAATTCAATTAACAATGATTATAGGTGATTAAAAGTAATTACACGTAATTAAACCCGATTAAGTAAAAAATTCTCATTTTTACTCTAACTTTGTAAATAAATTAATTTTATTTCGTTATTGGTATCTCCGTAATTCAAAATCTTCGATCATCGTTGAACAATCCGCCAATGAAGCCTCTGCTCATGTTTCTATTTTCTCCCTTGTTTTGATACTTTGCTGCAGCGTTTATTCTGTCTGCGAGTCTCGAAAACGGAAGACTTTGTAGATAAATAGTCCCTGGACCTTTGAGGGTTGCTATGAACAAACCTTCTCCACCAAAAAGTGCATTAGTAAAACCTCCTATAAACTGAAC
This sequence comes from Petrotoga sp. 8T1HF07.NaAc.6.1, assembly GCF_016772115.1. Classification (NCBI taxonomy): domain Bacteria; kingdom Thermotogati; phylum Thermotogota; class Thermotogae; order Petrotogales; family Petrotogaceae; genus Petrotoga; species Petrotoga sp. 8T1HF07.NaAc.6.1. The sequence goes on from NZ_AUPG01000024.1 coordinate 11,717, forward strand.
ATCATAATTCACAGTTTTAGAAAAACCTACCACACAACCGGTATCTACTTTTAAAATTTCACCGGGTTGTAATTGCCTTTCGATTAAAGCCCCTCCAGCATGAATAAAAGCCATGCCATGTCCTTCTAATCTTTGAAGAATGAAGCCTTCTCCACCAAATAAACCTGTGCCTATCCTTTTAGTAAACTCTACTTCTATTTCTATCCCATTTGCTGCACATAAAAAACTATCCTTTTGGCATATAAAAGTCCCATTGAATTCTATTAAATCGATCGGTACAATCTTACCTGGATAAGGAGCTCCAAAAGCAACATGCCCTTTGCCTTCCCCATTTTGTACAAAGTTTGTTATAAAAAAACTTTCTCCAGTCATCATTCTTTTCAAGCCTCTGAAAAGACCTCCACCTGTGTTGGTTTGCATCACTATTCCTTCTTCCATATACATCATAGCACCAACTTCAGCCCTAATCCCTTCTCCTGGGTCAAGCTCAATTTCCACTAGTTGCATGTCATCACCATAGATTTTGTAATCTACCATATCAGCCATTTTCTAAATCCTCCTTAAATTCTAAAATTTGTTGTCTTTAGAAATTTTGAAAACTCGATATATAGCGCCCCTTAGCCCCGCTCCCATCCATAAGGAAGAGTAGAAGATTTTGCCCGTTCCCCCGCAGAGGTTTTAATTCTTTCATATTATAATTTATTTATATAGAAAATTAAAAATAGAATTTTTTAAATGGTCTTGATTTTTATTTTTTTTATGATATAATATTAATGATAACTAAAAGAAAATTAATTAACAAAATGAGTGCCGAGGCTTTTCGCCCTCGAGCTTTTTTATAAAAATATTTTTTGGAACGAGAGGGGTGAATACCATGTTAACCAACAAAGAAATTAAACAGTTAATATGGGAAAAAGCCGATAATGTTGCTTCTAAGTTGGGTCTTGAAATTTTTGATATTTTAATTAAAGGTAGTAATAAAAATAAAATTCTAGAGGTTGTGATCGATAAGGCAGACGGATACGTGTCCATAGGAGATTGTGAAAGGTTTTCCAAAGCCTTTGACCCTTGGCTAGACGAAATTGACCTCTTTGACAAGAGTTATGAGTTGGTAGTTAGTTCTCCTGGACTCGATAGAAAATTAAGAGGCAAAGCAGATTACGAAAGATTCAAAGGAAAATTAGCAAAATTTATTTTAAAAGGTAAAGAAAAGAAACACCCTGTATTAATTGGGTATATTGACGATATATTGGAAGATCAGATTAAAATTACTGAAAAAGATTCTGGAAAATTATTCAACATTGATTTAAACGAAATAGATAAAGCAAATTTAGAAATTGAATTGTAAAATTTGAAAGATATAGGAGGTGTAGAACATTGAATTTAAACCTATTAGAAGCTTTAGACGCCTTGGAAAGAGATAAAGGTATAAGTAGGGACTCGTTGGTCGATATTATAGCTAAATCTATTAAAAGTGCATACAAAAAAAATTATGGGGCAAAAAATGTTGAAATTGAAATTGATAAAAATCTAACAAAATTGAATGTTTATCAATTATGGAAAGTCGTTGAAAAAGTTGAAAACCCTAAAGAAGAAATTTCTTTGGAAGAAGCTAAAAAAATTAATCCAAAAATAGAAATAGGTGAAATGGTAAGAAAAAAGATTAATCTTAAAAAGGATTTTAGACGAGTTGCCGCTCAAACAGCCAAACAAGTCATACTTCAAAATTTGAAGGAACTAGAAAAGAAAAACTTGTTTGATAAATATGTAGCTTTAAAAAATAGAATTTCAACCGCCGAAATAATTAAAGTCAGTGATGAATATATTGACATTAGAATAGGAAAATTAGAGACCAAACTCCCTATGAAAGAGACAATTCCTGGAGAAACCTTTAAAAGCGGAGAACTTGTAAAAGTTTATATAAAAAACATTCAAAACACATCAAAAGGCCCAAAAATTATGGTTTCAAGAACTGTACCTGAACTCATTACAGAACTACTATCATCTATCGTACCCGAGATAGAAGAAGGGATCATAAAAATTGTAAAAATAGTCAGGGAACCCGGAATACGGACTAAAGTTGCTGTTGTTAGTTCCATGCCAGGAGTTGATCCTGTAGGTGCTTGTATCGGTGAAAAAGGCTCAAGAATTAGTGAGTTACTAAAAGAATTAAAAAATGAAAAAGTAGATATTATAGAATATTCAGAAGATCCTAAAATTTTTATAAAGCACGCTCTTGCCCCTGCTGAAGTAAAAAATATAATTCTTAACGAAGACGAAAGAACCGCTTTTGTTTACGTCCCTGAGAATCAACTTTCTTTAGCTGTGGGAAAGGGCGGTCAAACCGCTAGATTGGCAGCAAAAATTACCGGATGGAAAATTGATATACACTCATTGAAATAAGCACACAAATCGGGTGGGAGTGCGCATGCTGGGCGCACAAATAAAAATACCGCATCTAACTGACTGATGCGGTATTTTTTTAGGGGTGAGAAGATACAAATAAATCAAAATATATTACTTTTAAAAAAAGTGAGGGGGCGATACCTACTCTCACACGTCTTAGCGTACTACCATCGGCACGATACGGCTTAACCGTCAGGTTCGGTATGGTTCTGGGTGTTTCCCGTATCGTTTTCTTCACCCCCTATTACTCATTCACAAGTGCATAGAGTTTCGTCCAAAGCCTCGGGCTATTAGTACCGCTCGGCTCAATACTTCTCAGTACTTACACCTGCGGCCTATCTACGTCTTCTTCTCAGACTGCCCTTACCTCTTACGAGTGGGAAGCCTCTTGTTTGGGCCCGTTTCCCGCTTAGATGCTTTCAGCGGTTATCGGTTATATGTGTGGCTACTCAGCTCCTGCTATTTGCATAACAGCTGATTCACCAGGGACATACTCACTCCGGTCCTCTCGTACTAGGAGT
>NZ_AUPG01000027.1:0-12520 GCF_016772115.1 Petrotoga sp. 8T1HF07.NaAc.6.1
GTTTCTACTATACTTTGTACGTTCTTGGCATTGCTTGCGAGTGTTTCTACTTCTTTTTGACTTTCTTTTGTCCTTTCTACCGCTTCTTTCACCGCTTGACTTATACTTTCTATCGTTTTGCTTCCTTCTTCTGCAGCTTTACTTGTTTCATCTGCTTCTTCACTTAGTCTTTGTGCGTCTTGGGATACACCTTGTGCTGCCCTTGCTACTTCGTCTACACCTGAGGTCACTTCTTCTACGTTTCCTGCCGTTTCTTCCGTACTTGTTTGTATCTTGTCCATCTGGTTTTTGAGTTCTTCTGAGTTCTTCCTGCTTTCTTGTGATGATTGTGTTAGACTTTCTGATGCGTTTTCTACTTTGTCCGATGCCTGCCTTATTGACCCCATGGATCTTCTTAATTCTTTACTCATTTCTGATAGGGCGTTCGCCATCTGTCCTATTTCGTCTTTGCTTTTACTTTCAAAGTTTATCGTTAGGTCTCCTTCTTTGAATTGGTTTATCTTATTTTTGAAGTCTAACAGTGGTTTCGTTATACTCCTTATTAGATAGATGACCATGATTATCGATACTATGAAGGCTACTACGGTTAGGATGGCTGTCAAGGTTATTGCTTGATTGTTTTCTTCTATGAGTGATGGACCTAACGTGTCTTGCTGAACCTTTAATTTATTTCTTTGTTCTTCTAACAGGTTTATTATCTCTACCCTTGCTTGTTCCATCTGCCCGATTATGGGTTGTTGGGATTCTATCGTTGTGACTATTTGGTTGAAGGTGCTTTCTAAATTGTTGAGGTTTTCCATTAGCTCAGAAAAAGCATTTTTAAGTTCATCGTTGGTTAATCCAAATTCTACAAAAGCTAAATTGTCTTTAAAGGTTGAGAATATATTTAATACATTGTTTTTATCGCTTGAAGATTTAGAAGAGAAATATTTTTTAACTTCTTCATTGATATTTTGCACTGTTACAACAGGATCTTCTGATAATAGTGAAAAAGCCAAAACACTATATTGTTTAGTTAAAGTATTGAAATCATTTAGTTGTTGAATAAGTAATTCGCTTAGCTTATTGTATTCCGAAAGAAAAGTATTAGCCTGAAAATTTAATTGTACAATTTGATCGAAATTAGATCCATATGTATTTAAAGATTCATTAATATAAACTAAAGAAGTAGATTCTTCTGTGGTGTCAAGCAAATTATTCATATATGATTCTATTTTAGATAAATTTCCTCTAAAGGCGTTTTCAAAATTCTTTTCGTAATTATCTATATAATCTTTAAAATTCAAAGAAGCTTCAAAAAATGCTGTTTCTACTTCTGTTATATTATTAACTTGGTCTGACAAATTTTTATAAGATTCCAAACCAGCATTTGATTTGGTAAGAGAAGTGGTATTAAAAATTATAGAAAGGCCGAACAATATGAATATGATTATTACTATACTTATTATTCTTTTACCAATGGATCTTGATTTCATAAAAGATCACCTTCCCCTTTTTTATTCAAATGAGTGATTAAAGTAAAGAGACGATCTAAGAGATCGTCTCCAAAGATTTCTATCTTTGTTCGTTCAATTTCTTAAGAAGATCTTCCAGCATTTCTTCAGTAAATTTTCCTCTTCCAAAGTTTATTAGTCCTCTCAGAGGCAGATACTTCATCATCGATAAAACCAACTCTTCGTTTCTGTGTTCATCAACGGGGAAAATTTGTGAAAGCTGATCTTTCATAAGTTCTTTTAAGATCCGTGAGCCAACAGGGTCTTCCAGTAAGTCGCCAATCGTTGAATTTCTATGAAACTTCTTTCTTATTATTTTTGTGGAGTTAACTTTCACTGTTTCTTTTAATATAATGTCTTTCGAAGATTTTCCCACCAATATTTCAAACTCTCCACTTTCCACATGCCAATCGTTTATCTCTGTGTTGTAATAAGCAAAAGCCCTTTTATCCAACTTAAAATTTACAGTTTTTTCTTCGCCAGGTTCAAGTTGTATTTTTTCGAACCCCTTTAGTTCTTTTTCTGGCCTATTTACTCGGCTTTCTATATCTTTTACATACAATTGAATTATTTCTTTGCCTCTCATATTTCCTGTATTTTTAACTTTCACTTTAACATTCAACGTTTCGTTATCGTTTATTTCCCTTTTGTCTATTGTTAGGTTGGTATATTCAAAATTGGTGTAACTTAAACCGTATCCGAATGGGAATAACGGATCTATTTGTTTTTTGTCATAATATCTGTACCCTACAAATACACCTTCTCGGTATTCTACCCTATCGTCTTCCCCGGGGAAGTTTAGATAAGAAGGATTGTGACCCAGTTTCTTTGGAAATGTTTCTGCCAATTTTCCACAAGGATTAACTTCACCAAAGAGGATATCTGCAACAGCTCCTCCCCATGCTTGACCTCCTAAGTAACTTTCCAACAGCCCTTTGACTTTATCAACCCAAGGCATTTCAACTGGGGCACCATTACTTAATACCACCACCGTATTTGGTTGAACCTTAGTGATTTCCTCTATCAACTTGTTATGGCTTTGGGGCATCTGCATATGTTCTCTATCGTACCCTTCTGATTCGTATCTTTCAGGTAGTCCTGCGATGATTACAGCGACGTCAGATTCTTTTGCAGATCTTTTAGCCTTTTCTATAAGTTCCTCATCGATTTCATCTGAGTCAGGAAGGTATCCTTTTTCGTAAAGAATTTTAGATTTTCCTTGAGTTATTTTTTCTATCTCTTCTACTAGATTATCTATTTTGATAGGGTTTACATGCGAACTTCCACCGCCTTGATACCTGGGTGATGTGGCGAATTCTCCAATTATGGCTATAGTTCCTTCTTTTTTAATTGGAAGTATATCGTCTTCATTTTTCAAAAGTACCATACTTTCTCTTGCAATCTTCCTCGCTAATTGATGGTGAGCTTCTTTGTCGTATGTTGCGTTTTGTTTCCTGTTATCTATCGCTTTGAAAATAATTTTTAAAAGTCTTTCTACAGTTTCATCCAATACCTTCTCTTCTAATTGACTGTTTTTTACGGCTTGTATGATTTTGTTGTCTCCTATTCCAAAACTTGAAGGCATTTCTAAGTCTAATCCTGCTTTTAACCCGTCTACCCTTTCGTTTACTGCACCCCAATCGGATACAACGAATCCTTCAAAATTCCATTCTTTTTTCAATATATCTGTCAATAAGTATTTGTTTTCAGAAACATGCGTACCGTTCACTTTGTTGTAAGAACACATTACCGTCCAGGGTTTACCGTTTTTCACCGCTCCTTCAAAGTTTGCTAAGTAAATCTCTCTTAGGGTTCTTTCATCTATTACTTCGTCTACACTCATTCTTCTGTGTTCTTGATTGTTTGCAGCATAATGTTTCAAAGAGGTCCCTACTCCATAACTTTGTACAGCGTTTATATATGCTGTAGCCAGTTCTGTTGATAAGTATGGGTCTTCAGAGAAGTATTCGAAATTTCTTCCACACAATGGAGATCTTTTTATGTTAATAGCAGGGCCTAATATAATATCAACTTCTTCGGCTTGACATTCTTCAGCTAAGGCTTTTCCCTCTTCTTCAATTAATTTTCTATCCCATGAACAAGCTGTTGTAGCGGCTGTTGGGAAACACGTAGCGGGGGCGCTGTTTGCCAACAAGCTTTCTTCAGGATTTGTGATTTCTTTTCTCAAGCCGTGAGGCCCATCACTCATCATAATTGAAGGTATCCCTAACCTTTCAATAGGTTTGGTGTGCCAATTATCTAAGCCTGAACACAAACTTGCCTTTTCTTCAAGTGTCATCTGAGAAATCAACTTTTTTATATCCCTCTCCATATTTTTTCACATCCTTTGGTTTGCTATTAAAAAAGTCTTTTCTTTTAAATGCAAGATTAGAATTCAAAAGAATTATTCTTGATAACCTGTGAATACCATTCACCGCTATCTTTTATGATCCTTTTTTGAGTCTTGTAATCAACGTATACTATTCCAAACCTCTTTGAATAGCCCCATGCCCATTCAAAATTGTCTAATAAGGACCATACGAAGTATCCTTTGAGAGTAACTCCATTTTGAATAGCTCTTAAAGCTTGTTCAAGATGATACTTTAAATATTCTATTCTTTTTTCATCGTGTACCTCTTGGTTGACTACTTTATCGTCAAAAGCAGCACCGTTTTCAGTTACATACACTTCTTTTGGATTGTACTCCTCTTGAACTCCTTTTAGTATTTTGTAAAAACCTTCAGGATAAATCTCCCATCCCATTTCTGTTTTTGGAAGACCTCTTTCAACGGTTTTCCCACCTAAGAATGATTTTGTATCGAGCTTGACAAGATCTCCAGAGTAATAATTGATGCCTACAAAATCAATTTTTTCTTTTATTTCTTCCAAATCATTTTCGTAATTGTGAGGTAAAAACTCAGAAGCGTGTTCTTTTATCCCGCTTGGATATTCACCCTTGTATATCGGATTTAAAAACAATGGGTAATTTGTCCATTCATGTGCCAACCGTGCTGCCTCTTTATCTTCTTGTGAATCAGTTGCGGGATCGTGTGAAGAATTAGATAAAGTGATTCCAATTTTTCCTTCTTTAATATTTTCTTCTCTGAAAGCTTTAACTGTTTTTGAATGAGCACGCAATTGGTTGTGAACAACTGAGAAAGAGGCGTAAAGGTCTTTCATTCCGGGTGCATGTTCACCCATAAAATGGCCAACAAATGCCATTACCCAGGGTTCGTTTAAAGTAATCCAATTTTTTACTCTGTCACCAAATCTTTGAAACATGTAATCTGTGTAATCGGTGTACCAATAGGCGATGTCTCTGTTTGTCCAACCACCCAGATCTTGTAAAGCTGCAGGTAAATCCCAATGATACAACGTAACAAAAGGGGTTATATTAGCCTTTAGTAATTCATCAACCAATCTATTGTAAAAATCAATACCTTTTTCGTTGATTTTACCTTTACCGTTTGGAAAAATTCTTGACCAAGATATAGAAAACCTGTACGCTTTTAATCCTAACTCTTTCATCAAAGCAATATCTTCTTTGTACCGGTTATAATGATCGTCTGCAACATCTCCAGTGTCTCCATTATATGTGTTTCCAGATGTATGAGAAAACCTATGCCAAATTGAAGGACCGGCTCCATCTGCTAAAGGAGAACCTTCTATTTGGTAAGATGCAGTAGCTGCTCCCCAGATGAAATCCTTTGGAAAAACTTTTTCAGACATATTTTTATTCCTCCTATGTTGTTGTTTTTATTGTCTATACAAACTCAAAAACTTACTTTAGCTCCCCTTCGCACCGCAGCCCACCCATATTTCATTCTAAGTTATTTTAAAACCCATTCTTCAGATAGTTTTGGTACATCCATCATTAGTTGTTTTGTATATGGGTGCTCAGGGTGTGTTATTACTTTATCAGCATCTCCGCTTTCTACTATTTTCCCTTCATGCATGATGAAAAGTCTATCACTGACGTAGTAAGCCAAACCAAGGTCGTGAGTTACGAACATGATAGTTGTACCTTCCGTATCCCTTAAACCTAACAATAACTCCAAAATTCCCGATCTTAAGTTTGCATCGATCATAGAAGTTGGTTCGTCAGCTAAGAGTAATTTTGGTTTTATCAAATGAGCCCTTGCTATCATTATCCTTTGCCTTTGACCACCACTTAATTCAAAAGGATATTTATCTGCTACTTCTTCAGGTCTTAGATTAACTGATTCCAAAGCTTCGTAAACCTTTGCCATTTTTTCTTGTTTGGTAAAGCTGTTGTCAAATAACTTGAAAGCATCAATTAAAACTTTTTTTACCGGGGCAAATATATTAAACGAGGCGTATGGATCTTGAAATATTGCTTGAACTTTTTTCCAGTAAAGCTTTTTTTCTTTCCCTGTTAAACCTGTTATATCCTGACCTTCAAAAATAATTTTGCCTTCTGTTTCTTTTAACAACCTGAGTAATAGTCTAGTTACCGTTGTTTTTCCGCTTCCACTTTGTCCAACAAGAGAGACGATTTCCCCTTTTTTTATAGAAAAAGTAACGTTATCTACAGCTTTAACAGCTTTTTTCCCACTTCCAAATATTTTGGTCAAATTTTCTACTTTTACTATATCTTCATTTGAGAGATTAGACATACGGTGTCACCCTCTTCCCTTGTGTTAAGATATGGTTTATTCTGATGCATCTAACAGATCTTTCTCCTACTTTAGTTAAAGTGACATTTTCTTTTTTACAATCTTCAATTGCCAAGGGGCATCTATCAGCGAACCTACATCCTTTTGGAATTTTCCTTAAATCAGGTGGTGACCCAGGAAGACTTGGTAGTTTTTTGCCTTTTATACCTTTTTCAGGGACTAAAATAGACTGCATTAATGCTTGTGAGTAAGGATGAATAGGATCGAAGATTACATCTTTCATATTTCCTACCTCTACAAATTCGCCTGCGTACATTACAGCGATGCGGTCACATATATGTCTTAATATGGGTAACTCGTGAGTTATAAAAATTATACTTTTAACTATTTTTTTATCAAAGAGATCTTTAATTAATTTTATTACTATTTTTTGTGAAGTTACGTCCAATGCAGAAGTTGGTTCATCTGCTACTACAACTTCTGGGTTCATGATTGTAGAGATTGCGACAACTACCCTTTGTTTCATACCACCGCTAAGTTCTAAAGGGTAGAGGTTTAAAACTCTTGGGGGCAAAGAAAGAGATTCAAAACGTTCTTTTGCCAAATTTAAAATCTCTTTTTCTGTCATATTAGGATTGTGTTCTTTCAGTAGATCTATAACAAAATTTTTGATTTTTAGTGTTGGATTCAAGGCGTTCATAGCACTTTGAGGGATATACGAATATTTTTTCCCCAGTATATTACTTCTCAACTCATTTTCTTTTTTTTGCATGATATTTTCGTTGTTTAAAAACACTGATCCACTTTCGTATTTCAAAGGGGATAAAAATAAGCCTGACAAACTCATTGCTAAAGTAGATTTACCACAACCTGATTCACCTGCTATTCCCAAGATTTCTCCTTCATATAGGTTAAACGAAACGCTGTTAACCGCCTTTATTTTTTCTCCTAACCTTGTTTGATAGTAGGTTTTAAGATTGTTAACTTCTAAAATAACCTTTTTAGATTCCAATCTCATCAACTCCTAAGTTTGGGATTGAATAATTCATCCATCCCCGAATTCATAAAATATAGCGAAAAAGTGATTAAAGCTATGGTTATAGCTGGAGGTATAAAAGCCCACCAGGCACCTGATCTAACAGACTCAAATAATAGTGCCCATGAAAGCATTGTACCGAGTGAAACTATATTACTTGGACCCAGTCCTAACATACTTATTCCTGCTTCGTTTAAAATACCAGTGGCAACTTGGAGTATAAATGCCATGAATATATAAGATAAGATATAAGGCATTATTTCGCGTATTATAATTTCTACAGTACTGGCACCGTTTAACCTGGCTATATCAACATGTTCCCTATTTCTTAAACTGAGTGATTGCGCCCTGACCGCACGAGCAGTCCATGGCCAAGAGGTTACTCCTAATACTAATCCCATAACAAACAAGGACCTACTTTTTAAACTAACCGTAATCAATATCAGTATTATGAATGGAGGTATAACTAAAAATATATTAGTTATTGAATTTAATATGTTATCAGTGGTTCCTCCTTTGTAGCCAGCAAAAAGGCCTATAGTTATACCTATTGTTGTTGCAATAACACCTGAAATTAATCCTATAATCAACGAGGATTTCATTCCGTGAATAAGCTCTACAAATACATCTCTTCCAAAGTTATCTGTTCCCAACAAGTAAGTTGAGGAAGGGGGCTCGTACATAAATCCAACCATCTCCAATGGATCTTTTGGTGAAACAGCAGGGTATATGAAGGCAGTTAAGAATAAAAACATAAATAGGCCAAATCCTATTAAAAATTTTGGAGATTTCAAAAGTAATTTTATTGTATTCATATTAACCCTCCTCCGTTTGCGCAGCTTTAATTCTAGGATCTATTAGTCCATAGACCATATCCAAAATAAAATTAGCAATTAAAACCATCATCGCTATTATAAGGGTTGAACCTTGGATCATCGGATAATCTAGCTGTCTTATTCCGTTGAATAGCCACGTTCCCACTCCGGGGTATCCAAAGACTATCTCAGTGATCAGAGCTCCCCCTACCATTGTACCTAAACTTATTGCAAGTCCTGTTATTTGAGGAAGAACTGCATTTTTGAAGACATAGCTTTGAATCTTCTTATCTTTGATACCTAACATCTTACTGTAGGTAACATAATCTGTATTTAATTCATATATTGACATCTCTCTCATACCTATGGCTTGTCCCCCTATTGTTACTAAAACAATCGAAATAAAGGGTAAAAAGTAATGGTGTAAGACATCAATTACAAAAGCCCAACTCCAAGAAGGGAGCAATGTTCTGCTGTAACCACCGCCAATTGGGAACCATCCCAGGTAAACTCCAAAAAAGTATAGTAATATGATTGCCAAAGCATAATAAGGGATAGAATTAACGAATAGTGCCACTGGAAAAATAGTTTTGTCGAAAACCCCTTTTCTGTAAGCAGCAGCGGCTCCCAGTAAGTTTCCTAATATCCAACCTACAATTATTGCCGGAAATTGTAAAGAAATAGTCCATACAATAGCGTTTCCCAAAACTTCATTAACAGAAAGGGGGTACAAACTGAACGACGTTCCTAAATCACCTCTAAAAACATTTCCTATGTAGTTGAAAAACTGGATAGGTAAAGGTTTATCCAATCCAAACTCTTCGACAAAAGATTGATAAACCCTTTCCTGCGTCTCACTTGCTACGGTTCCAGACATCATTTTACTTACTATAACTGAAATAGGATCTCCTGGAATGAGTCTTGGTAAGAAAAAATTCAAAAATAAAGCCAAGAAAAAAGCTATTAGATACCAAAAAAGCTTTTGAAAAAAATACCTCGTAAATCCTTTCACATATTTCACCTCTCGAAGGTATATTTAAAAGAGTTCATGGAGGCTGAAACTTCCTCCACGAACTCTTGGCTTAATCGATGGATAATAAATTACTTTATTTAGCAGGTTCTAAATGCCACAACATTTCCATCCCTGCACCTACCAAAGGCATCGGTGGTGCATAAGGATTTTTTGCGTTTGCCCAACCTGTCCAGTAAGTTTCATTGTATTCGTAAAATGTTTGAGGTCTATACATTAACGGGAACATCGGTATATCTTCTCTGTATAGTTGATCTAACTCTGTATAGAGATTCTTTAATTCTTTTTCGTCGGTAACTTTTGGAATCATATCGATGAGTTGGTCAGCCCATTCATTTTTATATCTTCCGAAGTTACTGTATGCGATTTGTCCAACTGGGGGAACACCTTTTGAATAAAGAGCTATTTGGAATCTCAACCAGGGTTGAGCAGGTCCAGGTTGTGAAGGTGCCCACATCGTCATATCGAAGTTACCTGTTTGTCTGTTATCATAAGCTATAGGTGCATCAGGGAAAGATGTTTGGATGTCTATACCTACTGCTCTTGCCCCTTGTGCCACGATTTGTAAAGAAGCATTCCAGTCCGTCCAACCGTATGGGCATTCTACGGTAAAGGGGCCAAGTCTTGTTCCATCAGGAAGAACATATATTCCATCTTTACCTTTTGTTGCTCCCAAATCTTCTTCTAATATCCTTATAGCTTCTTTCGGATTGTATTCCCAACCGTATTGTTTTACCAAGTTTTCATCGAAGTATTTTGCTTCACCACCGTAGGGCATTATAAGACTGGCTTGAACCTTAGGAGAATAATTAGACATGGCAAGTTCGGAAATTCTTGCGTAATTTACCGAATATGCAATAGCTTTTCTAACTTCAGGCAAACTGAGAGGATATTTGTTCACGTTAAACCACAACGAAGGCATTGTTGCAGGCATATGATAAGGGATCTCGTCGTACCATGTACCAACAGGAAGCCCTTTCTTTTCCCACATTTCCCATATTCTTGGAGTGAACTGCTGAGAAACGTCTACTTCACCATTTTCAAAGGCCAAACTACCTTCGTCATTACTTTTGAAAATAGGATGCACTATATATTTAGCTGCGGGTTTTTTCCCACCGTGTAAAGCTTCGTTTCCCCAATAATTATCTACTCTTACTAAAATAATAGTTTCTGGACTTTCATAAAAAACTTTGTATGGGCCAGAGCCTACGGGATTTTCATTTCTAAACTGTCTGATTTTGGTCAAATCATAATTATTTTCTGCTTCAACCTTAGACCAAATATGTTCTGGAAGAATAAAGGTAGCTCCAAGTGCGTCTTCTACCATCAATCTGTTTGGATTATCTGGTTTCATCTCGAAGATTACAGTGTGGCTATCTACCTTGTAAACATCTTTCAACCATTCCCAAATCTGTAGACCTAGTGGATATTTTTGCCCTAATTTGTAGGAATATACAACATCATCTGCGGTGACGGGTTCTCCATCGTGGAAATATGCTTTTGGATTTACTTTTACCTCTAATCTTAGTTCATCAAGCCACTTATAGGATTCTCCCAAAATAGGAACATACTTTCCATTGAGGGCATCCCATGTGAATAATGTTTCATATATCCAAATATGTTGTCTAGGGTCAGAAACGAACGTCATTGGCGAACCTGCAAGCGGATTATCCGTTGTTGGTGGTCCCCACTGAAAACCTGCGACATACACTGCTTCTTCTCTGGGGATTTGGGTTACTTGAGCGAATAACGCGCTTCCCATAACCAAACTTGCCAATAAAAGAAACACAACAAACGCTTTTTTCATACTCTTTTCACCTCCAATATTTTTGTTACATTATCAAGGAAAGGCCTTTCCATGAAAAAATTATATTAAATTCCCCTATCTCCCTTTAACATCCCAGCTTAATTTCAAAAAGGTGGAAGGTGCTCGTAGTATCGAAAATACAAGTTTCATTGAGACTCAACACAATACTACCCTGAAACATGTTACATCGCAAATCTGATTATGGGTGATGAGAAGCAATTAGGAGTAATTATTTTAATTTATTTAATAAAAACTCTGTTTTTTGTAGTTTTTCTTAATTTTTCAACATCCCTTTATAGAATCCTGGTTCAGAATTTTCTATCAATGTAGCGTTTGCCACTTTTTCGTAAAATTTAGCAGGACCAACTCCTCCGATTATGGCATATGCATAACCACTTTCTTCCATGCTCTTTAGCGCTATTAAAAGTAACGCTTTACCCATATCTTTTCCTCGGTAATTTTTGTCTACACCCATTGGACCAAAGAAATTTTTGCATGTAGCATCAAAACAAGAAAAACCAATAATTTTGTTCTTATCTTCGTCTACAGCTATGAAACAACTGATAGGTTTGTTAGAAAAAGATACATCACATTCACTTGCCCAGTGATCACCAAATTCTTTTTTGATCCAATTCAAAACGATAAATTTTTCAGGTGCCTTTGCCCTCCGTACTGTTATTTTTGAATCTTTTAATTCAGTAAATACCTTCTCATCATAATTCAAATCGTAAAGTTTCACAAGCATATCTGCCATTTTTTCACTCCTCTTAATTTATTTGAGTTACTAAAGTTTAAACGATTATACCATCAGATTAATCGTTTTAAAATGGACGTTAAGAATGATATAATATCAACCGAGGTCAACTGCTTTTCCAGCCCTACCCAATCCTATCTGGGAGAGTTGCTGAACGAAGGAGAGCTGAAGTAAAATGGATAAAAAAACTGTTATAGATATTCTCAACGAGATAGGTCTTTTACTGGAATTAAAAGGAGAAAACCCTTTTAAAATCAGGGCATATTATAATGCTGCACGTGCTCTAGAAACTCTTGATGAAGATATAGAAGTATTAGTGAAGGATAACAAACTAAAAGAGGTCAAAGGGATAGGCGAAGCCATCAATAAAAAGATTACCGAACTTATCACCACAGGAAGACTCGAATACTACGAAAATTTAAAGGCATCGATTCCCGGAGGTCTGGTTGAGATGTTAAAAATACCAGGTCTGGGACCTAAGAAGATAAAAACTTTGTACGATAAATTGGATATAAAAACCGTTGGAGAACTGGAGTATGCTTGCCTTGAAAATAGGCTGGTTGAGCTCCCAGGATTTGGAGAAAAGACTCAAAAGAAAATCTTAGAAGGTATTAAATTTGTAAAAAGGTTTAGCAACCAGCATCTATTTTCAGAAGCATATTCCGAAGCTGATTCACTCAAACAATATTTACTTAAAACAGGGCTCGTTATAAGGTGTGAGATAGCTGGAAGTATCAGAAGAAAAAAGGAAATAGTAAAAGATATAGATATATTGGCAACTACTAATGATCCTCAAAAATTAATGGAAATATTTGTAGAATATGACAAAACAAGAGATGTGATTGCTAAAGGAGATACGAAGACAAGTATAACTTTAGAATCAGGGATTAACACTGATTTAAGGGTAGTAAAGGATGAAGAGTACCCGTACGCCTTGCACCACTTCAC
>NZ_AUPG01000031.1:0-2915 GCF_016772115.1 Petrotoga sp. 8T1HF07.NaAc.6.1
TATATAAAAAATATATAATATATTTTTTTTTCATTTTGTAGGTTGAAATAAAAAAGCCAGACAATTATAGGTCTGAGCCCTTTATGATCCTGTTGAAGACTTGATAGACTTAGGGGCTTAAGAGCTTTTTATCTATTCCCGCCCACCAACCCCTTAAGGATTTCTTTTTTTATGAGGCCCATTGCCCATAGAGGATTTATTTTTTTGATTTTTTTGCAGATACTACTAATGGAAGGAAAAAATTCTTTGAAATGCTGAGGTAATTTTGTGATTGTTTTTAATCTCCTTAAGGCAAGAAGTCGCTTATTTCTTTGGATGGAGTATGAATTCTTGCCATCCATTTGGGATCATAATTAATTGTCCTCGAAATAGGGTAATGGCTAGATAGTAATTATTGTCTTTGAACTTGATTTACTTTTTGTTATTTGAATGTTGTATAATTTATCCATAAGAAGATTTATTTCTTTGAATTCCCTTCGGAGTGAAGGCAAATATGAGGAGATGGTAAACAATGAAAAATATTTTATCAGTTGTTCTTACAACTGTTATGTTCATAAGCATGTTGGCAGTGGGCGTCTTTGCTGTCGAGCCGACGTATTCTTCCCAGCAGGCTAAAAACTTAGTATCAGAGATCTCAGGTATTGATGCGGCAAAGTTTAATGCCGACCTGAGTTATCGGTACGATGTACCATCTGAGGCTTGGAATATTCACTATTGGGATCAAGAAATAAATGTCAATGCTATGGTGGATGCCTCCACCGGTGAGTTGGTGAGCTATAGGTACTACAAAAACTATTATCCGGGCAGCGAAGATAGCAATGTGCCAAACTACACAAGGGATGAGCTCAAAGACAATGCTTTAAACTTCATAAAGAGATACGCACCCGACAAGTATGACCAGATAGACAAAGCCCCTGATTTTCAATATGGTTTTTATTATTATAAAGGCGGGCAGACAAATTATACCTATCATTTCAAGAGAAACGTTGAACAGCTAAGTGGTATCAACGACGGGATAGATATCAACCAAGGGATAGATATAAGTATTGATGCCACAACCGGAAAGGTATCAAATTATTACATTAACTGGACAGACATATCTAAGGTTGACATCGATGGGTTACTGAGCGAAGATGAAGCTTTAGAGAAAATGGATCAAATAATGGGTACCTTCCTTGTTCAGAAGGATATATGGAGAGAGTACTCCCCTCCCGAAAATAAGCTCTTGTATGCTCCGGCCAAGAGCGCTGGCTTATATCCTTTGCCAATGGGGATTGATGCTAGAACGGGGGAGCCCGTAAACTACACCGGTCAGACTTTTGAGATGGGCGAAAGGGAAGAGTATAAGGTAACCAATGTAAATAAAATGTCTTCCCTGGGGAAAATGGATGAAAAGAAAGCAAAGGATTTTGTGGAGGAATATCTGAAGAGCATGGGTAATGACCCAGAAAAATTCAATCTAAATATCAGTATAAATGAAAACTATAACGATCAAAATATAAACGTATATAATATTTTTGCTAATCATGGGGATAAAGATAGCAACATCACTTTTAACTCAGTAATTGAGATGGAGACAGGGAAGATAATAAGCCTTAATTATGGCAAAGGGTTAAATCAGCCGACTTTCCCTGATACCGATAATGGCATAGGAATAGAAAAGGCAGTGGAAATTGCAAAGGATTATTTATCCAAGGTAAATCTTCCTTTTGAAAACATGTTAGTTATGTCTGGCAAAGATTACAACTACACAGTAAACTTCATCATGTATCAGGAGGGAGTCTTATACCCCGTTAATACGGTTAATGTCAATGTTGATAACGAGGGTAAAGTAATTCGATTTAATATTAATTACAGTGACATCGAGAAGATCGATACTACTGGAATTATTACCATTGAAGAAGCCGAAGTAAAGCTGTCTCAGTATCAAAAACTTCAGCTCTCCTTTGCTTTACCGAGAGATCAGTATACAGGAGATCCTGTGGGGGAACCGATTCCTGTTTATCAACTCTCCGATATCAACGGCTTTGGGATAGACGCCAAGACGGGTGAGTTTGTAGGATATGGTGAATCAACCTTGCCTATGCCAGGAGGAAAGTTCGACCCTTATACTGGAGTAATCGGAGATAAGAATGAGAAGATCTTAAAGATTTTCATTGATACGGGTATTATGCCTCAACCGGTACCAGAGATTAGTGAAAATGTGACGGTAGGCCAGGCTGCATTAATACTTACTAAGGCATTTATTCCAAATTATTATTCAACGCCAGAGCCCAGAACAGAGGAAGGGGCTGTAGAAACCACGCCTGAAGGGATCGCCTTGAAGTCATTAATGAAACAAGGTGTGATAAAAGAGGATGTAAAACCATCCGATGCCGTTACAAGAGCCCAGATTGCCCTATGGCTTTCGAGAGCTGCGGGTTATGGTAAACTTGTAGACTCGGATATATGCTTTATATTACCGGCAAAAGATATCAATGACCTTGATAAGGAAGCTAAAAACAGCATAGCGATAGTAACTGCGTTAGAGGTAATGGATGTAAAAGATGGAGAATTCAAACCCTATGATTTGCTGACATTCTCTGATTTCTGCGCTATAGTATATAATGCCATGAAAAACATGTAGCTAAAATCGGGAAGGAGGTAGATAAATTAATTAATCTACCTCCTACCCCATTATTTCAACAACTCTTTTAGCTCTTCTATGGTTATTTCAAATATGTTGTCAATTATTTGGTTTATTCTTCTTTCTTCAGCTTCTTTTATCTTTTCTTTCATCTCTTGTGTAAATTCTTTTCCAAATCGTTTATTTAATAACTTTATAGCTACTTCCCTTCTTTCTTCAAGTTTCCCTTCTCTTTCTCCTTCTAATTTACCTTCGTTTCTCAACTTTTCAGCTATCGTCATAACTATCT
>NZ_AUPG01000040.1:0-612 GCF_016772115.1 Petrotoga sp. 8T1HF07.NaAc.6.1
AAACGGTCAAGATATATACATATACTTATTGTTAGAGCATCAAAGTAAAGTTGACCAACTTATGGCATTCAGGATGTTGGCATATAAGGTAAGAATATGGGAACGATATGTGAATAGTCACAAAAAAGAATCAGAACAAAAAGGATTCAAACTACCAGTCATAATAGGGATGGTCTTTTACGATGGAAAAGCAAAATGGACATCACCAATGGATGTAAAAGAGAAGATAACAGAGATAAAAAACATGGAAGAGTATTTAATAAAAGCAAATTATGAACTAATAAATTTAAGTAATATAAAAGAAGAAACGATAATAAACATGAAGAAGGCACTAGGGGTAATCTTATTAACGGACAAACCAAACGTAAGGATAAAAAACGCAGAAGAGTTGNTAAAGATTATAAATAAAGATATATTATTGAAATTGCCGGAAGAAGAAAAAGAGAAATTTAATAAACACAGAAACGCATTCATAGAACTGTTCGGAAAGAGGACAGATTACAAAGAGATAGAAGAAAGGTTCGAAGAGCTAAAAGAAATGGAGGTGCCAAAAATGTTTAACACATTAGAAGAGATAGCAAAAAGAGACAGAGAAAAGGCTAAATTGGAAGG
>NZ_AUPG01000041.1:0-471 GCF_016772115.1 Petrotoga sp. 8T1HF07.NaAc.6.1
TTTGACGATGATAATTACAAAATTTTCAATTCACTTGATACTATCTTTCAAGTACAAAAAGAAAGCAACGATCCAATGATGTATGAAACAGCGTTTATCTTCTCAAAGTGTTTATCAAAGGTTGATAAAGAAAGATACAACATTTTAAAAAAGCGGTGTGGAGAAAGTATCAATCAGTTAAAATACTGTGTTTTTAATTTAGATAACAATTATTATTTAAACACAAAGACGTTAAGAAATTTCATAAAGCAAGAAATAGAAAAGAGTTTCTATTAAAGAACCAAATATCTCAAAAAGAACTTTGAATGATTTCTTATCTGGAAAAACAAAACAAATAAAGCCGAATACATTGAGAAATATAATATATAATCTTGAATTTGAAATAAACACCTCTCTTGCTATTCCAATAATAAAAGAACTAAAAAAGAAAGATATAGACAAAAAGTTTGAAGAAAACTTTTACAAATTTAT
>NZ_AUPG01000004.1:0-172502 GCF_016772115.1 Petrotoga sp. 8T1HF07.NaAc.6.1
AATGAGCTTTCCCTTTCCTTCTTCTCTTACTTTTTTCTTTCTTTCTCTCTTTCATCCATCAGCGTTGTATATATTACCACATCTCTCTCCACTTTGTCAATTTCTTTTTTATGAACTTATTTGAAAATTATTGTGAATTCATCAAAGAAAAAGAATAGTATACATTGAATATCGAATATCCTAAATAGGCTATGGAAGGTAAATAAAACCATTTGTTTTGGCCTATTTCAGTTTGTCCGAACAATTGTATTCCTACCCAGTTTAAAGAATATTTTATTATTATATAAGTTATAGCAATAGTCATAAAGATTGAAAAGAAAAAAGAGATAGCGCCTATTAACGAGTATCTGTGAAGTCTAGCTTTTTCTATGGCATATATTTCAAACAGTATTCCTAAGACCAACATTAATATAGATAGAAAAAATATTTGTCTGGTTTCTAACGGAAAATTGGGGTTAAGAAGATCATTAATAATAGGTTTTACAGTGTTCATTATTACTACGAGTAATATAAATATTACAGAAATAACTATATTAAATGTACCATATAGCATTTCAGCGAGTGTAAAAGGAGATTTTTTTTCTTTTTTTTATATTTTTTTGGCGTTAGATTTTGATTAGTCCTTTTATAATAATCTTCAATGTTTACTTTCATTGTTCTCTCCTTTTGTAGAAATATTACATTCCTATTATCTAGGGTGCGCCCCAAACTTTTATAGTTCAATTTTTATTTCATTAATTTGGTCAACTATTTTAGCAGTCTTTTTTATAAATTGATCATAAATAGATTTGAAGTCTATATCAAGGATACGATCTGCAGGTGTTTTGAATACGGCTAATGCTGGTGCTTTAACTTTCATTTCTGGAAGTTTGTATGAATTTTCCAAAAAATTGTATCCTCGAAGCACTTTTTCTTTTAATATTCGACCTATTTCAATATATATAGATACTTCTGAACTACTTATATGATCGGGAACTTTAAATAAAACATGAATGTCCTTCAAATATGGAAAATAAAATATGTCATCATCCCATTGCTTGTAATGTTCTATTATGAATTTCAATTTTTCATCTGTTATGCTCTGATAGAGAGAAATGTATTCTTCGCCTTTTAATTTTTCAGAGAATATGAGCTTTTTTATAAGCCTTTCATTTCCCCATACCCTGTATGATGTAATTTTAAAAGGTGATTGTACTATTCCAAATGCCGTGTCGGGTTGTATTATTTTATTGTATTGCTTAGATAGTTCTGTGTATTTTTTTAGTAATATATCAGGATCATTGTAATACGTAGGATATAAAACACTCATAACTTTTCCTGGTTTATCAGGTCCCAGAGTTTCAAAAACTCTTCCTTCTTCATCTATAAAAATACAGTAGACTGGAAATTTGTCTTCACCATCGTAAACAGCGCCAAAGAAAAAATGTTGAAATTCATCGGCTAAAAAGCTTTTGTATTTATTTAAGTAACTTATGGCAAATTCAATTAATTTTTCCAAATTATTTCTCTCCCAAACTTTCTTTTATTCTTTTAGCGATTTTTTCACTTTTAACGACTTTCGATATCTCTTCAATTGATGCTTCCAGTAATTTTTGAATCCCTCCAAAATGTTTTATTAATTCTTTTTTCCTTTTTGGACCTATACCGTAAATATCATCCAACTTTGTTTTTTCAAATCGTTTACTTCTGAGACTTCTGTTAAAGCCTATAGCAAACCTATGGGTTTCATCTCTTACGTATATAAGCAGCCTCAACACCGGATGATCTAGTGGTAAGTGAAGATCTGGTATGTCACCTGGAAAAACTATCCTTTCATCTTCTTTGGCGATACCTACAACATCGACATCTTTCAAAGAATAACCAATTTCTTTTAGTGCTTCTACAGCTGAATTTACCTGTCCTTTTCCTCCATCAATAAATAAAAGATCAGGTAATTCATGCTTTTGATATCTTCTTTTTATAACTGTTCTGATGCTTTCAAAGTCATCTGGCGCTTTTATATCATCTAATCGATACTTTCTGTATCCTTCTTTTTTGGGCTTGCCGTTTTCAAAACGTACTAAAGAGGCAACGGTATATAACCCTTGAAGATGAGATATATCTATACCTTCAATAATTTTTGGTTCTTTTTTCAAAGAAAGTATCTCTTTTGCTTGTTTTAAAGCAAAGCTTAAGTCTTTTTGCCTTTTTATTTCTTCTTGCAAATTTGTATAAGCCATTTCATATATTTTAGAACTTTTACCTATCTTTTCGATTCTTTTTAAGCCTTTTTCTTTCAGAAAATCCAAAATTTCTGGAGAAATTTCTTCATTGTATAATGTCGATATCAAAGAAGGCGGTTCATTCTTTCTAACAATATAGTATTGATACAAGAAATCTTCCAACGTCCCTTCCATCGTGAAGGAAAGTTTTGAAATCAAGTATCCCTTTCTTACTATTAAAACTAAATAAACTGGAGGTTCATACATTATTATATCTAAATTTTTTCCGTTTTTGTATTCAACCGCTACTTCTTCAAATAAATTTTCTAATTTGAACAATGTGTCACGCATTTGAGCGGCTTTTTCATAATTTTTTATTTTGGCATAATCTTTCATGACTTTTTGAAGATAGTTTTTCACTTCTTCAATATCTCCTGATAAAACTTTTTTAACCTTTTCCACTGATTCTTGATATACCGTTTCGTCTACATCCTTGTAACATGGACCATAGCATCTTCCTAAATGGTAAAGGAAACATGGTTTGCTTTTCCTGCTTAAATCTCTGTCACAACTTCTGATTTTATATACGCTTTGGAGTACTTCGATAACGTCTTTTACAAATTTAACATCAGAGTATGGACCATAGAATTTACCTTTTTCTTCTTTTTTTGTACGAATGTATTTTATCTTGGGGAATTGTTCATCCGTTACTAAAATATATGGATACACTCGTGTATCTTTTAACATTATATTGTATTTTGGCTTATGAATATAGATGAGGTTGGCTTCTAAGATAAATGCTTGATTTTCATTTGAAGTTATTATGTAGTCTAAATTTGTGGCTTTTTCTAGCATTTCATAAGTTTTTTCATTTCCTATGTAGTTTTTCTTGTTAAAATAGGAAGAAACTCTGTTTTTTAAGTTTTTTTGCCTTGCCTATATATATAGGATCACCTTTATTGTTTTTAAAAATATATACTCCTGGTTTTTTAGGGATGTTGTTTAAAATTGATCTGTCAATCATAGGTTGTCTCGCCTCCATTCGTTAAGGGGTAAACCCCTTAAGATCCCCAAGATCTTTGTTTGTTTTTAAAAAGTCTTTTTGCACAAAGCTGCAAAAGGGCTTCGCCCCTTAAAAACCCCATGAATCTTTGTTTCATTATCTTGTTTTAGCGCCCCTTCACCCCGCTCCCCACCCTTCTAAGGAAGAGAAATCATCGCTCAGCCCCGCATCCCACCCATTTTTCACATCTTTTGTCGTCACAATATTTCTTGCCAATATAGCGATCCACTATTTTCCCCACGGGATTATTCTCCCCGACTAAATACGATGCATAGTGTAAATGTAAACATTTTATTTTAGAGAAATCCTCAATTCCACCTATTCCCGTTTCTTTTAGTTTCTTGATCATATTTTCAGGTAGGGAATTGATTTTTTCTCCTAATAGCTTCATTCTTTTTTCAATTTCTACTTCGTGGGCGCGGATCATTTGTTGTTTTAATCCTGGATCATTTTGTATCATCTTTTCAATTTCCGCTATTTTTTGCTGTGCTTCCAATTTTGAAACTTCTTCCACTAAATAAGGACAGGTTAACCAGTAAAGAGTGGGAAAAGGCTTTCCATCTTTTAAAGGAAAGCTCTTTATTACTTGAGGATAGCCATATATGCATCTTTTTCCTATAGTTAATACATTACTAACGCACCGTCCCAATTGTTTTTCAATTATTTCTAAATCTTCTTTTGAAACAGCAAAGCTATCCAAGAACCATCCTCCATTCTTTCTTTCAATACTAAATTTACATCCTTTGCTTGTTCAATAACCAATTTCTCCTTACTTTCAATTATACCAGAAAGGATGACAAATCCTTTATTTTTAAGTATTTTATCAAATTTAGGATCTTTCATTAACTGTATCAGTACTTCAGCCACAATATTAGAAACTAATATATCGAATCTTTCATGTTCTCCAACAGCGCTTAACAAATCGGATTCTTTTATCTCAATATCGACATTGTTTAAAATAGCAGTTTCTTTTGCTTTTTCTGTAGCCAAATCATCGTTATCTAAAGCCAAAACGCGATTAGCCCCAATCTTTTTAGCCAAAGCGGACAATATTCCGCTACCTGTTCCAACATCAACAACATCTTTGCCTGCGCAACCAACCTTTCTTAAAAGTTCGGCTGCCAGTTTAGTGGTTGAATGTAAACCTGTTCCAAATGCACTTCCTGGTATTATATTCAATACTATTCCCGGTTTTTCTATTTTTTTATTGGAAAAAGGATTGATCCAAACTCCATCTATAAGTTCAAAAACATCTATTGTTTTTTTCCATTCTTCTAACCATTTTGATTCTTCGGTGATTTGTTTAGAAAGCAATCTTAAACCATACATAGAAAGCAAATCCAAAATATCTTTGATTTGCTCTTCCTTCTTGACATACAACTTCAGAAAAGTCTTTGAACTTTCTACATCTTCTTCAAAGTAAAAGGAATTAAACCCATATTTTATGAACTGATCTATTATCTTTTCTTCCTCGCTGGCTTTCAATTCATAAACAAACTCATAATATTTATCCATCTTATTTTTTCTCCATCATTTTATTAATTTGAGGAATTCTCGTGAGTAATAAAAGCATTATAAAGGCGTTCAAAAAGAATGAGACCACATAGCCACCGATTCGTGGAGGCATAAGAACCGCATATGAAACATCAAAAGCTTGATGAATAAAGAATGGTGTTAAGGTTATTCCTACCGCTTCACCTAAACCACAGGAAATGGCTAGTGACCAATAATTGATTCTTCTTTTAAAAAAATACCTAAAAACTATACCTGGAATCAAACCGTGTAAGGCCGAGGTCAACGTGAATTGGGGAAGGAACGCCCCCATTGGATTTATCCAAAAACCAATCAAATCAGATAAACCTCCAACGATAAAACCATCCAGGGGCCCAAAAATAAAGGCGGAAAGAAACATAGGAATCGTTCCAAACCCAAATCTAATAACTTCCACATTGCCTATGGGAATTCTAATCGCTAATAACCTTGACAAAAGTATGGATAGAACTATAAACAAAGAATTCATGACTAACCTATAGGTGGCATTCTTTTGGTCCATAAATTCACTCCTTACTTTAATGGATAATTAGCATATTTTTTGCAAAGAACCTTAATACATCTTTTATTTCTTGGCTCCAAAGAAACCAATTATGGTCGCCTGGTTTTATGAAAAGAGTTGAAGATATGCCATTGATTCTTAATTCATGGTGCAGTTCAGAAGCACCTAAATATAGGTAAAAGTAATCTTCACTTCCACAAGAAAGATAAACTGGAAGCTCTAAGCCGCTTTGTTTTACGTGTTCTATATAATTAAAAATATTCTCTTTCTCCCAAAACTTTGGGTCAAAAGGCCAGCCAAATGCGTCATGATAGTAATCTTCTCTTACATGAATTTCATTGCCATATAAATCGACTTCTTTCTCTGGGGGAACTTCTCTGGTTATTCCCCCACTTAAACTAGCAACAGACAAAAATAACTCTGGATACTTAAATGCCAACCTTAAGGCACCGTATCCTCCCATAGATAAACCGGCTATGAATCTTGAAGAACGTTCGTTATAAACCTTGTACTGCGTTTCTATATGTTGAAGAAGGTCCTCTATCAAAGCGGTTTCATAGTTAACACCAGTTGGAGAATTAACGTACCAACTGTTCTTAGCATCAGGCATCACGGCAACAAAAGGTGGAATTTCATTGTTAGTTATCATTAAATCCAAACTTTGATCTACTCGACCTTTTCTTAGCCAACTCGTTTCGTTCCCTCCATGTCCATGCAGAAGATAAATAGTCGGATATTTCCTGGTTTCAATGTCGTATTTAGGTGGAAGATAAATAGAATATTTCACATCACTTTTCAGTGCTCGGCTATAAAACGATAAAGATTCATATACTTTTCCATGTATCAAATGTGAACACCCCTTTTTTCTATCTATTAGGCCGTCAGTAAAGATTGTTTACAACCTCACCATACAATGGACCTGGTGTAATTTTATTGACCTTTACTTTCAAAAATTCACCGTTCAACTCTTCATTGCTTTCGAAGATTATTAATTTATTGTTCATTGTTCTTCCCATATAAGTACCATTTTTCCCAGCCTTTCCTTCTTGAATTATAACAACTTCTTGTTCGAGATACTTTTCATTCTCTTCAAGGTTTATTCTTTTTTGTAACTCCATGAGATACTGCAATCTTTTATTTTTGATATGTTTAGGGACATCGTCATTTTGATATTTATAAGCTATGGTCCCTTCTCTTGGGGAATATTCTGCAATATTTATCCTTTCAAATCTACATCTCTTAATTAGATCTACCGTTTCTTCGAAGTCCTCGTCTGTCTCTGAGGGGAAGCCTGTTATAAAATCACTGGAAATTGTAACATTAACTACTTCTTTTTTGATCTTATTCACAAGTTCAATGAACTCTTCTTTTGTATATTTCCTATTCATTGCCTTGAGAATCTTGTTGCTTCCTGATTGAGCTGGAAGATGAAAATAATTTGCCGCTTTTTCTTCGTTGGCAACAGTTTGTATCAAAGAATCGGTTATATCCGATGGATATGAGGTTAAAAACCAAATTCGTTTTATGGAATCAAATTCAGCTGCCTTTTGTATGAGAAGGTCCAATTTAGATTTTTTATCTCCAAAGTCCTTACCGTAGGAATCAACATTTTGACCTAAAAAGGTTATTTCTTTGTAGCCCTTTTTTGCATAGCTTTCAACTTCTCTTATTATATCTTCCATAGGTCTACTTTTTTCAAAACCTCTGGTATATGGAACTATACAGTACGAGCAATATTTGTTGCATCCGTATATGATAGTAATCCAAGCATGATGTTTACTTATTGGCATCTTTGGAATATCGTAATTGACATCATTCAATTTGTCGCTAAAATCAGCAAATCTTTTTCCATTTAAAGCACGCTTTACCAAATTTCCTATGTCTACCACATTTCTAGTGCCAAAGACAAAATCTATATTTTTAAATCTTTCAAGCAGATTCTCCCTTTCTTTTTCTGCAGAGCAACCACCTACACCTAAGATTAAATTCTTATTTTCATCTTTTAGTTTACCGTAACCGCCTATGGCACCATACATTTTATTTTCTGCTTTTTCTCTAACAGCACAACTATTTATCAATATTATGTCGGCTTCTTTTGGATTTTCAGTCCATTCGAAGCCCTCTTCTTTCAAAAGACCTGCCATTATTTCACTTTCATTAATATTCATTTGACAACCAAATGTCCGTATGTAAAATTTCAAAATTATCACCTCTTATAAAAAAACCGGGAGCTATCCCCCGGTGTATTATGTAGAACCAAAAATTAAAATTTTTCGTCTTCGTCTTCTATTTCTGAAGGTATAAATTCTTCTTCCACTTCTTCTACTTCTTCAGCATAACTGGCGTATTTCTCTTCAGCTTCTAATTTTTCGTCCACTTCATCAATTACTTCGTCTTTTTCTTCTTCTTCTTCTTCTACTTCGCTACTTTCTTCGAGAGTTTCAATTCTACCTTCTTTTCCTTCAATAATCGCATCAGCCATTTTTGAGACAATGAGCATTATAGTTCTGATAGCGTCATCGTTTGCTGGAATAACGTAATCAATAACATCCGGATCACAATTGGTATCCACTGTTGCTATTATAGGTATATTAAGCAAATTAGCTTCTTTCACAGCGATTTCTTCTTTTTTAGGATCAATAATAAAAAGAATATCTGGAATTTTTTTCATTCCACGTAACCCACCCAAGTTTTTTTCTAATTTTTCTAAATTTCTGCGTATGGTTGCTTGCTCTTTTTTGGGTAGTTTCGAAAACTCTTCGCTTTCAACATATTCTGTTAGTTGTTCCAACTTATCAATTCTAGATTTTATCGTTTTGAAGTTTGTTAACAAACCACCAAGCCATCTGTTGTTTACAAAAAACTCTCCACATCTGCGGGCTTCATCGGCAACAATCTGCTGTGCCTGTTTCTTAGTCCCAACGAACAATACTCTTTTCTTCTCCATGACCGAATTTTTTAGGAAGTCATAGGCTTCGTCAATACTTTTCAAAGTTTTTTGTAAATCAATAATGTGAATACCTTTTCTTGCAGTAAAAATATAAGGCTGCATCTTGGGATTCCATCTTCTCGTCCTATGACCAAAGTGAGCTCCTGCTTCAAGTAACTGTTTCATACTTACCACTGACACAAAAATACACCTCCGTAGTTGTTTGATTTGGTTTTCTAACCTCCACCTTCCTTTTTTTCACCGACCCTTTTATGGGCACCGGGGTGAAAAACGAAAGATGTGAGTATTATTTTATAGTACCATTCTATTTTGCTCTCCCCAAAGCCCTTCTAAATCGTAAAATTCTCTACTCTCTTCGGAGAATATATGAACTATAAAAATACCCGCGTCGATTATCATCCAATCGGTACTTTTACCTTTATCGTAAAAAGTTATGGGTATATCTTCATCTTTTAAATACCTAACTACTTGGTCTCTTAAAGCTACTCTATGTGGTTCTGAATTTCCCGTAACAATAACAAAGTAATCAACCATCAATTCAGAATTTTCCATGTCAAGTACAACAATATTTTCTCCATCTTTTTCTTCTAACAATTCCACTATTTCCTTAACGGAATTCAAAACATCAGTTTTTAACAAAAATTTACCACCTCCACTAAAATTTTTTTACTTTTAGCATTTCTAAATTTATTAGCGCCCTTCCCCCGCTCCCCACCCATAAGGAAGAAAAATCAATGTTTTGCCCCGCTGCCCGCCCCACAATTGGCCAAATTATTCTACGGTGACACTTTTTGCTAAATTTCTTGGTTTATCTGGGTCTAAGCCTTTTTGTACCGCTGTGTAATAAGCAAAAAGTTGAGTAATAGGTGCAACTACCAACGGTATTAAAGGTTCCGAAACAGTAGGCACATCGATGTAATCATCACATATTTTTTTTGTTTGCTCATCATCTTTCGGGGTTAAAGCTATAACCTTTGCGCCCCGAGCTTTTACTTCCATAATGTTGGAAATCATCTTCTCTCTCAGCTTCCCAGACGGAACTATTGCAAATACTGGAAAATTCCCATCCAACAGTGCTATTGGACCATGTTTTAATTCTCCCGCTTGATAGGCAATGGCATTGATATAACTGATCTCTTTTAATTTCAAAGCGCCTTCCAAAGCTGCAGGAAAACCAAAAACCCTACCTATGTACATCATATCTTTGAAGTTTTTATACTTCTTTACCAATTCCATCATGTGACCGTTTGTTTCATTCAAGATCATTTTAAATATTTCTGGCATTTTTTCGATGGTTCTCATAATTTCATCCAACTCTTCGTTTTTGTAACCTTTCCAAAGGATGAGTTGGGCAGTTAAGGTGTAAAGCAAAGCTATTTGTGCGGTATAAGTTTTCGTTGCGGCAACCCCTATCTCTGGACCAGTGTTGAGATAAAGGACTGCGTCGGATTCTCTCGGAATAGTTGAACCAACTACGTTACTTATAGCTAATACATATGCACCCTTTTTCTTTGCTAATCTGACACCTTCTAACGTATCTATAGTCTCCCCAGATTGAGAGATAGCCAACACCAAAGTATTACCATCTATTGCCGGATTCATGTATCTGAACTCTGATGCAACCTCAATGTCAAAATCAATATCTGAATATCTATTCATGAAGTATTTTGCAGCTAAACCAGCATGATAACTCGTACCGCATGCAACCACATATACTTTTTTCATTTGGTTCTTAACAAAACCTTCTAAAGATCGTACTTCTTTTATCTGTGGTTTCCCATCTTTTAATCGACCAACTAGAACGGATTCTAAAGCTATCGGTTGCTCAAAGATTTCTTTCAACATGAAATGCGGATATCCTGATTTTTCTGCCAGCGACTCATCCCAGGTTATAAGTATTGGTTTTCTCTCAAGTGGGACACCATCTAAGTTAAATAAAGAATACCCTTTAGGAGTTAAAATAGCTACCTCTCCATCATTCAAAAAATTCATCTCTTTTGAATACTTCAGTAAAGGAGTAACATCTGAAGCTAACATGCTAATACTATTATTACTTGCAATCACTAGAGGACTGCCTTTTCTTGCCGCAACTATTTGATCGGGTTTGTCTTTATGAACAACAGCAATGGCATACGCACCTTCGAGTTCTTCTAAAGCTTTTAAAACAGATTCAAAAAGATCTCCATTGTACTTATCTTCTATCAAATGAGCGATAACTTCTGAATCCGTTTCTGATTTAAAGATATGGCCCTTAACTTCAAGCTCTGTTCTCAACTCTTGAAAGTTCTCTATGATACCGTTATGTACAACAGCTATTTCTTCTTTACAATCCAAATGTGGATGAGAATTTTGCTCTGAAACAACACCATGTGTCGCCCATCTTGTGTGGGCGATTCCAGAATAAAAACTTTCTTCCAATAAACCTTCATTTAATAGTAATTTTTCAATCTCGCTAATCCTTCCTGGCATTTTCAGGTATTTTATAGAATGATTCATATTGTAAGCCAAACCTGCTGAATCGTAGCCTCGATACTCAAGCTTTTTCAACCCAGAAATAAGATCTTCAACTTTAACTTTTCTATCGGAAACAAACCCTACTATCCCACACAATTCTTAAACCCCCTTTTAAATCTCAATCTTTTCGATCAAGTCAAATTTAGCTGCACGGTAAGCCACGTACAATGCATTAGCTATGGCTTCAGCGTCTGAAGCCCCATGCGCCTTAACTAAAACACCGTTAACCCCCAAAAAGAATGTTCCTCCATAACTTCTATAATCAATTTTATTGACTAAAGACTTCAACGAACCTCGTAGAAACAAGGCTCCTAATTTTGTGAATAACCCACCTTTTTTAATCGTTTCTTTCAATTCATGAAGGATGAAATAAGCTGTACCTTCCATAGTTTTTAAAACGTTGTTACCGGTGAATCCGTCTGTAACTATTATATCACACGTATCGTCGAACAGTTCGCGTGCTTCTACATAGCCAACATAATTAAACTTCTTTTCTTCCTTTAACAAATTAGAGGCGTCCCTAACTATTGAATTTCCTTTTTCGTCTTCAGAACCGATATTTAAAATCCCTACTCTCGGATTTTCAAGATTCAAAAATTTAGCATAAGCTATTCCTTCCCTTGCAAAATCATAAAAATGTTCAGCCTTTACTTCAGCGTTTGCTCCTGCATCCACCAAAATTTTTGGTTTATTGGACTTAGAAGGCAGGGCTAAAACTAAGGCAGGCCTTTTTATGCCAGGAAGTCTACCGGCAACAAAAGTACCGCTTGAAAGCAATGCACCGGTGTTGCCCGCACTCACAAAAGCATTCAATTCGTTATTTTTCAACATTTCGCAACCTACGTACATGGAAGATTCCTTCAATTTCAAAACTTCTGTTGGTTTTGTTTCGTTACTAACCAAGTTTTTAGCAGGTATAATTTTTAAATTCGATATTTTATCTAAATCTTCCTTTGAAATTTCATTTCCCACTATAACCAATTCTTCAGGAGAAAGGAACTTATTCTTTATAGCAAAAAGTGCGCCCTCAACAACAGAACTGGGCGCATTATCACCGCCGTATAGATCGATACCTATTTTTACACTATCCATCGGCTCATTCACCTATTTCTAAGATTTGTTTGTCACCATAGTATCCACAATTTAAACAAACACGGTGTGGCAATTTTGGCTCTCCGCACTTCGGACATTTTACAACATTGATCTTGTATGCAGAGTAAAATTTCGCTCTTCTAGAATGTGTTTGACCTCTTGAAGCTTTTTGTTTTGGCGTTGCCATCTATGTTTCCCCCTTTGGTATTTTGTATTAATTTAATTTTTCATTATCCAACAACTTTTTTAGCATTACAAAACGTGGGTCAATATCTTCTGTTTCACAAGAATGCTCTGGATTTTCGTTCAAATCAATTCCACAGATAGGACATAGCCCTTTGCAATCTTCTTTACACAGTGGAACTTCTGGTACTGATAATATTATAGTCTCTATTACTCGATTTGTCAAATCTATTGATTGCCCATCATAGTAAACAAGATTGTCTAAAGTTTTTAAACGTTCAGTTTTCGATAAATATTTCTCAAAACTTCGACTTAAATATACAGCTTCAAAAGTTTCATCGATCCAATACTCGATGGGTTTCAAACATCTCGAACAATGAAGCTGGACCATAGTTTCTATTTTACCGTTTACTATTACCCGACTTTCTCCTTTCTCTAAAGAAACATTTACACCTATTGGGGCAAGTATCTTCGCCTTTTCAGAAGGTAGTTCAATTTCTTTCCAGTTTCTAATGATGATCTCTCTTTCTAGTAACTTTTCAAAAGATTCTAATTCAATTATAAGGTTTTTATTTTTCAATTCTTCGTTAAACATTATTCTCACCTCAGCCGTTTTATTTTACTTCAAAAACGTTTATCAAATACAAAATAATTGTTAATTTTTCAATAATAAAAAGAGAGGCAGGAATTAACCTACCTCTCGAGCATTTGCTGCACTATGCAAATAAGGGGCGCATAATTGTCTTTAAACTGCGGGGGAAACTGTGAAAACAAAATTACCAACCTTATCATTATATTCTCCATTTTTTAAAAGCAATTCTCTCATCTCAGGATTGCTAGCGAGCACCTGTTGAAAATTGAATCCTACTTGAACGGTTTTTTCAATAACTCCATACGATGAATCGTTACTATCAACAGAATAATTAAAGCTACTATTCAACAATTCAAACAATGCTTGGTTCTGTTCGTTAAAACTACTTCCTTCTGCATCAAATTCAACCATGAGTTCAAAAGTGGTATTTGCTACGATTTTTACCTTTATTTCTTCACTTTTGTTTTCAGGAGATGACAAATCCAATTCATAATCTAAACTTTCTTTATCAACAGAGTCAATTGCAGCATAACTAGAAACACTAATATAGACAGGGATATTAACACCATCAGAAGTTTGAGAAAAAGAAATAACACTGATATTTAAAACCAACAACATTATTATTGTTATAAAAATAATCTTTTTCATTACATTCACCACCTCTAATAAAAGTCTAATAAAATTATACTAAATAAAAATAAAAATGTCAAGTCTTTTATTATTTTTTTATGTACGATTAAAAGCGAATTATAATCATTTTTATTGAATTTTTATTGAAATAGTTAAAATTATTTATAAAAAATAATGTATAATTTAAAAAGAAAACTATTAGGAAGTGATTAAAATGAAGAAAATGATTGTCTTTATAACTTTCTTATTCTTAACTGTGAGCATATTTTCAGCAAATAATTATTTCGAATTTAAATTGGATTTAGACAATTACAACTATCAGCAAACTCAAATTTTTCTTAACCTGTCCAACGTTTATCGGGTAGAATTACAACTAGATAGTAATTACCAATTCTTTCATAGTTATTTTAACCTTTCAAGTTGGGGAAGCGGAAGTACTTATACATTACAACTAGGGTTTAATATCCAACCATTATGGCAAAACAATAACCAAAAAATTCTGGCTATGTTTCAGAATGGACTTTTATCTTCTTCAGGGACAAAAATAGGAGAAGTTTTGCTTTTAGACTCTACTGGGGAACAGTTAGATTTTATTGATGTTTATTTCGTAGTTGACAACTTTTTTGTCGACTATAACGTTTCAAACGATATAGTCTTTGAATTCACCCCACCTTATCCAGGTAGTGGGAAGTGGTATGATCAAAAATCCTCTAATGTATCCCTCAAGTCTAACTTGCCTCCCCTTCATGTTTACGTTGGTGTAGAGTTATTAGATGGGTTTGATTTTCTATCTGAAGGTAGCTATTTGCAATTTTTAGGTTCTCCAAATACGTATTTAAATAATCCTAATGTAGAGTTCGACATAACAGTTGGCTCTAATTTAGGTAACCTATTCAAAAATTATGGAAGTTTATTACAAGAAAAATTTGTCCAGGCTGGCTTCCCTGAAGAGGGACTTCACGTGGGGGATGTTGTAGTTTCTATCCCTATGGAGGGTGGGTATTTTAGTTATTTGGCTGTTCCTATTTACTTTAAGGTGCCTGAACCTGTTATAAACTTCATCGTCGGAGGAGAAGGCACAATTCAACTAACTTTTGACCTTGCCAATCCTCAGAATAATGTTATTTCTTCAGTTCCTGTACACATTGAATCAACTTTGCCAAATTACGATATTTATCTTTCAATGGATATTTTTGACAGTTACAGCTTTTTAGAGGATTATATTATATTACAAAATGACGAATTAATATCCGTAGATAGCAGTAATACCGATTTTGATATTGAAATAAAGGCAGATTTTGCTGATTTGTGGAATGACAAACGTGAGCAAATACTATCCCTTTTTGAAAATGAGGTGCTCACGGTCAATGAAATTATCCATATAGGTGATGTTTACATTACTCTTTCGTCCTCTTGATACCTTCCTGAATCTTTTTCTTATTTTTTATTTTCTTCTTACTGTTTTTCTTCAAAATTCTTATTGAAATTTTATTGAAATTAATTGCTATCTTATTAGCCCGAGTATAATTAAAACAGAATTAGTTTTATAAAAAATGAAGTCAGGGCGTGAGGGTAAATGATTCAAAAATTAAAATATACATTAATTTTTTCTTTCATAATTATCATTTCATCAACCTCATTTGCTATAAGCAAAGAGACCACTGTCCCTATATATTTAGCCGTACCTGAATACTTGAAAATTACCAACCTTAGCGATTCACGTTTAGACTTGTATGCTACAGTTGCCAATTGGGGCGACATAGTAGAAGACAGTTTAACTTTTAATGTTGAATCTAACATAAATTATAATTTAACAGCTAATTTTACGGTACTTAGCTCGCTACCTGGGTGGCAGCAATATTTGATACTAGGTTCTTATGATTTGCTACTGTCAGGCACTGGAGGAACTCCTGGAATCCACAATTATATTTTAACTTTTCAGCTGGATGTAGGCCTGTTGGAAGGACTTATATACACCTTTATGGAAGGTCAAATTGGGAATATTCAAATAACAGTTTCTAGCAACTGAAGTTGTAACATAAATTTTGATTGGATTTTTATTAAAAATTATTGTTGTTTTATTATAGTAAGTATAATTAAATTAGAAAAGTAAAATAAAGATAATTCAAATAAAACGAAAATTTTAAAAGGGGTGGAAAATTATGAAAAAAGTTTTAAGTTTGGCAGTTTTGATGATGGTGATGTTGATTTCAGTTTCAGGTTTGGCACAAGTTTCTGATACTGTTAACGTTCCAGTTTTTTTGAATGTTCCAGCATTTGTGAGATTGTCAGTAGATACTACAAGTCCTGATTCCCAGTTCGATTTAGTATTTGATCCAGCAAATCCTGCAAATCCTACAGATACTGTAAAGCTCTTAGCAGAGGCAAATGTTAATTATAGTGTTTCTTCTAGTATAGCTGAAGTGACTGGTTATGCTTCATGGGCTAGTTTATTACAAATTTCCATAGACACCAACGCAGCTGGTTTTGGAGGAGCAGGAAATGTGGTCTTCGATGTTACTGCAACACTTGACGTTCTAGGTAACTTAAATCTAGGTGCACTTCCTACAAATACAAAAATCGCTGATGTAACCTTTACCATAGCCTCAATTTAAGAGTTTTTAAAGAACATTTATTAATAATATCCCATATTTTTCAATTACCCCTTTTTGCAATTAGAGCACTTAAAAAGGGGTAATTTTATTAATATACACGTGCACTTTATTTTAGTGAATATAATTATTAAAGATTTTATAAATTTTAATTGTGCTATAATAGACACAAAAAAGGGGATAGGTAATAATCATGAAGAAATTTTATATTCTATCTATTGTTTTTTTACTTTTTACAACTTTTTCTTTCACTCAGATAACAGTTTCGCCTTTGTCCGTTGAAAAAGACGTCAGGGCAGGGGAAGAATTCATTGCCACTATAAACGTCATTGGAGGCAACACTACACAAAACGTCAATATAGAGCTTTACCTACTGAGTCAGGACTTTGATGGAAATTTTGATTATGTAGAAGCAACTCCAGATAACTTTCTCTATTCAAATTGGATCGAATTTCCAAACTCCATTACCGTTTCCCCTCGATCGACGACACCAGTTGAAGTCGGCGTCAATATCCCCTCAAACGCTCCTTTTGGAACTTACAATTTTATCCTTATGATTACCCCCGAAGTTGAAACTACTGGAACGATAGGAATAATTATTAGATACGCTATAAGAATCACAGTTCATGTACAAGGAACTGTCATAACAAGGGTGGAAGTTGAAGATGTGAAGGTCGTTCCAGATGAAGAAGGCAAACCAGTAATCGAAGCTACCATCTCTAATGGCTCAAGTTATGACCTAGTAATTTCTGCTGAAGCCATTTTGAGAGATAAAACTGGTATGATGATAGAAAGATTGCCCTTAAAATCTTCTTACATGGAAAAAAACAATATAACCACCCAAAGAGTATTAAAAGGGAACAAAGTTGTATTTTCAGGTAAACCCACCTACCTGTTAGCTCCTGGAGATTACAAGGTAAACCTCTTTGTTAACTACTCCAACAGGCAAAGAGTGTTTACATACGATATAAACGTTCCTGAAGAAGGTTTTAATTTCACTCCTCCAACGGAACTTGCGCTTATATTAGACAATACAGAGTTCAGTCATGAGCTTTACGCTGGTGCTGTTAAAACCTTTGTTATAAATCTACAAAATATGTCTAATCAAAACGTCACGGTACAAGTTGGTGGAGAAGAATATTCGAGTTTACATAAAGATAGATCCTTGCTATCATGGATCACTTTGAGGTCTCCGTCATCTTTTACAGTTAATGCTCAACGAACTTCAAGAGTTATACTTTCAATAAACGTACCAAAAGAAGTCGAAAATGGTGCTTACTACGGCAAAATCGTTCTAAATGCCTACGATGAATCGGGAGAATTTTTATCTCAGAAAAAAGTCAACGTTGAAACGATTATAGGCGAAGTAAATTATGATGTTGAGTTAGTGAGCTCAAACTATGAAAAAATAGAAGGTAGCAGAATTTTTAGTGCCTTGATCAAAAATACTGGGGAGAGATACATAATCCCTAAAGGAAGTTTGAGTATTTTAGACAATGATGGTGTGAGCATAGGTGTTTACGATCTTCTTCCATCTAATCAAGAGTGGTTAGTTCCTAGCCAAGAAACGATGTTGATTGGCGAAGTACCCATTTTAGAAGGGGAAGGTTATAAATACATCCTCACTATTTATGACAACGAACAGAGGTTAAAAGTCTTCGAGGGGGAGTTAATGTGATAAAAAAAATATTAAAAAGATCAATTTCTTTTGTTATTTTATCACTTATGTGTTTATTAGCCTTTTCTCAAGAAGTTACTGCACCAAAAGTGACTGCAACTTTCTATAACACCGATTTGATAGAAGCTCTGAATGAAATATCTCTTCAAACAGGGGTTACAATTTTAACCGATCAATACGTGAGTGGCTTGGTCACAGCAGACTTTGTAGAAGTGGATTTAGAAAAGGCGTTGAATATACTTCTACTTCCCGGTGGCTACTCTTACAAAAAAATTGATGAAAATGTTTACTTTGTGGGATTAGCTGATCCTCAAAGTCATAATTTTTTGAACTTAGCTGAAATGCAAGTGTTTTCTTTGAATTATATTTCGGTGGACAAATTTTTAAATTTGATTCCCGAAAATCTACACCAATACATAAAAACTAACGAAGAAACTAACCAAATAGTCGTGTATGCTCCACAAAATACAATAGATTATATAAAAGATCTGGTTGACAAGTTGGATAAGAGTGAACCATATATTGAATTAACCGTTTATATCGTTGAAACAAATGAAAGGTACTCTGATTTGATAAAGGGCAACGTGTTCAACATAAACCAAGAAGGTATAATTAACAGTTTTTCTTTTACGAGTCCCTCAATTGGATTTTCTGTACAAGATCTTTTTGAAGCTGAAATAGAGATGTACGAAAAGAACGAAACCGCAAATTTAGTTACTAAACAGGTTGTCAAAGTTTTACCAGGTGAGCCAGCGTTATTAAGTTTGAAGAATCTAGAGAGTATCGTTTTTACTACCTACAGAAACGAATTCAGAAATATTGAAAGTGGAATAGAAATAGAAATGACCCCAACTATGATGAATCAAATACTTCAAATTTCTTTTAAGACAAAAACAACAAACTTAATGGAAGTTACAAAAGATAGCTATTTACTTTCAGAATCGGAGTTGGAGACTAAAGTGAATTTAAACCCCAACGAAATTTTGCTAATTGCTGATTTAGATTTGAGTCAACTTTATTCAAAAAATGGGGGAACAACGTTGTTGAAAGATCTTCCTTTTCTTAGATTTTTATTCGGTGATAACCAAAACACTGATGAGAGCAAACGGATGATGATTTTTTTAACTGCTACCCCAACCTTAGAAGGGGTTGATCAAAAATGAAAAAGTATATCTATCTTTTAATGCTCTTCGTTTTGATGTTTCAAATTTTTGCGTTTTCACAAAGCTCTCAAATGTATAATTACTCAATTTACTCTGTTTTGAAGAATGATAGCAGAAGTGAAACTCTTTTGGGTAATGTGGCTGTTATTCAAGGTTACACTTTTAATTTTGTTTCGAAAGGCAATATTGATGCTACTTTCGGAATCACTCCTCTCAATGACTTGGGAGATAAGGTTAGAACAAAAATTATTATAGACAGTGTAAATATGCACTTTGAAAATACTATCGACCTCTCAAAAAACAAGAAAAACTATGTTACCTCGATTTATTATTTAGAAGGGGAAGAGGAAAAGACTTTGGATATCTATCTCCAAGTTAACAACGTTGAAAAGTTAGAGATCACAGATCAAGAAGAAACTTCAAAAAATAATAAAATTATCTTTAAAACTTATTACAACCAATTTTCTTATTATGAAGATGAGTTCATTACCGAAACAGAAGTGGAATTAAATGATTTAGTTTTCTTTGGCATGAGTAACTTACTTGATTACAAAAATGGGGGATATTACTTAGGAGTTATTTTTAATGGAATGAAAGTTGGTGCTAACTATCAAAACGATACCTTTTATCTGTTTTTGAACGACAAAACCTATATTGACTCGTTTGAATTCGATGGAATTTTTGTACCTTACACATTTTCCAATAACAGCCTTGATTTCAAAGGTGATTTTGCATTCACAGTTACCGAAAACTTCCCTACGTTTAAAATCGTCGATTTAAAGGATACACTTACTAATGAAGAACAAGGTTTTTATTTAGGAGAGAAAATAGGACGGGCTTTGAATTTTGAAGATCTTGGATTTTATCTTGGAAGAGAGCTCAAAAAATTGACTGAAAATATGAACAACAACTTTTTTGTTGGCTTAGATTTGAGTTATTTAGAAAATCAGTATGACTTCTCCTTAACAGGAGGCATTTCGAATCAGATATCAAATTTTAAATTTGAGACCTTAGGTGGTTATAACTTTGTTTCTAACACATTTTCTTTTTCTTTAACCTCCTTCTATGAATTTTAGTAGATATTGATCGCTTTAAAAACATTAATATTTTTTGGTTTATTATCGAAAGTGCTAAAATATTAATGGATTGATTATTAAAGGAGCATACCTTATGTTAAATATTTATATGTTAGGGGATTTTCAAATTTTTCTTGATGACAATCCAATAGAAAATTTAAAGTCAAGAAAAGCTAGAGAAATTCTAAAATATCTTATTCTCAACAGAGGCCAAAAGGTTTCCGTTTTTGATTTGTACGATCTCTTTTGGCCCGGTTTCGACGATGAAAGTGCCAGACAAAATTTAAATACCACACTCTATTATATTAGAAAAAATTTAGGACTTAGTAGCGATGAATTAACTCTACAAGAGGATTTTTGCACGTTTTCAAAATCAAAAGACATATATATAGATTTTGAAGAATTTTTAGCCTTAAGCGATGAAGGGTTTAAAGAGAAAGAAATCAATAGACGTTTGTTTTTATTCTCAAAGGCGGTTAGTTTATACAAAGGTGAGTTATTACAAGAAAACGTTCACGAAGAATGGGTAAGAGAAAAAAGGGAATATTTAAAACGTATATACGTTGATATGTTAATTGAAATGGGCAATATTCACCAAAAAATGAATAACCCAATAGATGCGCATTATTATTTTCAAAAAGCTTTTTATTATTCACAAAGAGAAGATAGTTGGTTAAGATTGATTAAATTCTACACAGAAAACAATGAACTTGAAAAAGCTAGAGGTTTATTCAACGAATACAAAGATATTTTTGGTCATGCAAAAGAATTTCCATTCTCTCCACCCAGCGCGAATAATGGAGAATTAACAGCATTTTACGAAAAAAATGGTAACCTTTTGTCGTCAGAATTATTTGATATAGTTCTTGAACTTGAGAAAATTAAAAGAGATAAAGATCACCTATTAGTGGAGATTAAAATGCATTCTTCTTTTGACGACAAATTAATTAATGAAATAAAAAAGATCGTCAGGCAAGAAGATTTAATAAGTTATAATTCTCAAGATATATATATTTTATTTCGAGGAATTAAAAACCTTTCTGATAGTAGAGAGATTGTTGTTAAAAAGATCAATAATCTTTTAAATGAAAAAGGTTTCACATATTCTATAGTTAAAGTAGAATAAGGATGATAAGGGGTGAATGAAATTAACGAGAACTACGAAAAACTTACAGGGGTAGAGAAAGACTTCATACTGTCTCAACTTCAAAAAAAGTTAGAAGAATCAAAAAACGAAACCTTCGAATTTAACGAAGAGAACTTTCCTTCTTACATTCTAGATGACTTGAACGACCTCATACTTATTATGGATTGTTTTAGAAAAATTGTTTTTGTCAACAAAAAGATAAATAATTTCGGTTTTTCAAAAAAAGATTTTATCGGTAAAGATGTCATAACTTTTTTTGAGGTTCACGTTAAGAAACAGATCGAATATTTCTTTAGAAGGCAAAATCAGAACAAGTTGTTGATTTTTAAATCATACTTTCCCAACGGAAATGGAGAAAAAATACCTATTGAATTCAAATTAGAAACCTTTCATATAAACGATGAAAACCTTTACATATTAATTGGAAAGGATTTAAGCGAAAGTGAAAAATACAAAAAAGAGATTGAAATCATTCAAAAAAACCAAGAAATTATTCTAAAAGCTTTAGAAGTTTCTCAAATAGGAATTTGGGAATGGGATGTAAACTGTGGTAAATTCAGTTATGACGAAAGATACAAAGAAATCTTAGGAACCAATACAGACCCTTTTGAAGGCAAATGGAGCAAATTTGAAGAGTCGATCAATAAGGAAGATACTGAAACATTAATAAAAAATATAAGAGAACATTTTTTAACCAAAGCAAGTAAATTTGAAGGAACGTACCGCATAAAAGATGTGAACAATAATGATAAATGGTTTCTTTCAAGGGGTAAAGTTTTAGAACGAAACAAGTTTGGGCTGCCTTTGAATATGGTTGGAGCTTATTTAGAAATAACTGAAAACAAGAAGAAAGTCGACGAAATGAAGAAAGAGAAAGATTTTATTGAAAAAGTCGTTGAAAACATGGGACAAGGTCTGGTTTTATTAGATTTTGATTTAGAGGTTAAATATGCTAATAAATCATTCTACAAAATGGTTGAGTTTGATGACGGAATTTTAGATTTGAAAAAAGTTTTAGATCAAAGGGATTGGGAAAGTTTTAATGAAAATATGAAAAATTTAAAAAGAAGCACCAATAATGCAATTTCTTTCGAATCTAACTTAGTTACGAAAAGCGGTGACAAAGTCCCAGTTTTAATAACGGGTGTAACGTATGAAGAAGTTGATGTGAGTAGAATTATCTTGGTCATAACAGACATTACTGAAAAGAAAAAACTTGAAGAAATACTTAAAAAATACGCAACTTTCGATGATTTAACTGGTTCTTACAACAGAAGAGCGGGTTTTTATGCTTTAGAAAAATATTTTCAACTTGCCAAAAGAAGACAAGAGCCTTTGTCTGTTGTTTTTATTGATATTGACAATCTTAAATACATAAACGACAATTACGGCCACGATGCAGGAGATTACATTCTAAGAAAGGTAACTGATGTTTTAAAAAATACCTTAAGAGAATCAGATTTGATAATACGAGTAGGTGGGGACGAATTCGTTTTAGGCCTTCCAAATGCGGAAGAAATCGATGTTCACAAAATTTTTCAAAGAATTTTAAGGCAACTCAAAGAGGTAAAAGTGGATGGTAATGTGAGGATTAATTTAAGTTACGGTGTTTCGGAATATAAAGATTTTCAAAAGGATATAAACCTTGAATCATTAATAAAAGAAGCTGATAATAAGATGTATGAGATGAAAAAAGCTAAGAAATGAAATGTTTCCTTGACAGGTGAGAATATCAATGCTATAATATTTCAGGGTTGAATAAGAAACAAAAATCACGGAGAGGTGGCCGAGTGGCCGAAGGCGCTTGCCTGCTAAGCAAGTGTAGAGGTGACTCTACCGAGGGTTCGAATCCCTCCCTCTCCGCCATTTTTTATCAATTATTGTTATAAAGTGCCTGTAGCTCAATTGGATAGAGCGTTGGACTGCGGATCCGGAGGTTGCCGGTTCAAATCCGGCCAGGCACGCCAAATTATGCAAAATAAAATCGGTCTTCTTTTAGACCGATTTTTTACTTAAGCTTTTTGAACTTTTCCTGATTTTAAACATTTCGTACAAACATACATTCTTCTTACTGTACCTTCGTCTGTTACTACTCTTATCTTTTGAAGATTGGGCTTCCATACCCTTCTTGTTGTTACTTTTGATTTAGCAACGGTGTTTCCTGTTGCAGGACTTTTTCCGCAAATTTCACATTTTCTAGCCATCTATATTCCTCCTTAGCCTATACTCTTTTTTCATCTTCAGGAATTTTGAAACTTAATAAGTTACACTTTTTAAAGCTCACAACAAAGATTACCCTTCAACTATAACTTTTTTGTGAAAGTGGGCGAATTTTTCCTCTGAAAAATTTTAGTTCGTTTCTCTGTAAATAAAGTACAAATCCATCTCGTTGTCGCCAGAAACGTAAACTGGAAATTCTATTATGACACCTTTAGAATTCACTTTTACAATCTTACCAGTAAATACGGACGGAGGTGTTACAATTATATTATAACCATATTTTTCAAGATTAGTACCAATGGATCCAGAAACCATGTTACCTAGTTCCCCTATTGCACTAATCGCCATATCATTAATTTCATCTATTTTCATAATACCATCCATCATGTTGTTGACTATATCCTTCGCGACATTCTCGGAAAAAGAATAAAGAATGTTCCCTTCAAGTTCACCGGTAAAACCAATATTAGTAATCACATCATAGTGTTTTTCAATTTCTTTAACGACATATGGCTTTTGCAATTGTATATCCATCTTTGTGATTATCTTAAAGGTGTTTTTGAGGGAGGCGAGTACTGAGTTTATAATATTAACGTCTATTTGAGAACACCTCCAGTTCTAAGACCATTTTGTTCCTTCAGGGGTATCTTTTATTTCTATGCCAATTTTGCTTAAGTTATCCCGTATATAGTCTGAAAGATTGTATAACTTTTCTTCTCTAAGAGCAGATCTTACGTTTAGAATGATTTCCATTAGTTGATTTAATTCTACATTGTTCTTCTGTATTTGTTCGTTAGTTTCAAAAACCCCCAGGACACTCCCGTAAATATTTCTTATTATATAATAATTATTTTTTATTGTTTCTTCATCACGTGAATTTAACGCTTTGTTTAAATCTCTTGATAATTCGAAAATTCTTGCCACAACTGATGGTGTATCAAAATCATTCGAAAGGCTACTAATGAGATACTCCTCTTGCTCTTTAAAATAATTCATTTTCTGAGGATAAGGGACTTTCCCGTTAAAGAAAGTTTCAGCCTCATTCAAAGATTCTTTAACTCTATTAACTGATACCTCTTGGTTACGAAGCAATTCTTCACTTACATCTATAGGTATACGATAGTGCTTGCTGAGTATAAAAATTTTTAAGACATCCGAATCAAACTTTTTCAAAAGGTCTCTTAAATACCAGACGTTCCCCAAAGATTTTGACATCTTATCTTGTGCCATACGAATCATTCCGTTGTGCATCCAGTATTTTGCAAAATCCTTACCACTTTTTGCTATAGCTTGGGCTCTTTCGTTCTCGTGATGAGGAAAGATGAGATCGTTACCTCCCGCATGAATATCGAAGGTTTCGCCTAATATTTCAGACGACATAACAGAACATTCTATGTGCCACCCTGGGCGACCTTTTCCCCATGGACTTTCCCAAAATGGTTCCCCTTCTTTTGAAGCCTTCCATAGGGCAAAGTCCAAAGGATTTTTTTTGTATTCGGAGACTTCTACCCTAACCCCTACTTTCATATCTTCAATCTTTCTGTGGGATAACTCTCCATATCTTGAAAATTTTCCCACTTCAAAGTAAACATCTCCATTTTCAGCCTTATAAGCATAGCCTTTTTCTTCAAGTTCCTTTATGTAAGAAATAATTTCATCAACATAGTTGGTAGTTTTTGGGTGGAAATTAAAAGCCCTAGCTTTAAGAGCCGTCATATCTCTCCAGTATTCAATTATATATCTTTTCCCTACCTCTTCGAAAGGTAAGTTCTCTTTTTTTGCTTGTTCGATGATCTTATCGTCTATATCAGTGAAGTTCTGTACTAATGTAACTTTGTAACCAATATATTCCAAAAAACGTCTAAAGGCATCGAATATTATAATAGGTCTTGCATTGCCAATGTGTAACAAGTTGTAGACTGTTGGTCCACAAAGATAAATCTTTATTTCGCCTTCTTTCACCGGTACTAAATCAACTACTTGTCCACTTAAAGTATCGTATATTTTAATTGTAGGAAATCTTTTCAAATCTCGATCACCCTTTGAAGTCTTTCCAAAACAGTATTCCTACCTAATAAAAATATCGTATTTATCAAATCGGGTCCATGAAATGAATCCGTTAAAATTTTTCTTAAAGACATGTAAAATGGTTTCTTTTGAGGATTGGCTTCGTTCATAGCATTCTTTAAATTCTCTGTTATAGTTTGTGTATCCCATCTGTCATCTTCATTGAAATACTTATAAA
This sequence comes from Petrotoga sp. 8T1HF07.NaAc.6.1, assembly GCF_016772115.1. Lineage (NCBI taxonomy): Bacteria > Thermotogati > Thermotogota > Thermotogae > Petrotogales > Petrotogaceae > Petrotoga > Petrotoga sp. 8T1HF07.NaAc.6.1. The sequence goes on from NZ_AUPG01000004.1 coordinate 25,420, forward strand.
TCAAGTTGATAGCTTCTTTTACTCCTCTTTTATCAAAGTATTCTTTAAATTCAGGATCGTTTGTATCTGGATAAACATCTTTTAAAAAAACTTCCATTTTTTCAGGTATTTCGCTCAATATTTCAACAGAAGAAAGAATAGTTTCTAAAGCTTTAATAACCCATTTTTTGTTTACTTCATATTGTTCTTTGCTTAGAAGTTTTGATCCAGTCACAAAAGGTTCTGCAAGTTGATAGATTTCTTCCAAAGGCTTATTTCTTAGATACTGCCCATTCATCCATTTTAATTTTTTCTCATCGAATATTGCAGGGCTTGAATTGACTCTATCCAAAGTAAAATTATCAATTATTTCAGAGAGAGGCAATATTTCCTTACCCTCAGGATGAGACCAACCAAGCAGTGCCAGATAATTGTCAACAGCTTCAGGCAAATATCCTTGAACCATAAACTCTTCGACAGAGGTAGCTCCATGTCTTTTGGATAATTTTTTGCCATCTGGTCCCAAGATCATTGAAACATGTGCAAATATTGGGGGTTCCACCTCAAAAGCCTCATAAATCGCCATTTGTCGCAAAGTATTTGGTAAATGATCGTCCCCCCTGATAACATGGGTGATTTTCATTTCGATATCGTCTACAACGACAGCAAAATTATATGTAGGTATACCATTACTTCTTAAAATTATAAAATCACCAATAGAACCTTTCTTAAAGATAACTTTACCCTTTATTTTATCATCGAGTTCATAATCTTTCTGAGGCATCTTCAAAAAAATAACGGGTTTTAACCCTTTGTAATTGTACTCTTCAATTCTTTCCTTTGTGTTGTACTTTGAAATCAAATCATAGGTATAATGTGGCGGTTTACCTTCGCTTATTAACTGGTTTTTTACTTCTTCTATTTCTTCTGGTGAGATATATGCCTCGTATGCTTTACCTTTTTCTATTAGTTCCTTTGCTCTTCGCTGATAGATTTCTAACCTTTCACTTTGGCGATAAGGTTCATAATCTCCGCCAATTATAGGTCCTTCATCCCAATTCAAATTCAACCATTTTAGAGTGTTTATAAGTTGATCTTCAGATTCTTTTGTTGAACGTTCTATGTCTGTATCTTCGATTCTTAAGATAAATTTTCCTTCATTTTTTTTGGAAAAGAGATAATTAAAAAGTGCCGTTCTAGCTCCACCAACGTGGAGATATCCTGTTGGACTTGGTGCAAACCTTGTTCTTACAGTATTTGAGATCATTGTTTAGTCCTCCAAAATTTTTTGATTTTATTAAAGTAGCAAATATTTGTAGAAAGCACAAATACTTTTCGAATCGGTAATTTCGCCTTTTTTTATCATCTCTTTCATTTCATCTGTGGTTACTTTTAAGATTTCAACAAACTCGTCATCGTCAGGATTGACTCCTACTTCAGTTAATTCTTTTGCTAAATATAAATATATTTTTTCGTTTGAAAAACCCGGGGTTGTGTATATGTATCCTAATTCAATCCATTTATTTGCTTGCTTCCCTATTTCTTCTGCTAATTCCCTTTTACCGCATTCCAAAGGGTCCTCATTGGGGGAATCAAACTTTCCTGCAGGTATTTCTATTAATACTTTTCTTATTGGGAATCTGTATTGTTTAACAAGATAGATGTTCCCTTCATCATCTACCGGCAATATCGCTACTGCCCCCGGATGGTTGACAACTTCTCTGGTTGAAGTGTTTTTATTGGGCAATTCAACGTGGTATTTTTCTAGATCTAAGATTTTCCCTCTAAAGATCACTTCTTTTGATAATTCTTTTTCTATTAAATCCATTTTTAGTTAAACTCCTATATTTTGATTTTGGTGTTTTTAGAAACACAAAAACTTTATAATAGCGCCCTTTCACCCCGCTCCCCACCCTTCTAAGGAGGGACCTGCGGTCCCTAACCCCTTTAACATTAAGGGGGTTCCCCCTTAAAAACCCCAAATTCAAGGTCAAAATTATTTAAAAAAATGGTTTGCATACTGCAGCAAGCAGGCTCCGCCCTGGAACCCATTTTAAAATCAAAATCTTATTTTTGAAAGATGCGCCCGCTTCCCAAGCATAAGGAAAAATAGAAGACTTAGTCTCAACTCCTACTAGCCTACTTTATGAAACGGATGTTTAGATCTTTCACAGATCTTTGGGGCTAAAGGCATTTGGTAGTAACTCACTTACCCTTGTTTTTTCTATTTTCCCCTTCGTATTTGCTAGATAAACGTCGAAATCTCCGAACTCAGCCATTACTTGCCTACATGCCCCACATGGTTTTACAGGTGCCTCTCCTTCTGCAACGACTAACATGGCTTTGAATTCACGTTTGCCCTTGGCAACAGCAGAAAATATTGCGTTCCTTTCGGCACATATAGATAACCCATAAGAAGCATTTTCTACGTTACAACCTGAAAATATTTCTCCATCATCTGATAACAAACATGCTCCAACCTTAAAATTAGAATAAGGGGCATATGCATTTTCTCTTGCTTTCATAGCTTCTTCATACAATTTTTCAACAATAGTTTTATCATTCATCTTTCTCTTTACCAGTCCCTTCTTGGTTTTCTGTTTGCATTTTTGGATGTACAGTTATTTTAACTTTATCTATCTTATTGATAGTTACGGAAACAATTTCGAATTCAATATTTTCAATATAATATATTTCTCCAGGTTTAGGAAATCTTTTGAACCTTTCAAGTAAAAATCCACCAATGGTTTCAAACTCAGTTTCTGGAAATTCTATGTCCAACTCTCTTTCAACGTCATTAATTGGTGTTGTGCCATCAACTAGTATAACATTTTCTGCTACTCTTATTATATTAGTTTCATCGCTGTAGTCATCGTACTCATCAAAAATTTCTCCGGTCATTTCTTCTATTATATCTTCTAAAGTAACTAATCCAGCGGTTCCTCCATATTCATCAACAACTATAGCCATATGTGTATGATTATTCAAAAACAGCCTAAAAACATCTCTTATTTTCATCGTTATGGGTACAAAGAATGGTTTATGCATAATTTCTACAACTCTTAATTTTTGCAGTTTGGTAAAATCTTTTACCTCATCGAGTTTTTTGAAAATATCTTTTGCGTAAACTATGCCAATTACATTGTCCAACGTTTCCTTGAAAACAGGAATCCTCGAGTACCCCTCTTCATTTATTATCTTTATCAACTCTTCCATGGTTTTTGTATCTTCAATCGCTAATATATCAACTCTTGGAGTCATAATTTCTTTGACAGATGTATCCTTCATCTCTAGACTTCTTTGCATCAGGTACTTTTCACTTTTCTCAATTACCCCTTCTTCATGCCCTATGTCCAAGTAAGAAATTATTTCGTCCTCTGTGATTAATGGTGGAGCATTGGTAATGGTCTCGCCACCAAACAGCTTAATAAAAACGTTTGTAATGTTTACAAGCAACCACACTACAGGTGTTAATAGTTGATTTAAAAAATAGATTGTAAAAAAGGCAAAATTAAAGTATTTCTCTCTATTTTCTCTTGCATATACCTTGGGTGTTATTTCTCCAAAAATCAATATCAATAGGGTCATTATAGCTGTTACTAAACCAATGGCACCACTATGAGAAGAGGGCATTAAACTAACTGCAAAAGCTGTCGCCGTAGATGTAGCTAAGATATTTACAAGGTTGTTCATTATAAGTATGGTTGTTAAATAATGATTCGGATTCTCAACAAAATGTTGGTATTTTTTCCTTTTTTTCTCATTTTTTTCTTCATCGATCAGTTCCCTTATCCTGTATCTCCCTATTGTAGTCAAAGCAGTTTCAGATCCTGAAAAAAAAGCAGACAAAGATAAAAGAACAACCAGTAATATTAATGAGCCCCACAAACCACCGGGGTCATCCACTTTCCATCATCTCCTTGTTAAGATATTTTTTTGAAACCATATCCTATAGCTTCACTATTTGGCAAAATAACCATGAAAGCACTGCTATCTCTTTCTTTTACAATGTTCTTAAGTAAACCTATCTCTGACCTGGAAATGGTTACCATTACAATATTTTTTTCTTGATTAGTGTAACTACCAACTCCTTTTAAAAAGGTGACTCCTCTATCTAATTTGTTATATATATCTTCTTTAATTTTATCATAATGATCGCTGATAATCAAAACTGTTCTTGTTGATTCAAATCCTTCTATCACCCCATCTATAGTCCTGGCAGTTACAAAAATTGCTATTATTCCATACATTGGTAATAAAGGACTGATTAATATGGAAGATGCGGTTATAACAGTATCAGCAATCATAAGACCCGTACCCACACTTAAAGAGAAATACTTGTTGAAAATCATTGCAATTATATCTGTTCCACCGGTAGTTGCACCTTTCCATATAACTAAACCCATGCCAAATCCAGCTATCAGGCTCCGTAAAATGCAGCCAATAAGCTCATTTCTAGACCAGCGTTTCCTGTTTCTCTCATCAATGAAGGAATGAGTTGATCCCAGCCTAAACCATGTTGAAAAAAATCAGTGGAAAAGGAAAGCAAAGCAGCCGAATAAATGCTCTTTATTCCAAAACCTATTCCTAGTAACCAAAACCCTAAAAAGAACAAAATCAAATTATAAGCGAACATTTGTACCCCTACCCACCAACCAAAAAAATTGTTTAATATTATAGCCAATCCGCTAACCCCACCAGCAATAATATTGTAAGGGATCATGAAAAGAACTAGCCCTATAGCCGTTATCAAAGTACCGACCGTAATAATTATATAATCTTTGATAACTATTTTTTGATCAGAGATATTAAATTTCAATCTTCATACCCCCCAAGATGAATTATTCAACGTTTGTTTCTTCCAAAAGTTGACTAAGGATCTTCCGCTCTTTTCTCGATGGTTTGTTGATTTTTACGTTTATTTTGACATATAAATCTCCTCTTTTACCTCCACCAAATTCTGGAAGTCCCATATTTTTAAACCGTAAAATTGTCCCAGGGTTGGTTCCTTCTGGCAACTCTTCTTCTATATCTCCTTCTAACGTGGGAATTTTTACGGTTCCTCCCAAAACTGCTTTCAAATAATTTATTGTGATCTCTGTTTCTAAATCTGCTCCTTTTCTGATAAACCTTTCATGCGGAAGAACTCTTACTTGAACAATTAAATCACCATTTGGACCTCCGTTCTTACCTGCATTTCCTTTATCTCTTATTCTCATGGTATAGTTATCTGGAACTCCTGCAGGTATCGTAATTTCCATTCGTTCTTTTTTCAAAACTTTTCCGCTACCACCGCAGTAAGGGCATCTACGGTTGACTATTCTGCCTTCTCCGTTACACGTTGGACATGTATAAGTCCTTACAAAACTTCCAAAAAAACTTCTTTGTTCCTCTCTAATAACTCCTCTTCCGTTACACCTTGGACAAGTTTCAAAACTGGTGCCGTTTTCTGCCCCGGTACCATGACAGTGCTGACATACTTCGTACCTGTTGTATTCGACAATTTTCTTAACATCATAAATAATCTCTTCCAATTTTAAACTGATTACTACATTAATATCCTCTCCACGTTCTTTGACTACGTTTCTTCGCCTAGAGGAAGATCTACTACCGCTTCCTTCAGTACCAAAAATCATATCAAAAAAGTCCGAAACGGTGCCTCCACCAAAACCTTCTCCGAATATATCTCCAAAAATATCACCCATGCCACCGCCTGGATTACTTTGCCCTGTATAGGCGGTTCCTTCTTCTGGTACGAAGCCGAATCTATCGTACACTTTCCTTTTTTGTGGATCACTTAAAACTTCGTAAGCCTCCTGAATTTCTTTAAATTTGCGCTCTGCTTCTTCTTTATTTTCAATGTGTCTATCAGGATGCCATTCTTTGACTTTTTGTCTATAGGCTTTTTTTATTTCTTCCTGTGATGCGTTTCTATCTACTCCCAAGATTTTGTAATAATCTTTTCTTTCCGCCATAATTATTTGTCACCTTCTTTTGAGTCGATCCCTTCCGCAGTTTGTTCGTCAGAATCAACATTTTCGTCACAAGGGTTTTTCTTGTCTTCAACTTTTTCCTTGACCCCTTTCGGGGCGTCTTCCTTCGGTTTAACAGCCACTATAACCCTTGCTGGTTTTATTACTTCACCTTCTAATTTGTACCCGATGGTTTGGACATCGTATATACAGTATTCACTCACTTCTTTTGTTTCAAACTTGTCAACAACATCATGTTCGAATGGATCAAATTGATCCCCTTTTTGTGGAACTATAAAATTCATTTTCAAGGAGTCAAAGACTTTCAACATATCTTTGTAAACCATCTCAACAGCAGAAACAAATTCAGGTTCATCTTTGTAATTCAAAGAAAGATTCAACTTTTCAAATGGGACGAGTAATTTTTCTATTATCATTTTTGTTGTGTTCAATTTTATCTGCTTTTTTTCTTTCTCCACTAAATTTTTGTAATCTTCAAATTTAGTTTTAAGATATATAGAATACTCTTTAAATTCATCTCTTTCTTTTTCTAGATTTTTCAACTCGTGTTTTAACTCATTATTTTCTTTTTCTAATTCTTCTAATTTCTCTTTCAACGATTCGATATCTTCCTGACTTAATTCTTTTTCTTTTATTTCTTTTTGTTCCTCTTGTTCTGTTATTTCTTCAGTTTTTTTTCTTTCTTCCATTTCAAAAAAACACCTCCTAAAAACTGATCATTACTATTTTTAAGTTTGCGCCCTTTCACCAACCGTTAAGGGGCAAGCCCCTTAAAAACCCCGAATTCAAAGTCAAAATCATTTAAAAACATCGTTTGTATACTACAACAAACTAAGTCTATAAACAAAATTATATACTAATTTCATAAATTTTTTGATATAATCTCTGAGAGTCTCGAAATATACTCTCTCAAAAATAGTAATTTTTTTCATAATTACAGTATTTTTGAGTTATAAACAGCACCCTACCAAGGGGATCGGCATTTAATTTGTAAGTAGTGTAGAAAAATACCATTTTTTTCAGAGCTTTAGAGTTTAAATCTTCTCCAAACAATATTTCTATATCATCAGTGAAATCTAAAAGTTTAAATATTCCTTCTTTGATTGTATCATTTTCAACCATAGAAGCCAACGCTTCTATAGCTTCCAAGTCTGGGATAGATTGAGAGATGATTTTTTCCAAACCACTTATAATATATTTTTTTCTGTTGAACTCAGATGTTAGATGCCCTAAAATCTCTATGAAATTAGTCACCCTTAGATCTTCTGTTTCAAATTTTGGAGCTGAAAGAAACATGAAAAGTGAATGAAAAGACTTGCCAACAAGACCGTTATTCAAAATATTTTCCAATTCCTTTGAAGGTGGCAAACCATATATTTCAACCGTCCTGGATACAGCTAAGCCTAAATTTGTTAAAATAGTAATGACGTTATTTGTCTCCATTAAGGGAGTAACAGTCACCCTTGTTATATATACATACTTTGGATTAGGATATTCAAAAATCACCAAACCTTCCAAAGTATTGGATATTAGTTCACTCAAGCTTTGAAACATAAGATTTAAATCATAAAATTTGTACTTTTTTGGAATATCAATATGTGTATCCTCTTGGTTGTAGGCGTCTTTTATCATTTGAAAATAGATCTTCAAAGCAGAATCTGTAGGAATTCTTCCACCGCTTGAGTGTTGTTGATAAATGTATCCTAATTTTTGAAGTTTTTGCATATCGTTTCTGATAGTGGCGCTACTGGCTTTTATATTTGAGTTTTCCAAAACTTCGTCTGAGCTAACTGGTTTATCGTTTTTTAGGTATAATTCAACAATAGTTTTTAGAATTTCTTTTTGTCTATCGTGTAGCACCTTAGCCATTTTATCACTCCCGCATATTAAGTGCTAATAATATGATACCAGGTCTTATATACATTGTCAAATATATTAATTTACCACATTGTAACAACTAACATTTAGGAGGCAGTATTAATGAGAATCCCTTCAAACAAACTACTACAATTTTTAAACGGTAATATAAAAAAGAAAGTAATCAAAAATGAGATATTGAATATAGCAGATATCAAAGACAACAGTGAAAATGTTGAAAAAGACGATATTTTCATCGCTTTCAAAGGTTCCCGCTTCGATGGTCATGATTTTATTCTTTCAGCATTTGATAAAGGTGCTTCATTAATAATTGCTCAAGACGAAGAAAAAATTCCAACAAATGATTCTCTGCAATACATAATCGTAGACGATATTAAAAAGGCTGCTGCCGATTTATCTCACAAATTATTCGACATCTCTCCAGATGATTTTAAAATACTTGGAGTAACCGGCACCAATGGCAAATCTACAACGGTATCTCTAGTTCATCACATCTTACAAAAATCAGATAAGGACTCGACGTTAATAAGTACCGTAGAAATTAAAATAAAAGACGAGGTAGTTAAGGAACCATACAACACCACTCCCAGTATTTTAGAGTTGTCCAAAATATTAAAAAACAGCAAAGAAAATAATATTAAATTTATTAACATGGAAGTATCGTCTCATGCGATCCATCAAAGAAGAATTGAAGGCGTTAAATTCGATATCATATCTTTCACAAACATCACAAGGGATCATTTGGACTATCATAAAGATTTTGAAGAATACAAAAGTATCAAGTTATCCCTGATGAACTATTTAAAAGATGAAGGAAAAATAGTAATAAATCTCGACAGATTGAACAAAGACGACTTCGTAAAAAGTGGAAAAGAAGTTATCACCTATGGATTTAAAAAAAACGCAGACTTTGTGATAGAAAATTACGAACAAACGCTTCAACAAATGAAATTCACGATCAAGACAAAGGAACACAAAAATTATGAAATACGATCCCACTTGATTGGAAAGTTCAACGTTTACAATATAACAAATGCCTTTGTAATAGCAACCCTATTCGGGCTGGATCCTGAGAAAATCATCTACCCCATTTCCACATTTAAAGGTGTCTCTGGAAGGTTCCAAATCGTTCCCAACAGTCAATCGTTGGGATTTGTTGCGGTTATCGATTTTGCACACACTCCTGATGCACTTAACGAGGTATTAAAAACCGCTTCTTCAATAACTGAAGGAAGGATAATCACTGTATTTGGAGCCGGTGGAAACGCAGACCAAGGAAAACGAATGTTGATGGGACAGGTAGTAAGTGAGAATTCAGACGTTATAGTTCTCACCAACGATGATCCAAAAGATGAAGACCCCAACCAAATAATAGAAGATGTATCAAAAGGTATAGACAAAAATAAACATTTTATTGTGATACCTGATAGAGAAACCGCCATCGACACAGCCTTACGATTTGCCAACAAAGGGGACATGGTAATCATAGCGGGAAGAGGTCATGAAAAATACCAACTCTTCGCCCACGGAAAAAAGGTTGAGTTTAACGACTATGAAGTAACAAAAAAACTAATCAACAAAATAAAAAGGAGTTCGGGAAGGTAGTGTTGGAACGGTTAAAATATAAAAGCCATAATTTCCAAATTGATTCTCGAAAAGTCAATAAAGGTGATGTGTTTTTATGTTTAAAGGGCGAAAAAACGGATGGGCATCTTTTTATAAACGACGCGTTGAAAAACGGGGCGTCTTACGTAGTTGTTGAAAAAGATGTTGCTGGTTTTCCAACAGAAAAAATAATCAAAGTCAACAGTGTCCTAGAAGAAATGCTTATCTCTGCTTCAACACTAATCAATGAAAACTCTAAATTAAAGATCGGTATAACAGGGTCCACCGGCAAAACCACCACGAAAGAATGCTTGTACTATTTGTTGTTAACTTATTTCAAAACCTTTAGAAACGAGATGAACTTGAATACGGAGATAGGAATACCCTTATCGATTTTAAACAACTATAACAACGAAGAAACCGTCATACTAGAAGAGGGGCTTAGAAAAAAAGGAGATCTTGAATTTTTATCAAAATACTTTAAATTAGACGTTGCTATCATAACAAACGTAGGTGCTTCACATCTGGAATTTTTAGATTCTTTAGAAACGGTAGCTAAAGAAAAGATGAAAATAACAAGTAGCATGGATAAAGGGGTTTTGATAATCAATGGAGACTACTCGATATTAAAAGAATTGGCACCAAAGCATCTGAACCAGCTAACCTTTGGAACCAAAGATGAAAACGATGCTGTTTTACAAAGCTTCGAGTACAATGAGAACCACACCACAACTGTTTACGCCAAAATTTTTAAAGAAGATTTCATGGTAACGCTGAACAATTATTGGAGCGAAGGTCAGATATTAGACTTACTTTCAGGGTTGTTGTTTTTGAGATTCATCGATTTACCAATCGACCCGTACTATTTATCACAAATCAACATCCCTCAAGACCGTTTTCAAACCATAAAACGAGGAAATCTTCTAATAGTGAACGACTCATACAACGCATCGTACGAATCTTTCAAAAGTGCTTTTAACAGCATAAGTAAGTTGAATCTTTCTCCTAAAATTATCATAATGGGAGAAATAAAAGAACTCGGAAAATACACCGAAGAATACCATATTAAAGTTATAAAAGAAGCCTTAAATGTCTTTGACCAAATTTATTTCTATGATCCACAGGAAAATTTTACTTATCTATCAAACGATAAAGTTACCTTCTTTAAAGAGCTAAAAAAAATTGACGAAATAATATCAAACACCACCAAAGGAGTGATCTATATAAAAGGATCGAACGCTACAGGAATAAACAAATACCTCAAGGAAAGTGACTTAATTTGGAAAGACTGATATTTTATATCACTTTAATAACTTTTATTGTTCTACTTTTTCTCTACCCATTATTCATAAAATGGTTAAAAAAAAGGCAATTCGGACAGTATATCAGAAAAGAAGGACCGGATCTTCACAATTACAAGCAAGGAACCCCTACAATGGGTGGAATTTTATTCGTTTTCGCTATTTTTTTTCTGAGTATACTGACTTACTTCATCCAAAAAGAAGATTTATTCCTGATAATTGGAGTAGCTACTTTACTTTTTGGATTCATAGGATTTCTGGATGACTATCTGAGTATAAAAAAGAAAGACTCAACTGGATTAACAGCGATACAAAAATTATTAATGCAATTCTTATTCTCTATACTCATAGTATATCTCATATCAATACTCAATCCCCATTCGATATTGAAAATACCTTTCACAACTAAAAGCTTAGACCTAAAATTCTTTTATCCACTGTGGGGGATAGTATACCTAACAGGTATGTCCAACGCAACAAACTTAACTGACGGAATAGACGGACTGTCAGCAGGAACTTATGCGATATCAGCACTATTCACCGCACTGATTACAGGTATGAATTTTAATCACATCTCCATATTGATTTTGCCTGTAATAGCGTATCTATTTTACAATATAAAACCAGCAAAAATATTTATGGGAGACACCGGATCTTTAGCTTTAGGGGGGATATTAGGTTCTATAGCATTATATTATTCCGTGGAACTTTTCACCATTTTAACTTGTTTTATATTTATTACGGAGATGTTTAGCGTTATAATACAAGTAGGAAGTTTCAAACTACGAAAAAAAAGAGTCTTTTTAATGGCTCCAATTCATCATCATTTTGAATTAAAAAAATGGAGTGAAGAACAAATCGTTCTAACGTTCTGGACTATAAACTTTTTAACTGGAATAGTCGCACTAGGAGGAGTTCTGTGAAGATATGCCTTGTAGGATACGGTAAGAGTAACACAGATTTACTAACGAAGCTTTTAGAAACGAACCATCAAATCTTCGTCAGTCAAGACAAAGATTTTAAAGAAAGCGATGAAATATACTTTAAGAAAAACAACATTCAATATGAAACCAACCACAATGACCTTTTAAAAAACTGTGATTTGGCTATCGTAAGCCTGGTATCCCACCAAAAAGTAAGGCTGCTAAAATAATATTTGAAAACAATATCGATTACACTACAGAATTAGAGTATTCATGGGAAAGTATAAAAAAAGTAAACCAAAAAGCTGTTTTTATTGGAATAACAGGAACCGACGGGAAATCAACCACCACCTCTTTAATAGGCCATATATTAAAATTCGCAGATCCTTTAACCTTTGTAGGGGGTAACATTGGAGTTCCCTTAGCTCAAGCAGCAGAAACTTTAAACTATTACGTAGTTGAAGTTAGTTCTTTTCAAATATTCTGGTCAAAAACGTTTACTCCTGAAATATCTGTATTAACGAACTTAGCACCCGATCATCTAAACTGGCATAAAGACTTGAATGATTACTATCAAACCAAAGCAAACTTATTGTTAAGAACCCTCAAATCAGGAGGAGTAACGGTTATCAACGAAGATGCTGTAAATCTTTTAAACCTAAAAGATTATCAAGCAAGTGAAAGGATTATAACGTTTTCTAAAAACATGATTGAAGGCAATTACATTAAATACAAAGATAAAAAGATACAAGTCAACAACAAAATGTTTGAACTGGACATCTTCAAAGAAGACATCTTGGCATCAGCAGTGACGACGTTAAATCTTGGGATCTCTGAAAAAGTTATCGAAGAAGCAATAAACTCATTTAAACCACTAAAGTATAGGTTGGAACTGATAAAAAGCAAAAACGGAGTCAATTATTACAACGATTCAAAAGCAACCAACGTTCACTCCGCATACAACGCTTATAAAAGTTTCAGAGGAATGCGTTATATAGCAATCCTAAGTGGAATCCCTAAAAATGAAGACTTAACACCATTAATCGAAGAACTTAAAACCTACGCCAAAGCTGTAATGGTATTCGGAGAAATGGAAAAAGAAGTCAAAAAATACCCCTTGAATTCTAAATTTATCTTCAAAAATAATTTAGAAGAAGTATTCTTATACCTAAGTGAAATATGTGAAGTAGGAGACAATGTGGTATTTTCACCAGCGGGAGCAAGCTTTGATAAGTACAAAAATTATGAAGAAAGAGGGGAACATTTCAATTCATTGGTAGAAAAATCATAAATGGTCGTGCTGTAAATTCAAGGGTTAACGGCAAAGCTCTTCCCTTCCTTAAAAGGGCGGGCTGCGGGGCAAGGGGTAAAACCTTTTGCTTTTCCTTATGGGTTACTGCAGGGTCTAAGGGGCCGCAGGCCCCATCCTTACGGGTGAGGCGCGGGGGAAGGGCGCAAATATAAATAGAATAAATAACTTTAAAAAGGTTACAGGGCGAAGCTGAACCTAACTCCTTATGGGTGGGGTGCGGGGGAAGGGCGCAAATATAAATAGAATAAATAACTTTAAAAGGGTCACAGGGCGAAGCCCTCCCACCCAGCCTGGTGAAAGGGCGCTAATAAAGACAATAATTCCACATCTTGGAGGCATTTAGATGGATAATGATAAAGAAGAAGTAAAAATCGTCATTGAAAAGTTAGTCTACGGTGGATACGGCATGGCACGTTATGCCGATAAAATCTACATGGTAAACAACGTTTACCCTGGAGAATTTGTCTCGGTTATTCCAACAAGAACGAATAAAAATTTAGTATTCGCAGATCTGAAAGAAATTCTACAACCATCCCATCAAAGGATATCCTCCAAATGCAAGCACTTCCCCGAGTGTGGGGGTTGCCAATGGCTCGATTATGATTATAAATCCCAACTAAAATCAAAAACAGAGATAGTAAAAGAACAGTTAGAAAGAATCGGAAAGTTAGATAGCTCCCTTGTTAATGACATAATCGAAAGCGATTTGATTTGGGGTTACAGAAACAGAATGGAATATGCCTTTCAGAAAAATAATAAATTAAAATTAGGTTTAAATATCGCCAATTCAAATAATGTTCTTGATATCTACTCATGCCCAATCTCACCAAACTTATTCGATAACATAAGAAATAAATTCAGAGAACTAGTTAACAAATTGAATATCGAAATATACGACAAAAAGACAAAAAAAGGTATCTTGAAACACTTAGTCATTCGAAGATCATTTTCCAAAAATCAAACGATGGTAATTATAGTTACCAACACAGAATATTTACCTTACGAAGAAGAGATAAAACAGTTTTTTCAACAGAATTTCCAGCCCTATTCACTGATACACTTGATGAACAGTTCGGATAGCGTTGTACTAAGAGGTCCTTACAAAACGCTTCTCGGTGAAGGAGTATTAAATGAGGAGTTTGATGATTTTAAATTCCAAATTCCACCAACCTCCTTTTTTCAAAACAACTACAACGTCACACAAAAGCTATTAAGGCACATATTAGAATATTTCAAAAACAACACACAAAAAGATGACACTATGTTAGACTTATACTCTGGTGTTGGCTTATTCTCAATATACTTTTCACCACTCTTTAAACACATAGAATCCGTTGAAACCTCCAAAATTTCAGTAAAGGCTGCAATTTCAAATTCTCATATAAATTTTATTAAAAACGTTAATTTCATCCTAGCAAGCTCGAAACCGTATCTCATGAAAAATTCTGATAAAAGATTTGACTATGTCATCTTAGATCCCCCAAGAAAAGGACTGGAAAAGGAAGAGATCCATTTACTTTCTTCTATGGCAACAAAAGGGATTATCTATATATCCTGTGACCCTTCAACATTTGCCAGAGATCTAAATCTTTTTACAAAAAATGGATTCACTTTAAAATCGGTTCAACCTTTTGATATGTTTCCACACTCATACCATATCGAAAACGTTGGCATTTTAGAAAAAAACTGAGAGGAGGCTTCTATGGAATTTTCTGCTAAAATAGAATCAATTCAACCATCTGCAACTATCGAGTTAAACTCAAAAGCATTAGAACTACAAAGCAAAGGGTACGAAATAGTCAGATTGACAGCTGGAGAACCTGATTTTGATACTCCTCAGCCTATAATTAACGCAGCTTACCAAGCCATGAAAGAAGGGAAAACCAAATACACCGACAACAAAGGAATAAAAGAACTCAGACAAAAGATAGCTCAATATATAAATAAAAAATACTCAACTAATTACAATGAGAACAATGTAATCGTAACTAATGGGGGAAAACAAGCACTATTTAACTCACTCTTTTTGATAACAAACCCAGGCGATGAAATAATCGTTATTGATCCATCTTGGGTCAGTTACGACGCACAAATCAGAATGGTTGGCGGAATCCCCGTTCACGTTAAAACTACGAAAGAAAATAACTACATCCCCGAAGAAACAATGTTGGAAAAAGCTATAACCAAAAAAAACAAAAGCGATTATAATTAATTCTCCCAACAACCCAACAGGTGTGGTTTACGATAAAGAGTTTTTGAGTTTTATCTCAAATCTATCCATCGAACATGACCTTATCATCTTAAGTGATGAGGTATACGATGCCCTTGTCTACGATGGTAGTTACTCTTCTATGGCAACTTTCGAAGAATCAAGAGATAGAACAATATTGATAAACAGTTTTTCAAAAACGTGGTCAATGACAGGATGGAGAGTGGGATATACTATTGCCAGTGAAAAACTCATAACTCAGATGGCTAAGATTCAATCTCACTCCACTTCTAATGTGAACACACCCTCTCAATATGCTGCACTCAAAGCCTTAGAAATAGACAATTCTTACATGATAGAAGAATTCAAAAAAAGAAGGGACTACTTGTACGATGAATTCAAAAAACTCGGTTTAACATTTGACAAACCTAAAGGTGCCTTCTATTATTTTATCGACATATCAAACTATGGATTGAACGATAAAGAATTCTGTGAAAAATTACTCGAATATGGTTTGGCAGTAGTCCCAGGTTCGGCTTTCTTTTCTGATGGGCACATTAGACTTTCTTTTGCAGCCTCTATGAATGATTTACAAAAGGCGGTTGAAATACTTAAAAAGTTCCTAATGGATTTGGAGAAGGAAAAAGTATGAAAATTGATTTATTAGTAGCTGAGATAGGAAGTACAACAACGGTGATTACAGCTTACCAGCTCATCGAAAAAAACGTTGAAATAATAGCTCAAACAGAAAGTTACACGACCATAGACAAAGGTGATGTAACCATTGGAATAGAAAAGGCACTAAAAAATATGGAAGAAAAAGTTAAAGATAAAATAAGTTGGGAAAAATTTTTAGCAACCTCTTCCGCCGCCGGTGGGCTAAGTATGACAGTCCATGGACTGGTATACGATATGACAGTCAGGGCAGCGAAAGAAGCAGCTTTAGGCGCTGGGGCTATTTTAAAATACATCACATCCGGCAAACTTAGAGAAACCCATTTGAAGCAAATTTTAAAGATTAAGCCAAAATTGATTCTCTTATCAGGCGGGGTTGATTACGGAGAAGAAGAAACCGTTCTTTACAATGCTGAATTACTCTCTAACTTGCCTTTAGACATCCCCATAATATACGCAGGAAACACTGCTGTAAAAGAAGAAATAGAAGAAATCTTCAAAGAAAAGAACAAAAATATAATCATAACAGAAAACGTCTATCCTAAAATAGATCACCTCAACGTTGAACCGGCAAGAAAAATAATCCAAGAAGTTTTCTCAAAACACATAATTCATGCCCCAGGTATGGAAAAAATCTATGATGTAGTGGATGAAGAAGTCATTCCTACCCCTGCGGCTGTTATGAACACCACAGAATTATTAAATGAACTGTATGGAGATGTTCTAACAGTTGACATTGGAGGAGCCACCACGGATATAGATTCCGTTACCGACGGCTCACCAGAAATTCAAAAGATTTTGGTATCTCCACAACCCCGTTCCAAAAGAACGGTAGATGGAGACATGGGAATATACGTAAACGCACATAACGTAGTTGAAATGATAGGCAAAGAACAAATAAAAAAGGACTTTGAAAACTACGAAGAGATACTAAAAAATATATCCCCGTATCCACAAAACGACGAACAAGAAAAATTTGCAGCATACCTGGCAAAATTTTGTTTCTTAACGTCCCTAAAAAGACACGCCGGAAGAATTGATTACATCTTTACTCCCACCGGAAGAAAAAAGGTGGCTCAAGGAAAAGATTTAACCGCTGTAAAAACTATCTTTGGCACCGGAGGAATACTATCAAGGTCGAAATACAAAAAGGAGATATTTGAAAGCCTTAAGCAGCTAAAAAACTCAGAAGATTTACTACTACCACCAAAAGACGTAACCTTCGCCTACGACAAAAATTACATATTCGCAAACATTGGTGTTATCGCAAACCTAGACAAAGAAATAGCAAAGAAAATACTGCAAAATGATATAGAATGGAGTGAAAAAAAATGATAAAAATCGGCGCACATATGAAAATCTCAAAAGGCTTCAAAAAAGTCCCTCCTGACACAGCAAACATCGGAGGCAACACCTTTCAAATCTTCACAAGTTCACCACGGGTTTGGAAAGTAAACCCACCAAAAGAAAACGACGTAGAAGGCTTCAAAAACGCAATGAACGAATTCAACATAAACTTTGAAGACGTCTTAGTTCATTCAAGCTACTTAATAAACCTCGCCTCTCCAAAAGACGACATCAGAGAAAAATCCATAAACGCAATGATAGAAGAAATAAAAGCCACAGACCAATTAGGAATACTTCACTACAACTTCCACCCAGGAAGCCATTTAGGTGAAGGAGAAGAATTCGGCATAAACAAAATATTAGAGGGATTAGATATCATCTTCAAAGAAGTTCAGAATACAAAAGTAACTATCTTGCTCGAAAACGTCGCTCAAAAGGGTTCAAACATAGGATACTCCATGGAACAATTGGGAAGAATAATAAATAACTCACCATGGAAAGAAAGATTAGGCATAACCTACGATACCTGCCATGGATTCGACTCAAACTATGACATAAGAAAAAAAGAAGAGGTACAAAGGTTATTAGACGAAATTGACAAATACATTGGCCTAAATAAACTAAAAATGATTCATCTAAACGACTCAAAATATGACGTGGGCGCAGCTAAAGACCGACACGAATTTATAGGCAAAGGATACATAGGAAAAGAAGGATTTAAAACCTTCCTCTCTTTCGATGAAATATCTAAACTACCTCTGATCCTTGAAACCCCTGGAGATGATCCAGAGCATAGTCAAGATATAAAAGTAGTAAAAGAGATCTTCAAGGAATTAGGAAAGCTTTAAAAAATACCCCCATCTGGGGGTATTTTTAAACGATCCCTTGATCCATCATTGCTCTTGCTACCTTTAGAAAAGCCGTCACATTAGCCCCAAAAACAAGGTCCCCGTCTTTCTTGTACTCTTCAGCTGTCGTTTTTATACTACTGTATATATTCTTCATTATCTCACGTAGTTTTTTATCTACCTCTTCAAAACTCCAAGACTCCCACATACTATTTTGAGTCATTTCTAAGGCAGAGGTTGCAACACCGCCAGCGTTGGCAGCTTTAGCTGGGGCAAACATAACGTTATTTTTTTGGAAACATTCAATAGCTTCTGGGGTGCACGGCATATTAGCACCTTCTGCTACCGCTAAAACACCGTTATTCACAAGTGTTTTTGCTTCTTCTATATCAATTTCGTTTTGAGTGGCACATGGGAAGGCAATATCACATTCAATTTTCCAAATATTTTTACTATTATCGTTATACTCTGCTGATGGATGAGTTTTGAGATACTCAACTATTCTTCCTCTTCTTTTTTCTTTTATCTCAATTACAGAATTTAAATCTATTCCTTCTGGATCGTATACCATTCCATCTGAATCACTAAGGGCTATAACCTTTCCACCAAGTTCTATAACTTTTTGAGCAGTGTAAATAGCGACGTTTCCAGATCCAGAAACTACTACCTTCTTGCCTTCAAATGTTTCACCAACATCTTTTAGCATTTCTTCAACAAAATAAACCAATCCATACCCTGTTGCTTCTGTTCTTGCTAAACTTCCACCCCAGTCTACACCTTTTCCTGTTAGGGTGCCAGCTTCAAAACGGTTGGTAATTCTTTTGTATTGACCAAAGAGATACCCAATTTCTCTATTTCCAACACCTATATCTCCTGCTGGAATATCCGTTTGTGCCCCTATATGTCTGTATAGTTCAGTCATAAAACTTTGACAAAATCTCATAACTTCGGAATCTGACTTCCCCTTTGGATCGAAGTCACTGCCACCTTTTGCTCCACCTATAGGCCTTCCAGTTAAAGCATTTTTGAAAGTTTGTTCAAATGCAAGAAACTTCATGATTCCTGGGTATACAGTGGGATGAAAACGCAATCCCCCTTTATAAGGCCCTAACGCAGAGTTAAATTCAATTCTGTATCCCCTATTAACATGAACGTTCCCTTGATCATCTACCCATGGAACGCGAAAGATAATCTGCCTTTCAGGCTCAGTCAACCTTTCTAAAATCCCGTTTTCTTCAAACTCAGGATACAGTTCAACAACTGGTTTTATACTTTCAAGAACTTCACGTACCGCCTGGTGAAACTCGGTTTCTCCAGGATTCCTTACAACTACCCTTTCAATTATGCTGTCAACATAATTTTCTTGGGTTAATTCAATAGAGTTACTCATGGTTACCTCCTCCTTTTAGCTTTTCCCCGGTATACTTAAGAAAGAACAAACAACAAGAAATTATTTTCATAATAAACGATACATTGAAATATATTTCATTATTACTAATAAATGGTAATAAATATATTTACTCAGTTTTTTAGATTATACACAAAACTTGCAAATTCGCAAAATTTTAAATTTTTTTGTTGAAAATGCTTAAAATTAGGTATTTATGGTATTTTTTGATGATGGATTATTACTGAAGAAAGGAATTAAAAAAATATTTATATTTTTTTAATAAAAATTTATCTATCTTAGATTCTTGAGTGAGTACCAGAGGGGTATGCGGAAAGCTGAAAAAACTTAAAGAAGTACAAAAAAGTGGTGGGCGCTGTAGGGTTTGAACCTACGACCTTCTGCGCGTGAAGCAGACGCTCTCCCACTGAGCTAAGCGCCCCAAAACTCTTCTAAACTATTATACAATATATTTTAAAACTTGTCAATGAAAGTAAAAGTTACTCTTTATATGCTTGAATACATCTCAAATTTCCATCGATAGCCTCGACTTTTGAAACCTTAAACCCTTCTTTCTCGAATAACGAAATCAACTGACTCGTTGTTCTAAGCACTCTAAACTTTGGAATAAACCAAACCACATTTTCTCTATCCTTTAAATCAGGAACATACACAAAAGCTAAAACCTTTTTTGCTTTCTTTAATAT
The DNA here is from genome assembly GCF_016772115.1 of Petrotoga sp. 8T1HF07.NaAc.6.1. Taxonomy (NCBI): domain Bacteria; kingdom Thermotogati; phylum Thermotogota; class Thermotogae; order Petrotogales; family Petrotogaceae; genus Petrotoga; species Petrotoga sp. 8T1HF07.NaAc.6.1. The sequence continues at coordinate 45,584 of NZ_AUPG01000004.1, forward strand.
ATCACTCACATCATAATTTTTCTCAAACTCCCCTACAATCAAAACATTGTTAGAATTATCTTTCACAGAAATACCCAAATCATCAAAAACACTTTCATACTTTTCTTTGTCGACTCCAAGAACCTTTACATCTTTAAAATTACTATCAATTAATACTTTTAAAATAACTTCCTTTTTGATCTCCAAAGGAACAGACTTATAAGTCTCTTTCTCACGCTCTTCGTAAATCCTCAAAGCCTCATCAGAAGGATAAGGGGAAGCGTACATGAAAGTATCTGACTTCTTCCAACTTCTAACAGGGTGAATAATTCCAAGCGTGGAAAACTTTTCGGAAATATTCCCCGCCCAAATGATTTCATCGTTGTTTTTCATTAAACTAATCTGAGTATTTGGATAAAGCCCGGAATAACTGTATATACCAAACGATATATCAGCAAGTTTGTTATTCTCTTCTACAGCTTTTACATGCAAATCAAAGGCTTTTTTAATATCTTTTTTTTTCGTATATCTTAGCAAGCCTATAATAATAAAAAGGAAATTCTTCGATATTTTCTACTTTTTTTAACAACGTTTCAGCCTTTTGTGGATCTTTTTCTATTAGTAAAGAAGCAGATGCATAATTAGCAAATGAAGTGTTCGAAATCAAATACAATTTTTCAACTGCGTCTTCCCCAAGGTATTCAACGATATCAAAAATAAATTCATTTTGGGACGTATAAAAACTATACATCTCATCAAAAGCAATGTCAAATTCTGTGGATAACTTCATAGATAAATCTTCTAAAAGGGGCTTTATAAACCTCGATATCTCAGGATAAGTATCCTTGGCTTTTTTGTAGTATTCTATCGCTTCTTTGTACTTTTCTAATTTTAGATAAGCATCTCCAATTAAAACATACAAAACCCCTCTAACCTCTTCACTTTCGACCTTTCTTAACCTTCCTAACTCCTTTAAAATTTCAACGTAGCTTTTCGTCTCTTCAAGAACATAGAAAAGAAACAAAAGACCGTATATTCCCGTTTCATTTACAAACTTCAAATAATCATTCTTAGTAACAAAGTTTAAAAGCTGATCTTCAGACGTTTCAAGCTTTTTAATTACATATTTTGATATTTCATTTTTACATTTAAACTTCTCCAACAAACTCTTTTCAACATTCAGATTTAATTCTCCAAGCTTTTGGATAACTTCGTCGAAGTACATTTGAATCCCTTCGTTTTCACTAACTTCAACGATAATCTGAGTTCCTGCAAGAACCTTTTCCATCTCTTCTTTAGATTCAACCAAATCTACTAAATTTTTCATTAAAATCTGAATATTACTTTTATTCAATGCAAAATTTCCTTTTTCGCTAAAAGCTTTTGAAATATATTTATTAAAGTTATTAAAATCCTTTTTCATCAAAAAGGCTTTCGCTGCAAGCAAATAGGCTGTAGATATTCGCTTAAGAGACATAATCGTCCAATAATACGTTTCAACTTCATTCATAGCTTTATCTAGAGCCTGAAAAAATTTGTTACTCCAATCCAACAACTCATCATATTTTCCCTCTTTCTCACATAAAAGCATCATCCCAAAATAAGGATCAGGATATTTTGGCGATATCTTAATCGCGTTTCTTAATAACTCTTCCCCCAATTTTTTCATATCATTTTCGATGCATTCTACACCAAACAAATATAAAAATTCAAGGGTAATGGTTGGTAAATTATTTACATTTTTTATCTCTTCTATAATTTTCCATGCCAACTCATTTTTTCTAAAATTGTATCTACCTATTGCCTCAATTTTATATAATTGAATTAAATAATAAATCCTATCTAAAGGTTTATCAGAACTTTTCAACTGTTCTCTTATCAAAGTTGAGGTTCTTTCGTGTTTTTTCTTCTGCAAATTTCTAGTCCAAATATACCCGTAGTGATAAATCGGGAAATTCGCATGGACTACCTTTGGTTTATATATAGCTTGATTATGTACAACGTTCTTGTATTCAACGGTGCCTTTTCTAAAAATTCTTGGAGTCGAACCAACTTCAGTTCTTGTATGACTCATATCCAGATAACTGATTGCTGGTATATAGACAGTGTTAACATCTTTAGGTTGTTTCATAAGAAACTCTCTTATATTTTTTTTAAACGATTCTGAAGCCTCCTCATCTGCATCGTATATCAAAACCCACTCACAGGTTGGAAACTTCAAAGAATAATTTCGAGCCTCAGAAAAATCATTCTGCCACTCATGAAAGTACAACTTATCAGTATACTCTTTAACTATTTCAGGCGTTCTATCCGTTGAACCCGTATCAACAACAATTATCTCATCTGCCACATCTTTAATAGCCTCTAATGCGCGTCTAATATTTGCCTCTTCGTCCTTAACGATCATAGCAACAGACAACAATTTTTCATTATCAGCACTCATACACTTACCTCCCATTACAAAGCTTATTCTATTATATCATTCTTCTTCTATTTATTATTTCCTTCCACCATTATCTAGTTTCGATTTAAAAAGATCAAAGAGAATCCAAAAAAGTAAAGAAAATAATTAAAGTTATTAGAATTTTAACCGATAATTATAATGAAATATTCCTGGCCAGGAAATAAATCATCTAAGGAAAGGTAAACACCAAAATCACATGGAGGTGAAGGTAGAATGAGAATTAACCACAACTTAAACGCTCTAAATGCATGGAGGCAGTTGGAATCAGCTAACAACGCTATGGGAAAATCCCTTGAAAAACTTTCTTCAGGTTTAAGGATCAACAGAGCAGGTGACGATGCAGCTGGCTTGTCAATCTCCGAGAAAATGAGGGCACAGATTAAAGGGTTAGACATGGCTGTCAAAAATGCTCAAGATTCTATCTCCTTAATACAAACAGCGGAAGGAGCATTAACTGAAACACACGCTATTTTGCAAAGAATGAGAGAATTAGCAGTACAAGCAGCAAACGATACAAACGTTGATACAGATAGACAAGCGTTACAAGATGAAGTAGACCAATTGACTGAAGAAATTACCAGAATTGCAAGTAACACCGAATTTAACACCCAGAAATTATTAGATGGAACCTTTACTGGCAAAGTTTTCCACATCGGAGCAAACATAGATCAAAACATTGAATTGTCAATCAACACGATGAATGCAGCAGCTTTGGGTGTAGATAATATAGTTCTTACTGTACAATCAAGTGCAAATGCCGCTATTGAAACTATAAACGCTGCAATAGAGGAAGTTTCCACAGAAAGATCTAAACTTGGTGCATATCAGAACAGGTTAGAACACACCATAAACAACTTGCAAGTTTCCTCAGAGAATTTAACCGCGGCAGAATCAAGAATCAGAGATGTAGACATGGCAAGAGAAATGATGAACTATACAAAACAACAAATACTGTTGCAATCATCGAATGCAATGTTGGCTCAAGCAAACATGGTTCCACAAAACGTCTTGCAATTGTTAAGATAATTGTTTTTATACAGAAAAAGGGGCTACCGCCCCTTTTTCTTTAACTATATATATCTAAAACTAACCAAGCATCGTTTTTCCTATATTTTTCTTAATAACTTTCGACACCATAATTCCTCTTATAAAACTCCAAATACTCCGCTGTTACAACCTTCTTTCATGCGTATTTTTTCCAGAAAATTCTTCAAAAAATTTTAACTACTTTTAAATTTTTTGAAGAATTATTTCAATTTTCAAAAAGCATTTTGGGGAATTATCCAATATTTTAGTTCTTTTTCTTCTTGCCTTAACTTACTTACCTTTAGTTAATAGTTGCTTTTACCTATTTCTGAATTTGGTATTCTTTCTTAGCTTCTTTTAATATTATTATCTCTTCATCCATCAAAATTCTATCCATGTCTATCATCTGCTCCTTAATATATGCTATCTCCTCCTTTATCTCTTCTATCTCCTTAAGTATCAAAGCAACATTAGCATCTTCCATGCCTATCTTCTATACCTTATGATTATATAAAACATTCGTTTTTGGTTAAATAATAAAGTTACAACATTCTCTGCTTCTTTCAGGCGCAGGCTCAATTTTAGACAACGTCCGCGGACATATGAAGTGCGAGTCGAACGGTTTGTCCGATGTTAGTGGAAGTGCCTACTTTTTTCATGGTAAGGAGATAGTCAAACCTGAATTTGGTCCAGGTGGTATACCTAAAGCTGGTTCTACCCCTTGGGATTTTCTGAGGTCTTCCAACAAAGCTTGCGGATCAATACTCTTTCCAATCATTGCTTGGGACTCTTGGCGCGGTTGTTGAACTTGTTTCCCTCTATACACTATAACTTCACTGATCCCCTCAGCAATTGCTCTTGCACATATTCCCCGTGCGTAAAAGCGATTGAATTCACCTTCAGCAAGCGTTTCAGGAGCATTCACAGGAACTTTTGCTTTCGTTATTTCTCCACTTCGCAATCTCCTTTCCTCATCTGATTTCATACATTGTTGCTCATTTAACTGGGTAGCTAACCAATCATCGTTGTGACCAACGATAGCATCTTCAAGAAGTTTAGCCCATTTAGATCGTCCAATGGAATTCAAACGGGGGCTTATATATAGGGTTCCCTCCTTAACATCCTTTTCCAATTCCTTCAGCATAAATTTGCGTGTTTGCTCATCAAGATTTTTATACTGTATAGCCATGTTATTTCCTCCTCGAATAATATTTTATAGTCTCTTTACAAATTCAAAAACACTCGTTAAATCATGGTTATAACAACTGGTTTTTTCCCAAAATACTTCCTTTCTCCTTATACGCTTTTATTAAGTATTTGAAACCTTTCTTCTAATAATTCCTTTAAAAGCAATTCGTTTTATTGTATTCTCTAACCCTCATAAAAACCACCTCCCATTTTAAAAATTTTTGGTTTCCTTCCAAAAAAATATGGGGTGAAAAAATGAAATTTGAACAAATTATTGTATTATCTGGTAGCATTTAAAAAAAATAAAAAAGTGGATCTCTCCCCTTTTCCAAAAGCTACTTTTGTTCCTGGAGAATCTTTCTCAAAATAAATTTCACCCATAATACCTTTTCAACCGCTGTTTTTGATAAAAACACATGTTATTAATTTCATTTTCTAAAGTAGATATCTTTTTCAAAATTTTGAATCGCATTATATACATTATACATTACAACTTTTTGTTCTTTGGTTATATTAGATATTCTCAAAAACATGTGCTATGGCTATTTTCTACCCTTTTTTTTAAAATTTATATTCGATTCTATACTTCTTTATGCTATTCCCCAATTATACCTATAATAATTTAAATTTGCTATCTTGCTATGGCTAACCAAATAATACTAGTTCATTTCACTGATTGTTGAGCCTTCTCCCTACCTCTCAAGAAAGAAACTCTCTGATTTTATTAGATAATTCTTTTTCTTGTCTTCAACATTACAGCGATATAATACACCGTTCATTGAGTGAATCATTAATACTCTCTATTCATTTAAGAATTCTTAATTCATAATTATACTTTGTTAATTGTTTTTCTGCGATCTTTTCAAATATTTCAATTTCTTCTGAAGTTAATTCTTTTTCCCATCTTTTTATTCTTTTAGTTGTTATGTCTTGTTTCACTAAACTTTTCCAACTACTATAATCCTCTGGTTCTTTATCCAAATTAATTTTATTATAATTCAACATATTTTCATCATATTCTTCATTTAGGAAATCGCATAATTCTTTTACTGTACTTTTGGCATCTTGAGCTAAATCTTCATATTTTATTTCTATATATCTATTTTTATTTATTTTGTTAAAGGAAGCATTTATAGTTTCTATATTATTTTTCCAATTCTCTGCTATTTCTATTATTTGATTGGGTAAATTAGGTGCATATTTTTGATTTTTTATTTTTGACATGTCTTTATATGAACATGCAACATCTCTTCCATCCCTTATTATATGTATAAACTTTGATTCTGGATATATTTCATTTATAGTATCAATGTAATTTAAATAATAATTGTTTTTATCTCCCCATCTTTTTTTCCCGGGATATTTTTTTTCACCATAATATTTATATACCATCGCTCCTAATTCAGAATAATTCTTAGGTTGATTTTTTATTATGTAATTTACTATTTCTTCTTTAACTATACCCCAATATTCTATTTTTTTCGTTTGCGTTAAATCTTCTACAAAATTTACTATCTTGTCTTTTTCTCCAGCAAAATTTTTATACTTCTCATAAAGGAACAGTAAAAAGCCTCCCTCTTGAGCTATATATATATTAGGATGAGCCGATAATATTAATCTTAATAAGGTGGTACCCGATCTTGGGTTCCCTATTATAAATATTGGAGCATTTTCCATTTTTTCATCACCTCGTATAATATGTATGGATCTAAAACTTAAAAAATGGTACTAAAAATCTGTCTCTCGACCTTTTTTATTATTTTTGAATCTCTTACGAAAATAGTAGGTAATTAAGTTGGAGTTAAGCTTATAAATGGCAGCAGTAAAGAAAAAGATCGTGTTATATGCTTAAAACTCTAAGTTGGTAGAATTAATTAGATATTATTTTGGCATGAACATTTTGTGGCCTTCTAAAAGATAGTAGATTATTTAATCATTTGTTCATACTACATTTTTTCTTCCGCACTTTTAGAAAAAAATCATGTTTTTTCATATAACTTTCATCCCCCATAATTCCTCCTATAAAACTCCAAATACTCCCCTGTTATAACCTTTTCCATCCATTCTTTGTTTTCAAGGTACCAGTCTATCGTTCTTTTTATCCCTTCTTCGAACTTAGTCTCTGGTTCCCAACCTAACTCTTCTTTTATCTTCGTTGGGTCTATCGCGTATCTTCTGTCATGTCCTAACCTGTCTTTCACATGTTTAATCAAACCTTCGTTTATCTTTTCGTCTTTTGTTTTTTCTTGTAAGTATTCTATTATTATTTTTACTATCTCTATGTTTTCTTTTTCGTTGTGTCCACCTATGTTGTATACTTCTCCACTTCTTCCTCTTTCAAATACAAGTTCTATCGCTTTGCAATGATCTTCCACGTACAACCAATCCCTTATCTGTTTCCCATCACCATACACTGGTAACTCTTTGTGGTTTAACGCGTTGTTTATCATCAGCGGTATGAGCTTTTCTGGGAATTGGTATGGTCCATAGTTGTTTGAGCATCTTGTTATGTTCGTATTTAGTCCATATGTATCGTGGTAAGCCTTTACTATCAAATCTGCACTCGCTTTACTTGCAGAGTATGGACTGTGTGGATCAAGGGGGGTTTTTTCTGTGAAGTATCCCGTTGGTCCCAACGCTCCATACACTTCATCGGTTGACACTTGTAAGAATTTTTGGTTTTTTCTTTCATCGTAGTATTTTTTGAATACATGCAACAACGTTTGTGTTCCCAATATGTTTGTTTTTAAAAATATCTGTGGGTCGTGTATTGATCTGTCAACATGACTTTCTGCTGCGAAGTTTATTATCCTTTCTATTTCGTTTTCTTGGTATATCTTTTCTAACAGTTCTATATCGTTTATGTCACCTTTTATGAAGGTGAACCTATTTTTTTCTTCTTCATTTAATTTGGATAGGTTATCCAAATTCCCTGCATAGGTTAGTTTGTCTAACCCTATTATCTTTTTGTTTTTGTGTTTTCTTAGGTAATAGTACACGAAATTACTTCCTATGAATCCAGCTACACCTGTTACTAGGATACTCAATTCATATCACTCGCAAATCTTAGAATGTATTGCCCGTATTCAGTCTTTTCATATTCTTTACCTAATTTAATCAATTCTTCTTTTGTGATCCATTTGTTCCTGTAGGCTATTTCTTCCAAACAAGCGATGTATAAACCAGTTCTTTTTTGAATGGTTCTAACAAAGTCAGCGGCGTTTGCAAGTCCGTCGTAAGTACCTGTGTCTAACCATGCAAATCCTCTTCCCAGAAGTTCGATTCTCAATTGTTGCTCTTTTAGATACTCTCTGTTTAAATCAGTAATTTCTAATTCTCCTCTTGCAGAAGGTTTCAAATTCTTAGCCTTTTCAATCACAGAGTTATCATAAAAGTACAATCCGGGAATAGCGTAATTTGACTTAGGTTTTGAAGGCTTTTCCTCCAAACTTAAAACATTTCCCTGTTCGTCAAACTCTACAACTCCAAACTCACTGGGATTAGTTACATAATAACCAAATATAACAGCACCTCTTTCCACCTCAGAGGCCTTTTGAAGCTTTGGACCAAAACCTTGACCATAAAACACGTTATCCCCAAGGATTAAACAAACACTGTCTTTACCGATAAAATCTTCGCCAACATTCAAAGCGTCTGCAAGTCCTCTTGGTTTCTCTTGAATCTCGTAATCTATCTTTAGTCCTAAATGACTTCCGTCGTTTAATAGTCTTTTGTACATATCAATATATTCGGGATTAGAAATTATTAGAATTTCTCTTATTCCTGCCAACATGATGGTTGAAAGAGGATAGTAAATCATAGGCTTATCGTAAATAGGTAATAATTGTTTACTTAGGCTTTTAGTAATAGGGTATAATCTTGTGCCATTTCCCCCTGCAAGGATTATGCCTTTCATGGTTTAAACCTCTTATCATTAAAATCATTTTTAAAATAAGAAAACCAAATTAAGTCAACATAATCACCATTTCTATAAACATGTTTTTTAAAAATGGCTTCTTGATTAAATCCATATTTTTTATAAAATCTAATTGCTCTTAAATTCGAACTTAAAACATTTAAATATATCTTATTCAAATTGAGGGTGTAAAAACCATAATTTAGAATTTTATCTGTTGCTAATGAAGCAACATTTAGACCCCAATACTTTTTTCTTGTTACTATTGCATATTCGGCATTTTTGTCTATATAGCTAATATTTTTTAAACTAATGGTTCCGATATATTCATCACTTTCATTTGCAATAGCATAATGTATATTTCTCTTATCTTCCCAAGAAGTCTTGATAAATGAAATCATATTTTCTGTTGGAAAAGGATATCTTGTAAAGAGTAAGTTTCTAGAAATATCTTCATCTGCAGTGAATTCTTTCATATAATCAGCATCTGTTAACTTTAAAGGTCGTAATTTAATATCCATCCTTCAGCGTCACTTCCTTTTGTAAAGAAGTCAATTGATAAAAAATGAATACTGAGAGTAATTAGACTTTATTAAAATAGGTTTTACAACAAAAATAGTAAGTAAATATCTGGAGTAAAATTAAGCTTACCGTTTATTTACCCACACTTTTTGGGAGAGAACCAAAATTTTATTTTTTCTCTTAAGTTAAATATATTGGTATTTTTTTAATTTATCAATACTTACACCAAAGTCTTCAGAAAGTCTAATGTTACTTTCTCTAAATTTGTTTACAATAATCTTTTTGTGTTCTTCTGTAAATTTTGGAATGAAAACATAATTTCTTTTATATAACAATTTACTAAGAATTTTAAAAAAGGAAATTTCGTTATCCCAAGTATTTTTATAGGTAGAAAGTAATACATCAATAACTCTGTTGTTAGGTAATTTTTTTAAAACATTTGTTATTTTCCTTGCTTCAACAATTTCAGCATAATAACCTTCTTTAGTTTTTCTTTTATTTCTAAGATTATTCATTGCTAAAAGATTTTCTAAAATACTACTTTGCACATCGATTATTCGACTTAATTCTTTACAAAAAAAATGTTGATCGTATTTTAAATCTTCGTAAAGCAAAATGTGAATATTTTTCCTACCGAAGATATTAGAATATTCTGTCAAAATATCTGAAAAACGAAAAACTCTGTAAATATCTGCTAGATTATCTATTTCTTTTAATAGAAACTTATTAAAAGAATTTCTTTTTTCATCGTCTTTGAACAAATGATATCTTTCTACGTAGCTTGAATATATTAATTCTGTTTGATTCCTTAAAGTTACAAATATTATAATTTCATCTGCAAAGTTTTCAAAATATGTTTTTAATTTTCTAGGATATAGAAAAGGATCTACTACCTTTTTTTTTTGTTTGAATTTCTTTAAAATATGGAATCAAGCATAAGTCTTCATTTGAGATTATATTTAATTTTGTTTCAGAGATATTGACTCTTTCTTGAAACGGAATATCAAAAACAACAGAATTTATTAGAGAGTTTGATAAAATAAATTGTTTCCCTTTTGAATAACGGATAAAATTGGTTTTTCCTAAGTAATTTATTTTCTTTTTTTGATGTAATTTTACAAATACTGCTTCTTGAAGAGTTGTCGTAGCTGTTTTTGGATAACCAATATGTATAACGATTCTTTTCATTTTTTCTCCCTTTCCTTTTCTAAATTATTTAGAAAATAAATCCTTATAATTGTTAATTACTCTTATTACATAATCTACCTCTTCATCTGTCATCCCATCATATATTGGTAAACTTAAGACTTTGTTTGCCATTTCTTCGGTGATGGGGAAATCACCTTTTTTGTACCCAAAATGTTTGTAGGCATTAGAAAGATGCGGTGGTATAGGATAATGAATTTGGGTCCCTATTCCATTTTCTTGTAGATAATTTTGCAATTTATCTCTTTCTTCAGTTTGAACAACAAATAAGTGCCAGACATGATCTGATCCTTTTCTAATTCTTGGTAATATAATTTTTGGGTTGTTTATTTCATTTAAATATTTTAAAGCTATTTTTTCTCTTTCTTTCCTCAATTCGCCATAATGAGATAGTTTGACATTTAGCAAAGTTGCTTGAATCTCATCCAAACGAGAATTTACTCCTTCTATCTCATTGTAGTACTTTTTTTGACTTCCATAATTTCTCAACATTTTAACTTTCTCAGCAATTTCTTTATTATCTGTTACTATCGCTCCACCGTCACCGAAAGCACCCAAGTTTTTAGTAGGATAAAAGCTAAAACAACCTATATCACCGAATGTTCCCGTTGTTTGATTTTCAAATTTTGCTCCATGACTTTGAGCACAATCTTCTAATAAGTATAAACTGTATTTTGTGGCTATACTTTTTATTTTATTCATATTAGCCGCTTGACCGTATAAATGGACTGCCATTATAGCCTTTGTCTTGTCCGTTATCTTTGCTTCTATCTTATCCGTATCTATGTTGTAATATTCATCCGGTTCAATAAAGACGGGGGTTGCATCATTTTCAGTAATCCCCAATACTGTAGCTATGTAAGTATTCGCAGGTACTATTATTTCATCCCCTTCTCCTAAATTTAGTGCTCTAACTGCTAATATTAAGGCATCTAATCCCGAATTAACCCCTACACAATACGAAGAACCTATAAAATTTGCAAAATTATTTTCAAACCTTTTTACATTTTCTCCCAAAATGTACCAACCAGATTCCAACACATCAATAGCTGCTTTGTCGTATTCACTCTTATATTTTTCGTATCCTCTTTTCAGTTCATTAAAGTTTATTTTCATCTTTCCAATAACCTTCTTTCACTAATTTTAAAAAATTGTTGTAATCTCTGATGTAATCACTTTCATTATAATAATCAGATGCTGCAACACATAACACTGAATTTTCCTTTATCCAATACATATCATGCCAAATCCCTTTTCCTACCAATAAACCCTTTTCAGGAGAGTCCAATAAAAACTCCTTTTTCCCCTTGCCATCGTCTAAAATGACGTTTATTTTCCCATAAGGACACCAAAGAAGTTGATTTAATTCTCTATGAGCATGCCCACCTCGTTTTGTTCCAACAGGAACATAGTAGGTATAGTATATCCTTTTTATTTCAAAAGGTATGTTTTGGTTTGATTCAAAAAAAGAAAGGAAACCTATTTCTATTCTGCCTATTTGTTTAAAAGTAATTAGTTTATACATATTGATTGCCTCTACGCTCTTAATTTTTTAAGAAAGCCAGTTTTTTAACATAAAGAAGATGCCGATATTTAATTCAAAAATTTTTAAGTGCCATTTCGGTTAGCAAAAAATTAATACTAATTTCAAACTAGCGAATATGTAATAAATTAATTTAATCTTAAAAAGAGCACACTCTAACCATTTCAATGAAAGTTTAACAAAATTCATAACAATTTTATAAGTTCGTTTTCTTGTTCTTTCGATAAATATTTACTACAATTCTTAAGTATGTATGAAATCATTTTTGTTTTTTCTTCTGGATTTTTGCAAATTTTTACTGAATAGATGGCACGTCCGAAGTAATTAAAATAAGCAATTTTTCTTTCTTTTTCATTTAAAAGATGCTCGTAATTCAACAGAATTTTATGTAATCCGATTATTCTTCTAAAACTTCCTATATGCTTAGATGTAACATTGTTACTATGTTCGTATCTAAATGATAGATCCTTGAAAACAAACTTTGGCTTAGAAATATTTACTAGTTTTAAGTAAATATAATAATCATAACCGTATAAACCTTTTTGAGATAGAAACTCGTCCTTGTCGTTAAGATAATCAATTTTCATTAAGTTTTCTTTATTAAATAGTACATTGGAATCTGTTCCTACATAATTTCCTTTTATAACTAAAAATTTTAATAAATCTTCTTTGTTCAACTTGTTAGGATCTAATTCGAAATTATTCCAAATTTTCTTCAAATAATTTGAAACTATATTCTCGTCGGTTATATAAGTAAAATCATTTACTATAAAAGAATATTTATAAACATCATTTATTCGTGAAATTTCCACGGCATAACTTTCATATAATCCATCGTCTTGATGAACAACTTTAACAAAATCTCCGTTAGCCTTCTTCAATAATTCTTTCGTAGTTTGCAATCCTCCAAGATTTGTGTTATTTCTAAATAATTTTATATTCTGAAATCGTTTTTGATATTTACTAAGTATTTTATAACTATTATCAGTTGATGCATCATCAATGACTATTATTTCATATGGTTCAATTTTTTGCTTTAAGATCGAACTTAATGATTTTTCTATAAACTTTTCACCATTGTATACAGGCATCACATAACTTATTTTCAAATCATTAACATTTTTTTTTAGATAATTGATAGATAAATCCTTCTTTGGATAAGAAATAATTTCTTCGATTTCATATATTTGCTGCTCCAACGTGTAATTATCTTCGATAAACCTACGGTAACTTTCTGAGTCGTAAGTTTCTTCTGTTACTTTTTCTACCGCTTCATCGATTGTGTTATATATAAGCTCATTAGGCCATTGTTCTTTTGAACCACTATAATTTAAAATTACTGGTTTTATTCCTCTTGCCATGCTTTCTAAAATGTTGTAAGGATGGCCTTCATGTATGCTTGTTGAAATTATGTAGTTTTTATCTTCCAAAAATTTTTCTACTTCGTTTATCCAACCATGTAGAATGAAATTGTCTTCCATTTTCATTTCTTTTTTTATGTGTTCAAAGTATACTTTGTATCTAGGGTCTTGAAAATCTCCTCCAATGTGTAATTTGTATTTGTTATCTATTTCTTTTAATTTGCTTATTATTTGGATCCAAGCTGCTGGATTCTTTTTGTAGTTTATGTGAGCTAACACCGCTAAATTGTATCCTGGATTGTGTATAGAGAATTTGAATTTGTCTAAGTCAACACCGTTGTAAACAATTTCTTCTTTGCATGATTGAAGATCAAGAACAGAATGTAATTGGTGAAAAATCTTTTTTATTGGTTCTGATACAAAGATCAATTGATCGATATTTTCCCAATTTATTTTTTCAGGAAATTGAGTGAAACTTCGTAACTATGCAACCTACAAATAACTTTTTTATTTGCTATTTCAGGCACCTTGTTTGTTGCAAATATTGTTAAGTCATTCGCCCATTCAAGCCAGACTATGTCTGCCCATTTTATCGCTTGTGTTATTTCGTTTGCGTCTGTTGATACTACGAGTTTGACATCGTATCCAAGCGAGAAGGTTTCTACTATGTCTTTTAGGAAGTTGTCTAAGCCAGGTAAGCAAAGGAAGGCTATCTTTGTGTCTTTTTTTATCTTGTTTCTTATTTCTAAGAATTTCTTTTTCATTTGTGGGTTATCTGTTAGTTCTGCTGCTTTTATGTAAAATCTCAAAGATGCTAGTTTGCTTCTGTTTTTGAATTCTATGTCTCCTAAGAGGTCATAAGTTGCCCAGTCTTTGTCGTGTATCCTCATGAGGTATCTCCATGCTTGGCTTTCTTGGTTCATTTCTTTTAGTAGATACCCATAATTGAATAATAGGTCTGGGTCAACGGGGTTTATTGCTAATCCTTTTTCGAATTCTTCTTTGGCTTTTTCGAGTTCTTTTTTGTTGAAGTGTATTAGTCCTTTTAAGTTGTATTTTTTCGGGTCATCATCGGATATTTTTTCTATTTGTTCTTGAGCTTTGTTTATTTCTCCTTTGTTTATCAATTCAATGATTTCTTCGTACATGGGAATCCTCCTTAGCTTTTGAAGTTGTCTTTAGAAGTTCTAAAACTTGTGTTAGCGCCCCTTCGCCCCGCAGCCCACCCTTTAAGGATGAGCAAAAGGCTTTGCCCTTCGCCCTGCAGCCAGTCCATAAGGATGATCGTATTTTTCATTGCCTTTTAATATTTCTTTTTAAGTAATTGTTTATCCTATTTTTATCGACTGAAATTGAGGGATTTTTAGCAGAGTTTTTTGAAAGTGATGTTTTTGACTAAAATTTTTGCTAAAAACTGTTGCTTTTAATTTTTTGTATGGTATAATATTTATAAGATTTTTATATGTGTCGTTTATTGGTATAAGGGTTCCATTAACAGGGCTTTTTGCCCGGAGGAGGAAGGGTCATGGCAGAGGAAAAAAAGAAAAAACAAGATAAGCCAAAAGATAAACCAAAGAAGTAGATAAGTGATATTGATCGAATAGGAGGCAGATAATTATTTATCTGCCTTCTACTTTTATTAGCACCATTTCCCCCCTCCCCACCCTTTGACGTTAAGGGGTTAACCCCTTAAAACCCCAAGTTCAAACTCAGAGTTTATTATAAAAAACATTTTGCACAAATCAGCAAAAGGGCTATGCCCTGTGAACCTTTGAAAATTACGAAGTTTCTAAAATAATTATTCTATCTATGTTTGCGCCCCTTCGCCCCGCAGCCCGCCCATATGTTGACTTCTTAGGTAAAATTATGTATAATGTTATATATATGTATGCCTAAGGAGGAAGTTTTATGTATTTTTTTGATAATCTTTTGGATATTAAAGGGCGAGAGGAGGAGTTTTTTAATAAGAAGATAAGCATAAAAGGCAAAATTTTTTATGTTGATGAGGCAAAGGATTTTTATTATTTGTTTGTTACTGATTATAGTTATTCTTTTTTGTGTAAGTCAGAAAGCAGGAAAACGCCCAGAACAGGGTCAAGAAAAGGTGAATGGTTTAGATTTGAAGGGGTATTAGAGTACGATAGTGAAATGGGGAGTTATTGCTTGAATGTGGGTGCAATAAAAGCCGCTGTTCCATTGGCTTGGCACGATCTTTCGGTAGAAAAGAGGGCTGAACTTCATGCGCATTCAAAGATGAGCTCAAAGCTCTCCATATTGGATATGGAGGAGTTAGTGGATGCTGTTTCTTCGTTTGGGCAAAAGGCGGTTGCCATTACAGATAACGAGAATGTGCAGATAATTCCTTATTTCCATGAGTATGCTAAGAAAAAGGGTGTAAAAGCCATTTTTGGTTGTGAGTTGAATGTGCACGATGAGAGAAGAGGGATCGTAAAACACGTGAATGTGCTGGTTAAGAATAAAGAGGGGTTGAAGAATCTTTATAAGATAGTATCGATTTCTCATATGAACGTTGTGAATAAAAGTGCGATAATTTCACTTTCTGATTTGAAGAGTTTAAGAAAAGGGCTACTTTTAGGCTCGTCACTGGATGGATTTTTGCTTTACGACTTTCTGAATAAGTATTCTACCGACAATTTAAAAGAATGGATAACCTTTTTTGATTATATAGAGCTTTTCCCGATGGATTGTTATAACGATTTATGTTTGGAGAAGGGTAAGATTATCGATTATTCTAAAACAGTATATGAGATTGCAAAAGCTTTCAAAAAGCCTGTTGTTATGTCCGGTGATGTTCATTATTTGAGAGAAGAAGATCGAGAGTATTTAAACGCTATGATCGTTGGTACCTCCACAAAGAGTAAACCAAGAAAGACTACGCGAAGTGTTAATTATTTTAGAAGCACTTCTCAGATGTACGATGCGGCATTTGAGATCTTTAAAAAGCACGGCATTGCAAAAGAAATCGTTGTGAAAAATCCGAATAAAATCGCTGGTGAGGTAGAGGAGTTTGCCCCTTTTGATTTTAAATTGAAGGCGCCTATTATCCCTTCTGCCGACCAAAATTTGAGAGATATCGTTTATAACAACGCAAAAAAGATGTATGGAGAAAAGTTGCACCGTATAATTATAGATAGGATAGAGAAGGAATTGAAAAGTATAATAGATAACGGGTATGCAGTGATATTTTTGATCTCAGCAGATATGGTCAAGAAGTCTTTAGAGATGGGCTATCCAATCGGTTCGAGGGGTTCGGTTGGTTCTTCGCTTGTGGCTTTTCTTTTGGGGATAACTGAGGTTAATCCGTTGCCACCACATTATTTTTGTGAGAGTTGCGGGTTTATAGAGTTCAGTGAGGATTTGAACTTGAGTGGTTTTGATTTAAAAGAGAAGTCATGCCCGAATTGTGGTGCGATTTTGAACTCCGATGGGCATAATATAAAGTTTGAGGTTTTTATGGGGTATTCCGGTGAGAAGATCCCAGATATAGACGTGAATTTTTCGGCTGAGATCTTCAACGATATACAGAGGTTCTTAGAAGAGAAATTTGGTAGGAATTATTGTTACAAAGCAGGTACGATAAGTACCATCTCAAGGTACAACGCTTTGAAGATGGCGTTCAATTATTTCAAGGATGAAGATATGAATTTTGCACATCTTTTTTGGGTTTCTCAGAAAATAAAAGGGGCAAAGTTGAATACAGGTCAACATCCATCGGCTATGATAATAATTCCTCAAGAGTACGATGTTCACGATTTTACTCCCTATCAATATTCTGCAAATTCTCCTGAGATTGGTATTGTTACGACACATTACGATTTTAAGGCTTTAGAAAATGATTTGTTGAAAATAGATGTGTTGTCTCACGATGGGCCAACATTTTTAAAAATGCTTAAGGATTTAACCGGTTACGATTACAACGATATTTCTATGCACGATGAGCGGATTCTCTCACTTTTCTCTTCTACAAAGGAGTTGGAAGTGGATCTTTCAGAGATAGGTACGGAGATTGGAACGTTGGGTGTACCGGAAGTTTGGACACCTTTTTCCCACAAGATGCTCACCGAGACAAGGCCCAAAACTTTTTACGATCTGTGTAGGACGAATTCACTTGCACACGGAACGGATATTTGGTTCAACAACGCCCGCGAGATAGTTTTGAAGAATGTTGCAGGTATCGATCAGATCGTTAGCTGCAGAGACGATATTTTGACAACGCTTGAGTATTTTGGAGTGGAACCAAAAACGGCCTTTATGATTATGGAAAAAGTGAGAAAGGGGAAAGAGCTTACAGAGAAAGAGTTGAAGGAGATAGATGATTCAGAAGCTCCCGAATGGTATCTTGATTCTCTGAAGAAGATTCATTATCTATTCCCAAAGGCACATGCGGTTGCCTACATGATAATGGCGTACAAGATAGCGTTTTACAAGCTGTATTATCCTCTTGAGTTTTACAGCGTTTATTTCACTATCAGAGCGAGGTTTTTTGATATAGATATTATAATGGATGAAGACTTGACTGTTAAAACGATTAAGAAGCTTTCAAAAAACGAATACCAACATAATTACGAAGAGTCCAACTTTTATTCCACACTTAAAACCGCCTACGAGATGAGAAAGAGAGGTTTTGGCTTTTTAAGACCGGATCTTTACAAGAGTGAAGCAAAGGTTTTTAAAATTGAAGGGAAATATTTGAGGATACCTCTGACCAAAGTGAGAAATATTGGGAGTAAGAATGCCCAGCGGATCCTAAAGGAAAGGGCAGGGTCCACAGATAAAACTCTCCTTTCAAAATAATGTTATTACTAAAGAAATTAATAAAAATTTAATAAATTTATGATATTATGTTTGTGTTACTTTTCTTGCATTTTTGAAAAAAATCAACATCAGGAGGGATACGTATGAAAAAGATAGTGGTTTCTTTATTTGCTTTAATAGTTTTAACTGCGGTTGTTTTTTCGGCTCCATTAGGTTTAGGTGTAAAAGTTGGTGAACCAACGGGGTTGTATATAAGGAGTTATACTAGTTCAACGAGTTTTGCCGGTATCACGGCTGCCTGGTCTTTTACTGACGAAAGCTTTTTAATTGACAGTGATTTCAACGCACTTTCTCCTAATTTGTTTGGCGATATAGGTTTTAGTTATGGAGCTGGTTTGCATGTTGGAGTAGCTTCCAGTAAATTAAGTGTGGGGGTAAGAATGCCTTTAGCTTTAAATTTTGAAATTCCGAGTACACCTGTTTTAACATTTTTAGAATTGGCTCCTGGCTTTAATATAATTCCAGAGACCAAATTTAACTTATCTGGCGGATTAGGTTTTGGTTATATTTTTTAATTTGACATAATTATCAGATTATGATATAATAAAGTGATAAGAAATATAGCTTAAGGAGTGTTAGAAGTGAAACAAGGTATTCATCCAGAAATGAAACTTATAACCGTAAAATGCGCCTGCGGTGCTGAACATACTATGTATTCAACAGTTGACAATTTCAGATTAGATGTTTGTTCTGAATGTCATCCTTTCTACAAAGGAGAATTAGGTTCACAAATATTGGATACAGAAGGTAGAGTTCAGAAGTTTAAGAACAAATACAAAGATTTTCTTGAAAACTAAAATCTCTAATTTTCTTATTGGGGGGGATTTATTAGAGTTAAGAAATAAAAGTATCGAGAGATGAAAAGCGTTATCCAGTTGGTCCTTGCTATTGGTAAATTTTTACCAATATCCATCTGGAAACACAACAAAAAATTTCGGAGGTGAAAACCAACGCCCGGACCCAGGCCATCCGTTTAGAAAGGGTGATATCACGACTTAGCAAGGTTCTCGTGATTAAGAAAAAAGGGCAAGGTAATTATTTTGGTAAATGAAAGTTTAGCAACAGGGGATTCTGTGAAAGGTAAAGTAGTCGATATCAAAAAGTTTGGTGCTTTTTTAGAACTTGAAAATGGTGAAGAAGGATTTGTACACATTTCAAAGATTTCAAAAAAGTATGTTAGAGAGATATCCAGCTTTTTAAAAATTGGTGATGAAGTTCAAGGAAAAGTCATTGGAAGAACGAAAGACGGAAAGTATGAGATTTCTTTAAAAGATTTTGATGAGGAAAAAGAGGATACGGGAAAATCACACAACTTTGAAAAAAGATTGAATCAGTATCTAAAAGACAGTGAAAAGAAGATATCCGAGTATAAAAAGCACCTAGATAAGAAAAAGAATACACGTAAAAGATAATTAATTATAGGTTATGCATATATAGAATAATATCTGAGAGGGAGATTTTCTCCCTCTCAATTATTTTTACAGCCTTAAAAATTCTTAACTTTGATCTTTTCTTTTAAAGTTATAAACTTTGTGGTAAAATAATTGAGAAAGCGCGGAGCGGGGCGAAGGGGAGCTAAAATAAGTTTTAAAGTGTCTACAAACAAGTACTACAATCAAGATCTAAGGAGGATTACTATTTGAGTACTTACACTAGAATAAAAGGTACAAAAGACATTTTTGGCGAAGAAGTTAAGTATTGGGAATACATCGAAAATACCGCAAAGAAACTTTTTAAAATATACGGATACAAAGAGATAAGAACCCCGTTAATTGAAAAAACCGAACTTTTTAGCAGAGGAATAGGCCAAGAAACAGATATTGTTCAAAAAGAAATGTACACTTTTGATGATAAAAAAGGAAGGTCACTAACTTTAAGGCCTGAAGGAACCGCTTCGGTAGCAAGGGCTTATATAGAAAACTCTTTAATAACCTTTGGATCTCCTCAAAAATTATTTTACATGGGTCCTATGTTCAGATACGAAAAACCCCAAGCCGGCCGTTATAGAGAGTTTTATCAAATAGGAGCAGAGATTTTTGGAACAGATCATCCCTTAGCGGATGCTGAATTAATCACATTTGTTTACGATTTCTTCAATAAGTTAAAATTGAGCAATTTTAAAGTGAAAATCAACAACATAGGCACCTTTGAAAGTAGAGAAAAATACAAAGAAGTATTGAAAACGTATTATCAACCGTTGTTACCCAACCTATGTGAAGATTGCCAAAGACGTTTCAACACCAATATTATGCGGTTGTTGGACTGTAAAATCGACGTGGAAGCTGCAAAAAATGCTCCTTCAATCTTGGATTATTTAGATGAAGAAAGTCGTGATCATTTCAATAGTCTCCAAAAGTATTTAAAGGCTTACAATGTACCCTTTCAAGTTGATCCAAAGATAGTTAGAGGTTTAGATTATTACACGAAAACCGCATTTGAGGTAGAACATTCTGATTTGGGTGAACAAGCTGTCGTAGCAGGTGGTGGTAGGTACGACGATCTCGTTGAACAATTAGGGGGTCCCAAAACTCCTGGGGTTGGTTTCGCTATAGGGATTGAAAGGGTAATAGAAGCATTAAAAAAAGAGAATGTCGAGGTCGAGAGTGAAAGCGAAATAGATGTTTACATAGCTTTTCAAGGTGAAAAGGGGGAAATGGCGGCAGTTACTTTAACGAAAGAACTGAGAAAGAAAGGCTTAAATACTTTCCTAAATATATCGAAAAGGAATTTATCGGGCAATTTAAACATGCCAACAGATTGAACGCTAAATACGTGGTAGTAATAGGAGAGGAAGAGATTTCTAGGGATATCGTTACAATAAAGAATATGAAAAGCGGAGAACAGACCCAGATCGAAAGAAATTGGGTGTCTGAAATCATTGTGGAAAAGCTTAGAGAAGAATAAAGACTTTTTTAACTGGAGGAAATGGAATGATTTTGCTGAGACCTTTTATTATTTTTATAACCTTTGTTTTATCATACATACCTGTCCTACAATTCGTTGGAGTGGCGTTATTATTTTTTATTTATCACGTTTTGATCAGAAATAGAAATCTTCATATTGAACGAATGAAGAAGGTCTATGAAACAAATAATTTGAGTTTTCCTGATTTAAAAGAGAAGAATCCCATAATTTGGTTAGTTTTGTACATGGTTTCTTTTTTGGTATTAAATGTTTTTTATTTATACTTGATACAACAAGTAGGAAGTTTAACATTTGAAGAAATGCAAACTTTCACACTACCAAGTTGGCAGATTTATTTATTTTTGGGAAGTTTTCTATTAAGCTGGATCTCCTATGCTAGTTTGATAAATAGGATTGACAAAGACCAATGGCAGCTTCAAGAGTCTGAAATTAGTAATAAAATAGTTAAAAATCGTTTCATTAAATTGAGAGACGGAAACGTCGTGATGTTATTGAGAATTGTTACCCTTGATGTATACCAGTGGTTTCTTTTGTTTTTCTTAATAAGAGAAACAACAATACATTATTTTGAGGATGGAACCGCTACTGGAAGGTATCTTGAACTAATTAAAAGAGAGGAAAAAGAATCACAAAACGATACCTTAACAGATGGCATAGCCGAAAAACCGACACAAGAGGATCCTTATGAAAAAATAATCAATCAAATTAAAAATATGGGGAAAGATGAAAGATATAGCACAATTTTTTCTCATGTTACGTCCATACCAGACAAAAAGAAAGCCGAAGAGATATTAGAAAAGTTGCTGGAAGATGGTTATATAAAAGAGGAAGAATACAAAAAACTCCAACAATTTTTGTAATTTTTGTTGGGTGGGCAGCGGGGCGAAGGGGCGCTATATAAAGGATTATAAAATATTTTTGTAAGATCTTAAGGGGCAAAGCCCTCGTGCAGCTTTGTGCAAAAAATTTTTTTTAAATAAAACTAGGTTTTGGGGTTTTTAAGGGGGATACCCCTTAAGTCCAATTGTGGGCGGGCTGCGGGGCGAAGGGGCGCTATATAAAGAATTATAGAATATTTTTATAGGATCTTAAGGGGGAACCCCCTTAATGCTTGGAGGTGAAATACCAGCTATGTTTGTCCCATTATCAGGTACAGATATTACCGACTTAGAGAAAAGAACCGTTATGGATGTTTTGAATTCTGAAAGACTTGCTTTGGGCCCTTATTTAGAAAAGTTCCAAAAAATAATAAAAGAATATGCTGGTACGAAATACGCTCTGGCTGTGAACAGTGGGACATCAGCCTTACATTTGGTTTTAAGGGCTTTAGATTTTCAACAAAATCAAAAGATGATCGTAACGCCTTTCACTTTTATTTCTTCAGCCAACGTGGCTTTGTTTGAGAAGGGAGTACCTGTCTTTGTTGATATAGATCCTCATACTTACAACTTATCCGTTAAAAATTTAAAAGAGTTCATAGACAAAGATTACGATGACGACGTTACCACTTTTATGGGTGTGGATATTTTTGGAGTCCCCTTGGAATGGGATGAGATACTTAAGATTCTTCCAGATAAAATTAAAATAATCGAAGATTCATGCGAAGCATTAGGTGGAGAATATAAAGGGCGTAAATTAGGAACTTTTGGAAAAGCTGGTACATATGCCTTTTATCCAAATAAACAGATAACCACCGGTGAAGGTGGGATTATAGTTACTGATGACGAAGAAATATTTGACTTATGTAAGTCCATGTGTAACCAAGGTAGAGGCAAGAGTGGTGAATGGTTAGTAAGTGAAAGGCTCGGATACAATTATCGAATGGATGAAATGTCTGCGGCACTCGGTTTTGCTCAAATGAAACGAATCGAAGAAATAAGTTCTAAAAGAAAAGAGAAAGCGATGAATTATTTTGAGTTGTTCAAAGGTGAAGAAAGAGTAGTTCTACCTTTTATTCCTCGAGAAGTTACTTCTCAGAGTTGGTTTGTCTTCGTTTTGAGATTGAACTTAGATTGGGTATCAGAGTTAATTGATATACCTACATGGGTTAGAAAGTTTGACTTACCTATGAAAATTGAAGGGGAACAGAATCGAAAAGAATGGAAAGAATTGGTAAATAAAATTAGAAATATCTTACAAACCTTCTTAAAAAAATTGGGTGAAAAAGGTGTTGAATCCAAAAATTACTTTTACCCTGTTCACTTGCAACCTTTTTATAGAAAAATGTTTGGATATGAAGAAGGAGATTACCCTGTTACAGAGCTAATCTCATCTTTAACTTTTGCGATCCCATTTTTCTCCAATATCAGTCTTGAAGAACAGAATTACGTATATCAAAAAATAACAGATAGCTTAACGGAGATGAAAGATGAAACATTTGTCTAAAAGATCTTTTAGATTGATGATAATTGACTATATTTTGTTTTTCCTTGCTTACATTGTTGCAATGTTCATAAGGTTTCAATTTGACTTTGTAGAGATGAGAAAGTACATCTCCCCAATATTTTTCTTTCCTTTGATTATGGTAATTGTTTTTTATTACTCTGGAATATATAGGTACATTTGGAGATTTGCCACTCTCAACGAATTAAGACCTGTATTCAACAGTGGTTTCATAGGTTTTCTTATCAACTTTTTTGTTTTTGAGTTTGTAAGAAGATATATAAGCGATACTTTCACTCTTCCTTTCAGTGTGGCTGCGACTGCATCGGTGGTTGGAGTTGTCTTTGTTTCAGCTAGTAGAATATATTGGTTTTCAAGGCATTCTCGAAATTATAAAAAGCGACTAAACGGAATTAAAAATATCCTTATAATCGGCGCAGGCGATGCGGGGACAGAATTGTTGGGAGAATACGAGAGGCATCCAGAAGAGGGATCAGTTGTAGGGTTTTTGGATGATGATCCAGAAAAGATAGGAAGAAACATTCGAGGCTATCCTGTACTGGGGAAGATAAACCAAGTTATGGATTTTGTTGAAAAATACAACGTTGAAGAGGTTATAATAGCTATTCCCAGCGCTTCATCAGATCAGATAAAAAAAATCATAGATTATGTTGATACAACAAAGGTTAGGCTAAAAACTTTGCCTGGAATCTTGGAAATTTTAGATAACAAGCTTTCGCTTGGTTTTCTACGAGAGGTTGATATTTCCGATTTATTAGGTAGAAAGGAAGTTAGCGTTGATTTAAAAGAGATCAAAGATTACATAAAAGGCAAAAAAATACTCGTTACTGGTGCAGGGGGAAGTATAGGCTCTGAAATATGTAGACAGGTTTTACCAATGGGGCCTAAAGCTCTTTTCTTACTTGGAAAAGGTGAAAACAGTATTTTTGAAATATCAAATGAATTGAGAGACAAGTTCTCAGATGCGTTTATAGAAGAAATTATCGCAGATGTATCCGATGAAAACAGAATGAGATATTTGTTTTCAAAATATAAATTTGATGTTGTTTTTCATGCCGCTGCTCATAAACATGTACCTCTCATGCAAAAAAATCCAACAGAAGCCTTCAGGGTCAACACAATTGGAACTTACACTGTGGCAAAACTTTCTGGAGAATATAATGTAGAAAGATTTGTATTTATTTCTACCGACAAAGCTATTAAACCAACATCTATAATGGGTGCTTCAAAGAGACTTGGAGAAATTATAGTAAAGACATTGTCTAATTTTTATCAAACAAAGTATGGAATAGTGAGGTTCGGCAACGTTTTAGGAAGTAGAGGGAGTGTAATTCCAATTTTCAAAGAACAGATACAAAAGGGTGGTCCCGTGACGGTCACACATCCCAATATGAAAAGGTATTTCATGACTATTCCGGAGGCTGTCTCTTTAGTATTACAATGTGGACAGTTTGCTCAAAAGGCTGAAATATTCGTTTTAGAAATGGGAGAGCCTGTAAATATTGATCGATTAGCCAGGGATTTGATCAGACTTTCGGGGTACATTCCTGATCAAGATATAAAAATAGTTTATACAGGAATCAGGCCTGGTGAGAAATTATACGAAGAAATATTTTTAGAAGATGAAGATTACGAAAAAACTAGAAACAGAAGAATCTTTATTTCAAAATCTAACAATCAAGAAATAAACGAAGAAAAACTAAATGAATTGATAGAGCGAATAAATATTATGATAAAAAATAACGATTACAACAGTGTTATTGAGATAATAAAAGATTACATACCAGATTCAAATATATCAGAGATCAGCTAAGAGGCGCTAACAACTACAACCATCATACAAGGAGGCAAAAAACTATGAAAGCATTAATACTCTGTGCAGGAAAAGGGACAAGACTTCGACCACTCACCTTCACAAACGCTAAACCATTGATACCAATAGCTAACAAACCAACCATCATGTACAGCTTAGAAAAAATAAGAGACGCAGGGGTTACAGAGATCGGTTTGGTAGTAAATTCAGAAAATATAGAAGATTTTAAAAACGTCTTGGGAGACGGTAGTCAGT
Organism: Petrotoga sp. 8T1HF07.NaAc.6.1; assembly: GCF_016772115.1. Classification (NCBI taxonomy): domain Bacteria; kingdom Thermotogati; phylum Thermotogota; class Thermotogae; order Petrotogales; family Petrotogaceae; genus Petrotoga; species Petrotoga sp. 8T1HF07.NaAc.6.1. Next base: position 71,021 of record NZ_AUPG01000004.1, read on the forward strand.
TAGGTGTAAGATTATCATATATTATACAAGAACATCCAAAAGGTTTGGCTCATGCGGTAAAGGTTTCAAAAGAATTCCTTGACAACGATGACTTTATAATGTATCTAGGGGATAACCTGATAAATTTTGATCTTAAGAATTTTATAGACCAGTTTAAGCAAGGAAATTATGAATCTTTTATACTATTGACTTCTGTCGATAATCCTTCACAATTTGGAATAGCAGTGATGGAAGATTCGAAAGTGACAAAAGTTGTTGAAAAACCAAAAGATGCTCCATCGAATCTTGCAATAATTGGGGTTTATATATTTACCCCAAAGGTTTTTGAGGCAATTGAAAATATTCAACCTTCGTGGAGAGGGGAACTTGAAATAACCGATGCCATTCAATGGTTAATAGATAATTCAAACAACGTCGGAGCCCATATAGTAGAGGGTTGGTGGAAAGATACCGGAAAACCTGAAGATTTAATCGAGGCAAATAGAACGATTCTCAGTACCTTAAAAGAACAAAAAATAGAAGGAGAAGTAAGATCAGATTCTTCCGTTCAAGGAATGGTACATATCGGGAAAAACACTAAGATAATGAACTCTATCGTCAGAGGACCTGTAATAATTGGGGAAGACGTTACCATAAGTAATGCCTACATAGGACCTTACACCAGCATCGGCGATAGTGCTTATGTAAACTCTTCAGAGATTGAAAACAGTATAATCTTAAGTTATGCAAATATTTCAAATGTGTATATAAGGATAGAATCATCTATTATAGGAGAAAATTCAAAGATTTATTCTACAGAAAGAAAACCATATTCTCTGAAATTAGTGATTGGCGATTATAGCAATATACAGATACCAAAATAATAGTTAATTATCTTGGGGGTGAAAATAATAGACGATAAAATAGAGATAATAACTGAACTTTGGAACAAATTGTATTCTGACAACCAAAAATTGGAAATTCTCTTAGACTTTTTAAAATCAAAAAAAGATTCTTTTACCTATGCGCCAAAAGATAAATTTTGGTACAAGAAAGGTTTGGTCTATTCAACTTACGTTGATCTTTTCGCTGGTAATTTTGACAAAATGAAAGAAAAATTAGATTATTTGAGTAATTTAGGTGTAACTATCTTATGGCTTCTTCCTATTTTACAGTCTCCAATGAAGGACCAAGGGTTCGATATTTCTGATTTTTATAAAGTTAGAGATGAATTAGGTGGAAACGAAAGTTTTTTTGAATTCATCGATCTTGCCCACGAAAAAGGTATAAAAATTCTTTTTGATGTCGCAATAAATCATACTTCTGATGAACATCCATGGTTTCAAGAGGCAAAAAGATCAAAAGATTCTAAGTATAGGGATTATTACATATGGAACGACACCGATAAAAAATACTCCCAAGCCCGACTGCTTTTTAAAGGAATGGTAAACAGCAACTGGACCTACAACCCTGAAACTAAAGATTATTACTTTCATAGATTTTACGAAATTCAACCGGATTTAAATTACAAAAATCCTGATGTGTTGATAGAGATGATAAAAGTTTTCACTTTTTGGAAAGAACACGGTGTCGATGGTTTTAGAATGGATGCAGCACCGTTTTTATGGAAAGAAGAAGGCACTAACTGCGAAAATTTAATTCAAACTCATTGGATTTTAAAAATATTCCGGGCAGCTTTAGATTACCTAAAAGAAGGAACAGCATTGATAGCAGAAGCTAATCAGCCTCCTAAAGATGTTGTTGCTTATTTTGGTAATTCCGACGAATGCCAGGTTGCATACCATTTTCCAGTTATGCCAAAAATTTTTCTGGCTATTGCTGAAGGAAAACCAAATTATATAATAGATACTCTTTCTGAAAGAGTTACTCCACCCATTCCAGAAAATTGTCAATGGTTCGTTTTTCTAAGGTGCCACGATGAATTAACCTTAGAATTCGTCGATCCAGAAGAAAGGGTGAAGATGTTGAAATATTATCTGCTCGATGAAAGATGGAATTTTAGAGAAGGAGAAGGGATCGCGGGAAGATTGTACAACCAAATGGGTAAGGATTACAAAAAAGTGCTTTTAGCTTATTCAATTTTGTTTTCTTTGGACGGAACACCAATAAATTATTATGGTGATGAAATAGGAATGGAGAACAATGAAGAATTCTATAGGAAAATGACTGAAAAGATAAGCCATAAAGATTCAAGATTTTTCAACAGAGGACCTTTCGATGAAGAGAAAAGAAAAGAAGCTCTTAACAACACTGACAGCGATAGTTATAAGATTTTTCATGGAATAAAAAAGATGCTTGATTTAAAAAAGGAAAACGAAGATCTATTTTCAGAAAAACCAATCTATGAGAATATCGATGGTGTATTTAAGGTTACAAGAAGTAATCAAAATAGGCAGATTATTATTTATAACAACTTAACCGCTGAAAGCAAATCATTAGATAATATCACTTTGCAACCCTATGAATATTTTTGGAAAATAAGTTAAAAGCGCCCCGAAAGGGCGCTACATATAAAGTTTCTAAAGATAATCAAAACGCTTTAGGAGGAAAATTAATTGACAAAAAATGATTTCATTGAAATAAAAAGAATAGTCCACGATGCGGGAGAAAAATTAAAAATGTGGAGCACCGAGAATTTCCATGTTAATTCAAAAAAATCTCGAACCGATCTTGTAACCGATGTAGATTATCAAATACAGGAATATCTAATAGAAGAGATAAATAAAAGTTTCCCAAATTCATCCTTTTTGGCAGAAGAATCAGGATTAACCAAAACTCCCGAAAAAAATGAATATTGGGTTATAGACCCTATAGACGGAACGGTTAATTTTTCAAGGGGGTTGCCGGAGCATTGTATCTCGGTAGCCTATGTTGAAAACAAAGAGCCAACGATAGGTATTATCTATTCGCCTTTCATGAACCTTTTTTACTCCGCCACAAAAAACAATGGCGCTTATTTAAACGATAAAATATTGCGACCACATTGGGCTAAAAATTTTGAAGATGCTATGATCTCCCTTGGAAATGAGAGAGGGAAAACATACAAATATTTTAAAGCCTTGGAAGAAAAAGTTATGAGGATTAGATTGTTTGGTACCGCAGCCTTGCAGATCGCTTATGTGGCGTCGGGTTTTTTGGATGCCTTCATATCTATAAGATCTCATCCATGGGATGTAGCAGCAGGGCATCTAATATTAAAAGAATCCGGCGGGGAAATTGTAGATCTCGACGGAAAAAATGTGGATATTTTCCAGCCGAACGCTCTTTACTGCAATCCACATATTATTCAAGATCTGATAAATAATTTAAAAAATATTCAAAAATTTCATTGATGAATAATAATCCGCATTGATTCTCAAAACGAAACAAATGCGCCCAAAGGGCGCATTTTTAGTTAATTGATTCGTATTTTTATACTTTTTTCTACTGGTGTAATATAAATCTTTCCATCACCTACCTTACCTGTTTGTGCATGTGCTTTGATAGTTTCTATAATTTTTTCAACTTTGTTTTCGTCAGTTACTATTTCTAATTTGATCTTTTCCTTGAATTTTACTTCATATTCTTTTTTCTGTTTGTAATCTTCCACCTCTTTTTCTTCCCCTTTTTGACTACCATATCCATAGATTTTATCAACATTAATACCCTCAATACCAACTTTTTCTAATCCTACGATGACTTCCTCAAATTTTTCTGGCCTGATAAAACATTCAATTTTCTTGTATCCCATATTATTCACCTTCCTCATCAATTTTTACTCTCACGCTTCGCCCTTTAAGTGGAGTTAAATCAGGATAACTGACAGATCCATGCTCTGCAAAATCTAAGCCCTCTATTTCACTAGTAGAATCAATCCTTAAACCTATTGTTAAATCGATACTTTTAAAAAGGATGTAGGTAGTTACAACGGTCCAACCTGCAACAGCTAGCACCCCTTTTAGCTGAGTCAAAAACAGATTTAATCCTCCACCATAGAGTAATCCACCGTCCACGGCAAATATTCCAACCATTAATGTACCGAACGCTCCGCCAACTCCGTGCACAGAGATTGCTCCAACGGGATCATCGATATGTATTTTGTCGAAAAATTCTATCGCTAAAACAACTAAACTACCGGATAAAGCTCCTATGATAGCAGCTCCAACGTTTGTAACACTGGCACAACCGGCAGTGATCCCCACCAATCCAGCCAAAACACCATTTAGGGTAGCGTTGACGTCCGGTTTCTTGTAAATAATCCAGCCTATCGTCAATGCCCCCAATCCTCCTGATGCAGCAGCTAAATTTGTAGTCATCGCTATATCAGCGATTTTGAGATTCAAACCCGAAATAGTACTTCCCGGGTTAAAACCAAACCATCCAAACCATAAGATGAAAACACCTAAAGCAGCTAAAACTAAGCTATGTCCTGGTATCTTGTTTGGCGTTCCATCTGGCCTGTATTTGCCGGTTCTTGGCCCTAAAACCATTGTTCCCATCAGTGCTGCCCAGCCACCTACGGAATGGACAACTGTGGAACCTGCGAAATCGACCATATCTGATAACCAACCTCCACCCCATATCCAATGACCAACTATGGGATAGATAAATGCACTGATGAAAATACTGTAAATCAGATAACCTGTGAATTTAGTCCTTTCCGCCATTGCTCCGGATACTATAGTTGCAGAGGTTGCAGCAAATACCGTCTGGAATATTAAAAAGGCATTAAGCGGAATGTTTAACCCCAGATAATCAAAACTTCCTTGCCATCCTATGAAACCATTCCCAAGCCCAAACATAAGAGTAAATCCTATTAGCCAGTAAAGTATTGAGCCGACTAAAAAGTCCGTAAAATTTTTCATGATGATGTTTACCGTGTTCTTTGATCTTGTAAACCCTGCTTCCACTAGTGCAAATCCAGCTTGCATAAAAAACACTAAAAACGCTGCGAGTAAAGTCCACATAGTATCGATGGAGCGTACCACGTCCTCCATAGTAAAACTATCTGCAAGTAAGACGGTTGGAACAATAAAGGCAACGGACAACATAAACAAACTCTTCCAAACTCTCTTCATAATACCCTCACACTCCTTTTTTTGATTTTTTACAAACCCCAGAATATGGTACTTAACGTAGACTTTTTTCACCTCCCATTACAAAATAAAAAAACCGACGCATTGATTTTTCTGCGTCGGCTTTATAACAACAATACTACAGCGTTTTGAGCCGACGCTGTTTATTATTGTTATTATTGGAAGAAATTAAATATTCATTACACTCTTTTGCTGCTTGTTTCCCTTCATTTATTGCCCATACTACCAAACTTTGTCCTCTTCTCATATCTCCAGCTGAAAAAATCCCTTCTACATTTGTCGAATATTTTCCTTCTTCCGTTTTAACGTTTGATCTTTTATCTGTTTCTACATTTAACTGCTCAATTAAATACTTTTCGGGGCCTAAGAATCCCAAGGCTAAAAGAACTAAATCTGCTTTCCATACCTTTTCTGATCCATCGATTTCTTTTGGAAACAATTTCCCTGTTTTATCCTGTTCCCATTCTACTTCAACGGTATGGACCTCTTTAACGTTACCTTTTGCATCTCCAACAAATCTTTTAGTTGAAATGTTATACAATCTCGGATCTTTACCGAATAGTTCTGCATATTCTTCCTGAGCATAATCAACAGATAAAACTTTAGGCCATTCTGGCCAAGGATTGTTTTGTCTCCTTAAAAGTGGAGGTTTGTCCATAATTTCAAACTGTATGACACTTTTACAACCCTGTCTTAAACTAACTCCCACACAATCCGTTCCTGTATCTCCTCCCCCGATTACGATAACGTTCTTACCCCTGGCAGAGATCTCCTCAATATCTTTTTCACTTTTTAAAAGTTGAGACAGTATTCTCTCGTTCGCACTCTTCAAAAATTCTGTGGCAAAGTATATCCCTTTTAGGTTTCTTCCTTCTACATTTAGATCCCTCGCTTTAGCGGTACCTCCACATAATACAATAGAATCAAACTCTTCTTTCAGCTTTTGAGCTGGATAATCTTTACCAATGTTTATATTAGTTTTGAATTGTATGCCAGATTTTTCCATTATTTCTATACGCCTTTTTACAATCTTTTTGTCCAATTTCATATTTGGTATGCCGTAAGTCAATAAACCCCCAGGGTAATCATTCTTTTCAAAAACGGTAACTTCATGACCATATCTGTTTAATTCCCACGCACATGATAACCCTGACGGGCCAGAACCTACCACAGCTACCTTTTTACCAGTGGAGTAAGATGGCTTATTCCCTTCTACCCAACCATTTTTGAACGCTTCTTCTATAATATAATATTCAATACTTTTAATGGAAACTGGATCCTTTACCAAATTATTTACGCAAGCTTTTTCGCATGGAGCCGGACAGACCCTCCCCGTGAATTCTGGGAAACTGTTTGTTTCGATCAACCTTTCATAAGCTTCTCTCCAAAGGTTTCTGTATACTAAATCGTTCCATTCTGGAATCAAATTATTCAAAGGGCACCCCGAAACCATATTATTTATCAATATGCCATAGTGACAAAACGGCGTGCCACAGTTCATACATCTTGCTGCTTGCATTCGGAGTTCATCTTTTTCCATTTCTATATACAATTCTTCCCAATCATTTATTCTTATTTTTGGGGACCTTTCTTCAGGGCCTTTTCTTTCATACTTTAGAAATCCTTGAGGGTCGCCCATACAGTGACCTCCTTTACAAATTTTGAATGTTCAATGCGTTTGAACCAAAGATTGTTGCTTGTAATTTTCTTCAAATGCCTTCATAAGAGCTTCTTCGCCAGTAATCCCTTCAATATGCATTCTATTTACAATATCCATCATTCTCTTGTAATCTTTTGGTATAACCTTAACGAATCTTTCCTTAGCCTTTTCCCAATTGACTAAAATGTTTTTAGCCACATTACTACTAGTGTATTCGTAATGCTTTTTTATCAGTTCTTTTATTTCGCTCTCTTCGTTCTCATCTTCAACTTTTTCCAACAAGACTGTATCTTTATTACATTTAGATTCAAAGCTATTGTCTTTGTCATATACGTAGGCTATTCCACCTGACATTCCTGCAGCAAAGTTTCTACCCGTTTTACCGAGTATAACAACCTTCCCACCTGTCATATATTCACAACCATGTTCACCAACACCTTCGACAACAGCCGTAGCCCCACTGTTTCTGACCGCAAAACGTTCACCCACTAAACCGCTGATGTATATTTCACCGCTTGTTGCTCCATACAATGCAACGTTACCAACAATTACATTTTCTTCTGCATTGAATCGAGAATTCTTAGGGGGGTATACTATAATTTTTCCGCCCGATAAACCTTTCGCTATGTAATCGTTTGAATCGCCTTCTAATATCAACGTTTCCCCCTTGGGTATGAAGGCTCCAAAACTTTGGCCAGCTGATCCTTTGAAATTTATTTTTATTGTATCTTCAGGCAAACCTTCCTCACCATATCTTTTAATTATTTCACTTCCCAAAATTGTTCCAACGGTTCTATTCACATTTTTTATATCTAAAGTGGCTTCAATCTTTTCACCATTTTCTAATGCATTCTGGCAAATGGGTAGTAATTTAGTTATGTCCAAGGTATCTGATAAACCGTTGTTTATTGGTTTAGGATATTGACTGAATGAGTAATTTTTTATTTCTGGTTTGTGTAATAATTTTGAAAGATCAATACTATGTGCCTTCCAATGATTTTTCATTTCTTTCTGTTTTAATTTATCAACACGTCCAACCATTTCACTAACCGTTCTGAATCCTAACTTGCCCATATATTCCCTTACTTCAGATGCGAGAAAGTACATGAGATTGACAACGTATTGAGGATCGCCTTTGAAATTTTTTCTCAGTTCAGGGTTTTGTGTCGCAATTCCCACAGGACATGTATCCAAATTGCAAACTCTCATCATTACACAACCTAATGCAACTAACACAATTGTGGCAAACCCGAACTCTTCTGCGCCCAAAAGCGCTGCAATCACTATGTCTTTTCCAGTTAGTAACTTACCATCCGTTTCCAAAGTGACCCTGTCTCTCAACTTGTTCATCACCAAGGTTTGATGAGTTTCAGCCAATCCTAACTCCCATGGCAAACCTGCGTGTCTTATACTAGTACGTGGTGAAGCACCTGTACCTCCATCAAAACCGCTTATCAATATTACATCTGCTCCGGCTTTTGCTACGCCCGCTGCTATGGTACCTACACCAGATTTTGAAACCAATTTTACGTTTATTCGAGCGTTTCTATTAGCGTTTTTTAGGTCGTATATCAATTCTGCTAAATCTTCTATCGAGTAGATATCGTGGTGTGGAGGGGGTGAAATGAGAGTAACTCCTGGAATAGAGTTCCTTACCTTTGCCACCCATGGATAGACCTTGTTCCCAGGTAATTCTCCACCTTCCCCGGGTTTTGCACCTTGGGCTATCTTTATTTGGATCTCTTGAGCTTTGTTTAAATAGTTGATCGTGACTCCAAATCTTCCAGAAGCCACCTGCTTTATCGAACTATTCTTCGAATCCCCATTTCGTTCTTTTATAAAACGGTTTGAATCCTCCCCACCTTCACCTGTGTTACTCTTTGCACCTATTCGATTCATAGCTATTGCTATGGCCTCGTGGGCTTCTTGACTTATTGAGCCAAAAGACATAGCTCCTGTTTTGAACCTTTTAACAATTGATTCGACAGGTTCTACTTCGTCAATGGGAATTGCTTTCGTTTTATGGAAATTGAACTCAAAAAGGCTTCTCAAACTATATAATTTTGCATCTTCGTCGACTATAGATTGTGAAAACTTTTTCAAAAGTTCATAATCGTTGTTTTTAACGGCATTTTGTAAATAATATATGGATTCAGGGTTATACAAGTGATATTCACCTTTTGCCCTCCATTTTATAAGGCCTTCTGAATCAAGCATCGATTCTTTATTAACCTGATCAAATGCATTTGAATGGCGTTTAGAAACTTCTTGAGCTATTTCTTTTAGGCCTATTCCTTCTATTTGTGAAGTGGTTCCTGTAAAAAATTGATCTACAAAGGACTTTTTTATCCCTACTATTTCGAAGGTTTGAGCACCTTGATAGCCTTGAAGGGTTGATATCCCAAGTTTTGATAACACTTTTTGAATACCTTTCAAAGATGCATCTCTATATCTTTGAACGGCTTCTTCATATTTCAAACCTTTAATGTAGCCTTTATTAACTAAACTTTCAATACTTTCATAGGTGAGATATGGATTGATAGCAGAAGCACCATAACTTATGAGTGTACAAAAATGATGTACTTCTCTTGGTTCCGCTGATTCCAAAATTATTCCAATATCTGTTCTATTTTCTTTCCTAACCAAATGGTGATGCATACCCGATACCGCCAGTAAAGCTGGAATTGGCGCATAATCTTGGTTAACCCCTTTATCTGTCAATATCAATATGTTAGCACCATCGTTTATGGCAGAATCTGCTTTTTGAAAGAGGTTTGCAATTGCCGTTTTTAGCCCGTCTTCTCCATCTTTTACCTTGTATAAGATGGGTAAAGTGATGGCTTTAAAACCTTCTAAGTCAATATTTTTTATCTTTTCCATTTCATCGTTGGTAAGAATAGGGTTTTTGATCTTAATTTGCCTACAACTGATGGATGATGGATCAATAAGATTACCTTCAGAACCTATGTAAAGATGGGTAGAGGTGACTATTTTTTCTCTTATCGCATCTATTGGAGGATTGGTTACTTGAGCGAAAAGCTGTTTGAAATATTCGTACAACAACTTTGGACGTTCAGATAAAACGGCTAAAGGTGTGTCATCCCCCATCGCTCCAACAGGGTCGGAAGCATCCATAACCATAGGTTCTATGATCATTTCAATGTCTTCAAATGTGTAACCAAAACATTTTTGTTTTGTAGTTAAAGATAAATTATCAATTTCTGTATTTCCCCTTTTTGGATGCTCAGGAAGATCTTCAAGATTCACGATGTTCTCTTGCACCCATGAGAAATAGGGCTTTTCTGAAACTATAGATCGTTTTATCTCTTCGTTATTTAGAATTCGACCTTTGTCAATATCCAGCAACAATATATTCCCTGGGGTAATCCTTCCCTTACTTAAAATCTTTTGAGGAGGTATTTCAAGGACCCCAGCTTCTGAAGCAAGAATCAATTCATCATCCGTTATGTAGTATCTTAGTGGTCTTAATCCGTTTCTGTCCAATGTAGCTCCTACTTTGGTACCATCGGTAAAGATAATGGCCGCAGGGCCATCCCAAGGTTCCATCAAACAACTGTGAAATTCATAAAATGCTTTCTTTTCTGCATCCATAGTTTGATTGTTTTCCCAAGGTTCTGGTATCATCATCATTATCGAATGAGGTAGCGATCTACCAGACAAATAAAGGAATTCTAAATTGTTATCAAACATTGCTGAATCACTACCATCCTCATCGATTATGGGGAAAATATCGTTGATGTTTTCTCCAAAGATATCAGTACTTACCTTGGATTGCCTTGCCTTCATCCAATTAACGTTACCAATTATAGTGTTGATCTCTCCATTGTGAACCATATACCTATAGGGGTGAGCCCTTTCCCAACTGGGAAATGTGTTCGTACTGAATCTGGAGTGTACAATAGAAAATGCAGATTTGAAAAGAGGATCGGTCAAGTCTGGGAAAAAGTACTTTAATTGTTCCGCTGTTAACATCCCTTTATAGACAATTGTTTTAGAAGATAGACTGGCTATATAAAAGTTTTTATCTTCATCTGTGTGGGGTATTTTTATCTCTTTCTCACTTTTTTTCCTAATTAGGTACAATTTTCTTTCAAATTCTATTCCAGATTTCAAGGTAGGATTTTTAGCGATAAAAACTTGGAGAAAAGATGGCATACTTTTTAACGCAGTTGGACCAACAAATGCTTTATTGATAGGTACATCTCTCCAACCTATCACCTTTTGTCCTTGATTGTTAACTATTTTTTCGAATTGTTGTTTGAAGATATTTGTAAGAGTTTTATCTCGTGGGCAGAAAATCATACCCACGGCATATTCACTTTGATTTGGGAGAATGAATCCTAAGTGTTTTGATACGTTTAATAAAAAATCATGGGGAAGCTGCAGCAGTAACCCTGCACCGTCCCCATCATTTTCTCCTCTGCCTCGTGCACCACGATGAGCCATATTTTTTAAAACGGTTAACGATTGGTCAACTATTTCGTGTGACTTTATTCCTTTTGTACTTGCAACTAATCCAACTCCACAAGCATCATGCTCAAATTTTGGATCGTAAAGTCCTTTATTCATTTTAACCCTCCCTCCTATATTGGAGACTGTCCCAATACAGTGTGTTTCTGTACAATGCTTTTTAAAACCCCGGTTTATACACAAAAAAGAAAATAATAATAATAATATAGATATTAAAGGTTTATCAAAATTGGTTTATGTACCTACTAATCTCCCAATCAGTTACCGCTATCCTGAACTCTTCAATCTCTTTTTCTTTTAATTCTACAAATTTTTCAAATATATGTTCTCCCAAGACTTCTTTCATAAGTTCATCATTTTTCAAAGCTTCCAAGGATTCTTGGAGTGAACCCGGTAAATATCTAATATTTTTTTCGTTCTTTTCTCTATGGTCCATTTCGTAAATGTTTCCATCAACGGGTTGAGGAGGTTCGATCTTGTTTTTTATACCTTCTAAACCAGCTGAAAACACACTTGCTAGCAGTAAATAAGGATTTGCCGTTGGATCTGGAGATCTCAGTTCTAATCTAGTTCCTTCACCTCTTGACATCGGTATTCTTACTAAAGCACTTCTGTTTGATACTGACCACGCGATGTTAACAGGGGCTTCGTATCCCGGAACTAACCTTTTATATGAGTTTATCGTAGGATTTGCCAAAACGGTTATCGAATCAATATGTTTAAAAACACCACCAATAAACCATCTAAGCTCATTACTTAACTGATAAGTACCGTTTGGATCGTAAAATATATTTTTTCCGTCTTTAAAGATACTCAAGTGGGTATGCATCCCTGAACCGTTCATACCAAAAAATGGCTTAGGCATAAACGTTGCCCACAGCCCGTTCAATAGGGCTATCGTCCTTACAACCAATTTAAAAGTTTGAATATTGTCAGCGGTTCTTAAGGCGTTGTCGTACCTGAAATCAATCTCGTGCTGAGAATTGGCTACTTCGTGGTGAGCAGCCTCCACTCTAATACCCATACTTTGTAGAGTTTCCACCATGTTTTTTCTGACCCTTTCCCCTAAATCTATCGGAAGTAAATCAAAATAGCCTCCCTTATCAAGAGGAGATAACACTGGCTGCCTGGTTTCCTCATCTCTTGGGAGAATAAAAAATTCTGGTTCCGGACCGGCATATGGGGTATAACCGTACTCTTTCATCTCATTCATGACTTTCTTCAACACATATCTGGGGTCACCTTGGAAATGCTTCCCATCTGAAGCATAAATGTCGCAAATAAATCTACCAACTTTTTCTCTTTCGACTGTCCATGGTAAAACTGTAAATGTATCTAGGTCAGGTTTAAGTAACATATCCGATTCGTTGATTCTCACTAGTCCCTCAATTGATGAACCATCAAACATAGTCCCGTTTGTCAAAGAAGATTCCAATTCAGTAGATGGAATTTCTACGTTTTTTAATGCACCGTTGATATCTGTAATCTGGAGTCTAATAAACTTTATTCCTTGACTTTCTATCTGTTCCAATAGTTCCTCTTTTGTCATAAATTTTTTTCCCTCCTGTAAAAGTAAAATCTCTAAGATATTGTTTTCAAAAATTAGATTAAATTGAAAAATGTTTCATTATTTCTAATTATGGGTAAATATTTATGATTAGAAGTATTTATTTGCGATTATACACTGAAATCTCCATTTATCAAAATTTGAAAAAAATTTCGTTATATTTGCACAAAATCTTTTATTTATAGGTATTTCAAGAAGACCGATAGATTTTATCATATTTTAACAACACAAAACATTTTCTTTTTATTAACATTTTTGATATATAAAGATCGAAAGATGCTCAATTATGAATTCAAATTCATCCAACTTTTACATATCTTGAGTCCTTCACTTGCATCTTTAGCGTAGGCATCACATCCAAAAGTTTCAGCTAGTTTTCTGTTCATCGAAGCACCGCCGGCAATAACTTTCACGTTAAGGTTCAATCTTTTTAGTTCATTTACCACCTCTTCTATTTTTCCCACGGTAGTTGTCATCATAGCCGAGAGCCCTAATATATTTGGTTTTTCTTTTTGTACAGCGTCGATTATTATAGAAGTTTCCACATCTTTGCCAAGATCTATAATTTTGAAGTTAGCGCTTCTTAATACTGCTGCTACTATATTTTTACCAATATCGTGTATATCTCCTTCTACCGTGGCTAGTACGACTTTAGCTTTTTTATCGTTTTGAGATTCAGGAATCAAATTGTTTAGGTAATCAAAAATGGGTTTGACAGTTTCAGCTGCTAACAACAACTCAGGAAGATATATGTTCCCTTGTGCATAGAGGTCTCCGATCTTTTCCATCGCTTTACCCAGCACATCTTGACTAACTTCTAATGGACTTTTCTCTTTTAACTGATTTTCAATGATTCGTTTTACTTCACCTTCTTCACCTTGTAGGATTTTCTCGGTTAATTCATCTTGTTTTTCAACCTTAGTTGGTATTACAATATTTTTATCCAACAATAGGTTGCCATTCAACGTGTTCATAAGAAACTCATCTTCTGGATTTAAGATGGCTGAAGTCAAGCCTTTACTTTTTGCCCTTGAGAGAAAAGCTGCATTTATATAATTTCTGTTTGGTAAACCGAAACTAAGATTCGAAAGACCCATAGTGGTATTGAACCCATTTTGCGAGAGTAATTTTACTGTCTCCAAGGTAACGTTTGGATCGTTATTGGCAGCAAGGGACAGCACCAATGGATCAACTATAATTCTATCTTTACTTATTCCTTTACTTTCTATGTATGGCCATTTTCTTAGCACCAGCTGTAGTCTTTCTTCTGCAGATTCTAAGATTTCTTTCTCAAGCGCTAATACTATTAATAACCCACCATATTTTTTAATCAACTCTAGTTTTCTGTCTAGATCTTTTTTACTCAATTTAGAAGAATTGATTATTGGTCTTCCTGGATACTCTTTTAAAGCGCTCTCTAAAAACCCAATATTTTGAATGTCAAAAGAAATAGGAAGAGAAGAGTGTTTGTCTAATTCTATGATAATTTTTTTGAAATGCTCTTCGTTCAAAATCTTTTCGATACCCAAGTTAACGTCTATTGCATGGGCTTTTGCATTTTTTTGATTGTTTGCCCTTTTTATTACATTATCGAAGTTGAATTCTTCAATTTCATTTTGAAATTTTTTGTTACCGGCAGGATTTATTCTCTCCCCAATAACTGTGAAAGGATAAAGCTTGTTTAAAATCGTTCTTGAAGAGTACATAATAGGTATTTCTTTTACTATTTTTTTAGGTCTTCTTTTTACCATATTCCTAATTACCTTTATATGTTCTGGAGAGGTACCACAACAGCCTCCAATAATATTTACTCCTAAATCTAAATAGTCTTCAACAAACATTCCAAATATTTCGGGCGTCATTTTGTATTTCAAATTTTTTCCATCAAAAATGGGTTTACCAGCGTTTGGTTCGACTGATAAAAACTTGTTTGTTGAGAGTGATAGACGCTCAAAAACCTTTAAAAGATCCTCGGGACCCAAAGTACAGTTAATTCCTAGTACATCTACATCTAAATCATTAAAAACATTCGCAAAGATTTCCACAGAAGTCCCCGTAACGGAACGGCCGTTCTCTTCAAACGTCATATGAGCTATTAAAGGTAAATCTTCTGTAACTTTTCTTATTCCATATACAGCAGCTTTTAGCTCTTTTATATCTGTCATTGTTTCAACGATAAATCCATCTACACCGCTTTCAAACAACACTTTTGCCTGTTGATAATACTCCTCAATAGCTTCGTCCATTTCAAGAGCTCCCATAGGCTTTGGATACTCTCCTAGAGAAGATAGATCGCCAAAGACCAAAGCTTTGCCTTTTGATGCTTGCTTGGCAATTTCAACTGCTTTGACGTTGACCTTTTCGAATGCTTCTTCATAATTTAGCTCTTTGAGTTTTCGTCGATTTCCACTAAAAGTATTAGTTAAAAGAATGTCTGCTCCAGATTTTACGTATTCACTTTGTAGATTGTAAACTACTTCTGGATATTCGATGTTTAAAATCTCAGCAGGAATATTTTTATATCCTCTTTTTATAAATTCTGTTCCATATCCTCCGTCTAAAATGAGTATCTTTTCATTCAATATTTCTGCAAACTCTTTTCTATTCATCATACCACCCTATCATACATACAGTACTTTTTCTTGGAGTTATGATACCAGTTTCTTTGTTGACAACTACTATCTCTGTTTTGAGTAAATTACAGACGATATCCCAATTTTTTCTCACATCTATATCCGAATATCCAGGAGAAAATCTCCTGGTACCTTTACCGAAATCTTTTCTAAGTTTTTTATCGATAGATTCGTTGAACGCTTCTATGGCTTCTGAAGCCCAAGCATCCATTAACATGGAAGAGAGAGTATTGGCGTTTGATATATAGTTGTCTATTTCGTATCCTAAGGTGGATACAAAAAAAGTGATCGACTTAACACCTTCGAAAGATTTAGGAATCAGCTCTTTTGGAAGTGAGTCTACTTTATATGTGTCACATATGGCTTTTGGTTGTGCTAATTCTAAGCCGATCTTGTATATTTTATTTATTTCTTCTTTTAATTTGTCGTTGATTTGGAATTTAGATCCATTGAAGCCTGCTCGGAGTAAGTATATTTTTTTTTGAGGCATTATTTCATAAGTTTCTGGAATGTAGATTTTAATAAAATTCCCCCTCCTGTTATTTCGATAATAACATCTTTAGAAAGTCCTGCGATAGCGCCCCTTCGCCCCGCAACCCGCCCATAAGGAAAAGGTTCTTTACCCTTTCATCCAACTCCCCACCCATAAGGAAAAGATTCTTTGTCCTTTTATCCATTTCCCCCCATCTACGGAAGAACAAAAGACTATACCTTTAGCCACGTCCCCCATCTATGATTAGATCTGCAAGTTGTCCTAAATCGTCAACTACAAGATCCGGTTTTATTGCAGAATCTTTTAGGTCCTCTAATTTTGCTTCCCCGGTTAATACTAATGTAGATAACGTACCAGCGTTTATTCCAATTAATATATCGGTATACAACCTGTCTCCAACTATACAGGTTTTTTCTGGGGTTACTTGATAATCTTTCATTATCATTTCTAAAATCTTGGGATCTGGTTTCCCAAAGATGATGTCGGGTTCTTTATTGCATGCTTTAGATACTACACTTGCAATAGCAGCGGTATCGGGGATAGGCCCTTCTTCAGTTGGACAGTTCAAATCTGGATTGGTAACAAAAAAGAAGGCTCCTTTAGATACAAATATGGAGGCTTTTGCTAACTTATCATAGGTTAAACTTTTATCGAAAGTAACTACCACCATCTCAGGGAAATCTGTAACAATTTCATGGCCTAACTTTTCATACTCTTCTATCATTGAGGGAGTAGCCACCAAAAAGATTCTTTTTGTACCAAATTTATTTTTTATATACTCTGCAGCAGCGATACCTGCTGTGTAGATTTCGTTTTCTTTTATTGGATAGTTTAAAGCGTCAAACTCTTGTTGGTATTCTTTCTTCGATTTGTTTGAATTGTTGGTTAAAAAGACAAGCTTTTTATTTTGCTTTTTTAAAAGGTTGGAGAATTTTAGTGCACCGTTAACTAACTTTTGGCTGACATAAAAAGTACCGTCTATATCTAAAACGAAGAGTTCTATTTGTTGTAATTTTTCGATTGTTTTTATATCGTTTATCAGAGTAAAAACCACCTTTTTTTAAAATTTAATTCTGTTTTTAGAAACTCTAAACCTTTTATTAGCGCCCCTTCGCCCCGCTCCCCACCCATAAGGAAAAGATTCTTTTGTCATTTCATCCAGCTCCCCACCCATAAGGAAAAGGAGCCTTTACCTTTTTGACCCGCAGGCCTGCTTATGCATTTAATTATATCAAAAAATTAAAAGTTTGTTGCTTTTTTTCTATTTCAAACGATAGCTAAGAATAAAATATGTTATAATAAATGGAATAAAAAGTATTCAAATTCTTTTAGATCAAGAGGTGAAATAATGCAAGTCAACGTTTCTAATAGTGGTTTGTATTTATCAAGAATAGTACAAGGGATGATGAGACTTAGAGACTGGAATTTTTCAACAGAACAAACAGAAAAATTTATTATGAAAGCGATAGATTTAGGAGTAACTACTTTCGATCATGCCGATATTTATGGAAATTATACTTGTGAAGGCTTATTTGGAGAAGTTTTAAAGTCAAATCCTTCTTTAAGAGATAAGATGCAAATTGTAACCAAGTGTGGTATAGTACTTCCTAACAAGGAGACAAAAAGAATTCATTATTACGATACTAGCAAAGAACATATTCTGAAATCTGTAGATAATTCCCTTCGTAGTCTTCATACCGATTATATCGATTTACTACTGATACATCGCCCAGATCCCTTCATGAACCCAGAAGAAATTGCAGAAGCCTTCTTAGAATTACACAAATCTGGTAAAGTTCGTTTCTTCGGAGTGTCAAACTTCACCATCAATCAGTTTGAAGCTTTACAATCGAAATTGAATCTTCCTTTGGTGACTAATCAGATAGAAATCTCTCCATTCAACTTAGAACATTTTGAAAACGATAATATTTATTTTCTAAAAGGGAAAAATATCAATCCAATGGCTTGGTCACCTTTGGCTGGCGGGAAGTTATTCGATGGTTCAAACGATAAATCAGTAAGAATATTGACAACGTTGAAAGAAGTTGGCAAAGAACTCGGTATCGATTCTGTAGATACTGTTGTATACGCATGGCTTTTAAACCATACTGTCGGGATAATCCCTGTTTCTGGAAGCGGTAGATTAGAAAGACTTAAGAACGCTGTTGAAGCTCTGAACGTAGAAATGACGAGAGAACATTGGTTTAAGATCTATGAAGCAGCCCTCGGCCATGATGTACCGTAAAGGAGACGATGATTTTATACGATATTTACAATAACGCTTAATCCATGTTTAGATAGATATTTTAACAAAGATTTGGGAGGTGCAAATTTTAAATGAATAATCTTCACGTCGTTGATCATCCTTTGATAAAACACAAACTTTCTATAATGAGAAATAAAGACACAGGACCTAAAGAATTCCGGGAACTTTTGAAGGAGATAACCCTGTTGCTAACCTATGAAGCAGCCAGAAATCTCCCTACGATGGAAGTTGAAGTTGAAACGCCAATTGCACAGACAAAGGGAGAAATGGTTGAAGATAAAAAAGTTACCATAGTTCCTATATTGCGAGCAGGTTTAGGTATGCTGGATGGTGTTCTTTCATTGGTTCCAAACGCCAGTGTGGGCTTTCTGGGTGTGTATAGAGATCCCGAAACCCTCAATGCAATAGAGTATTATGTGAAGTTTCCGCCTTTGACAGAAGACCATCAAATCTTTATTCTCGATCCTATGCTTGCCACAGGACATTCTATGAATCATGCTATAAAGCAAGTGAAAAAACAGGGAGGACAAAATATCACTATTATGTCCTTGATAGCCGCTCCTGAAGGGGTTAACGTAGTTGTAAGTGAAAACCCAGATGTGATTATTTATACTGCTGCTTTGGATAATAAACTCAATTCAAAAGCGTATATTGTTCCCGGATTAGGGGATGCAGGAGACAGATTGTACAGGACCAAATAAAGAATATCGGGGGCATTTGGATGTCGAAATTGTTGAGGCATACATTTCTTTTCTCTTTGGCAACTCTTATAAGTAGACTTTTAGGCCTTTTGCGGGATGCTACCTTTGCTCATTATTTTGGGATTAGTGCAGAGTACGATGCATATTTAGTTGCCATTCTTCTACCTTTTTTTCTTCGGAAAATCTTCGCTGATGGAGCCCTCTCCTCAGCTTTTATTCCTTTATTTACAAGAAAACAAGGAAAAGATTCTCAGGTTTTTCTTAGCACCACAATATGGTTTGTATTAATAACGACTGTTTTATTATATATACCTGTATATCTCTTTTCCGACCAAATAGTTTTAGTTTTGGGAACAGGTTTGGCCGAATCAACTATGGAATTAACCTCTTATTTGTTGAAAATTACATATCCATTTATAATTTTTATCTCTTTGTGGGCAATAGCTACCGGTGTTTTAAATAGTAAAGATATCTATTTTGGGCCTGCTTTCGCTCCAGCTTTATCCAACCTTTGCAGTATCGTTTTTATCTTTTTATCTTCTTACTTTTCCCCAAGAATATTGGGACCAACTATAGGATTCACAGTGGGTGGAGTTTTACAGTTTTTGTTGGTTTATTATCTTTTGAGAAAGATACACTTCCGGATGACACTTGATTTTAATTTCAAAGATCTGAAAAGTATAATGAACTTGTTTGGTCCCGCATTATTAGGAGTAGCCGTAGCTTCCTTGAATACATTGGTCGATACCAATATCGCAACCTGGACCGGTACTGGCGGTGTCTCGACCATTCAATACGCCCTAAGAATTTATCAGCTCCCTTTAAGCATCTTCGCCATCAGCGTTGCAAACGCTCTTTTACCTAAATTATCGTATTCTTCGAGTATAAAAGATGAAAAAGAATACAACAAGAATTTGAAAGATAGTATAGAACTAACTTTGTTCTTTGCAATTCCTTCCATGTTCGGTTTGATATTTTTAAACAATGAGATCGTTGCTTTGATATATCAACATGGTAGTTTTACCTTTGAAGATACGTTGATAACAGCAAAAACTTTGTTGTATTATTCTATAGGGCTTCCATTTTATTCTTTACATACCATCTTCATTAGGACTTATCACTCTAAATTGAATACAAGGTATCCTTCTTTAGTCGCAGTTGTAATGCTTTCAGTGAACGCAATTCTCGATGTTTTGTTGGCTTTCAGATATGGTGTTGTTGGAATTGCCTTTGCAACTTCTATTTCTGGAATTATCGGCATGTTTATGACTGGTTTCAATATTATTAAAGGTTTGACTGGTGAAGATTGGGTAGAAATATTTAAAATTTTCATCGCAAGCGCTTTTATGTCCATATTTATTGTGACTTGTAAAGGATTTTTCGATTCGAGATTGTTAGTTGTTCTCCTGATTGCTCTTAGTGTCATCGTCTACTTCCTATCAGCGTACCTTATAGGTTCTAAAAAGTTAAAATTAGCAATAAACCTTTTCTTGAAAAGAAAATAAGATCTAAACGGCACTCTTTTCATATTCTGAATCATAGAGATGACAGGCAACTTCTTGGTTTTCAACATTTTTCAAAATGGGTTCTTTAATTTTACAAATTTCTTTTGCATACGGGCATCGAGGATGAAACCTACAACCTGTAGGGATGTTAACGGCATTTGGAACTTCCCCTTGAGGTATTATTCTTCTTTTCTTGCTCTTGGGGTCAGGTTCAGGAACGGCTGATATTAGAGCTTGAGTGTACGGATGTTTGGGTTTTGTATATATTTGCTCAAAATTTCCAACTTCGATAATTTTGCCCAAGTACATTACGGCGATTCTGTCACATATATATTTGGTTGTAGCTAAATCGTGTGTGATGAAAAGATAAGTCAGATCAAAATCGTTTTTTAAGTTGATCATCAGTTGCAACAATTGGGATCTAACAGAGACATCCAACATCGCAACTGCTTCATCCGCCACAACAAAAGTAGGCTTTAAGATCAAAGCTCTTGCTATTACAACCCTTTGCCTTTGACCACCAGATAAATCACGAGGATATCTATAATAATACTCACTAGCAGGTGATAACTGTACCCTTTCCAACATCTCCATAACAAGCTTTTGTCTTTCGGAATGGTCTTTGCCAATATTGTGTATTTCTAGAGGATGCATCACAGCCTCACCGATCCTCATATGAGGGTTCAAGGCTGCAAGTGGGTCTTGAAAGATTATTTGAATCTCTTTTCTTATGTGTTTTAATTCTTTTTTTGTTAATGTACTGATGTCTTTTTCTTTGAATAAAATTTTTCCTTCAGTGGGATCTTCTAACCTTGTAATCAGCCTACCTGTAGTTGTTTTCCCGCTTCCTGATTCACCAACTAAACCAAGAGTTTCACCTTTTTTTACTTCAAAATTAATCTCATCTACCGCCCTTACGTATTTTGGTGGAGTTCTAGTTAAAACTTCCCCCACCGTTCTTTTTAGAGGAAAATATTTTTTCAAACCTTGAACTTTTAAGATTGTATTTTCAGTCATTAGTACCACCTACATTTACATTATTTAAATCTTGAGAATTTTCATAAAGCCAGCACTTAACTTCCGATCCTTCGATTAAAAAACTTGGGGGCTCCTGCTCATGGCAGATATCCATAGCATACTCACACCGAGGGGCGAATCGGCATCCTTTTGGAGGTTTACCTAAATCTGGAGGACTTCCAGGAATATATTTTAAATCTTTGTCGTTGATATCTGTATTTGGGATTGAATCTAAAAGAGCTTTTGTATAAGGGTGCTTGGGATTGTAATAAATATTTTCCTTTGAAGATATTTCCACCAAATGACCGGCATACATTACTCCAATCTTATCTGCAAGTTGAGCAACTACACCTAAATCATGTGTTATAAGCAACATAGACATTTGATATTCATCCCTTAATTTATTCATCAACTCTATTATTTGTGCTTGAACTATGACATCCAAAGAAGTTGTTGGCTCATCAGAAATGACAAAGGACGGTTTTAAAACAAGACCTAGGGCGATCATCACCCTTTGTCTCATACCACCACTGAATTGAAATGTATATTGGTTCATCCTACTTGGGTCTATTCCCACATCCTTTAGGACACCACCACCCATTTCTATAGCTTTTTCTTTAGATATATCGGGAAAATGAGCTCTTACAATTTCAACAAACAGGTCTTTGACTTTCATGATGGGATTGAGAGAAGTCATCGGATCTTGAAAGATCATGGTAATATCTCTACCACGAATTTCTCGCATTTGTTTTTCGTTCATTTTAATAATATTTTGACCATTTAATATAATTTCGCCGTACAATCGTGCATTTAACGGTAATATTTTCATTATAGCTTGTCCTAAGGTAGACTTCCCACAGCCCGATTCTCCCACTAGGCCCAGGGTTTCTCCGTCTTTTACCTTAAAACTAACATCGTCAACCGCTTTTATAATACCCTCTTCACTTTTATAATAAACTTTCAGATTTTTCACTTCAAGCACTCTTACTACCTTCTTTCCCTAATTGTAGGATTCAGCATCTCGTTCAAACCTTCGCTGAACATGGAAAATCCTAGTGTAACAGTCATTATAGCAACACCGGGAAACGTCAAAGCCCACCAAGCACCACTCAAAATGAATCTTTGACCGTTGCTCAAATCAAAACCCCAATCGGGAGTTGGAGGAGCTATGCCTAATCCCAAAAAGCTCAACCCAGCTTCTGTCATTATGGCGTCTGCTAGGTTCATAGAAAGCACAACCACAACGGACGGAAGCACATTTGGAAGTATATACCTTCCCAAAATAGACAAGTTCGAAGCGCCTATAGCCCTTGCGCCATCGACATAAAGTTCATTTTTTACTGAAGATACTTGATTCCTAATGACCCTAAAGTATGTGGGTATGTAAACCACGGCTATTGAAATAGCGATATTCATAATACCTGGTCCTAAAAATGCAGCTATCGCAATGGCAAGAATTAAACCTGGAAAGGAATATACAGCATCCATAACAATGGTCATTATTCTATCGAATATTCCTCCTACAAATCCCGATAATAGTCCTAACGGTATGCCAATTGCTGAAGCTATTGCTACAGAAACAAAAGCTATTGTTAAGGCAATTCTAGCCCCATAAACAACCCTGCTAAATACATCTCTTCCAAGGTTATCAGTTCCAAACCAGAACTCATTACTCGGAGGGGTTAAAGATCTTCCAACCCTTTCTGTAGGGTCGTAAGGAGCTATCTGAGGTGAAAAAATGGCTAAAAAAATGTAAAAAATTAAAATAACCATACCTATGAAGGTAAGCCATGCATTGGAACCTCTAAAGAATCTGGAAAATCTCTTCCCAATCTTCGATGAAATGAATTTATGTTCTTCCAATTTTATACCCTCCTCAGTACCTTACCCTTGGGTCTATTAAGGCGTTGATAATTTCTACTATTATATTAATTATTATTACGAAAATTGCGAAAAAAACTATCGTTCCTTGAATAGCAGGAAAATCTCTATATCTGATTTTCATGATGAGGTAACTTCCTATCCCTGGCCAAGAAAAAGTTGTTTCAGTTAAAACAGCCCCAGCCATCAATAGTGCAAGCTGTAATCCCATAACGGTTAAAATAGGAACTAAAGCGTTCCTTAAAGCATGCCTGTACAATATCCTATTTTCAGGTATACCCCTTGCTTTAGCAGATTTAACATAATCAGAGGTTAACGTTAAAATTGTATTATTTCGAACCATTCTTAAAAAAATACTTGAGATAAGTTTGTCTCTTTTTTGTGCGGCTTTTGAACCCCAAAAGATCCCTATAACTACTGCTACAATAAACGCAAAAATTGTTAATTCAAGTGTAGCGGGAAATCTTTCTAATATCTCATCAAGTACAGGTCTTCCTGTCATTGTTGAAGTTCCCAAGTCACCTTTGAACAGTCCCCCTACGTATTTAAAAAATTGAACCAATATGGGATCGTTAAGTCCTAATTCTGCTCTCCTGGCTTCAATAACTTCTTGAGAGGCTCTTCCACCTAACATTGCTGCAACGGGATCTCCTGGAATTATCCTAATAACAAAAAATATTATTATTTAAATTAAGTTATTTTAAATTAACATAATATATATTAACATTTCTTATTATTCAAAAATTAATACGTTTGTATATTATACATTTTTATTTTTTAAAACAAAGATTTAACAATTTTCGTTCCACAATTTGCTTCTTAAATCTTTTGAAGACGAGGGATCTAAAAATTTTAAGTTCTATATCAAGCATAAATAGCGTCTAATCAGATTTTTAATCAAAAATTTTCTTGATTAAGTTCACCCCTTATGATAAAGTATATATTGGGTTTTATTCCAAGGGGTGAAAATAATGGAAAAGCATGAACTAATTGAAAAACTACGTTCCAACATGTCTAGAGATACCTGGAATAATTGGCTAACAACGGCTCAAATTTTGGAATTAGACAACAAAAAAGTCGTTGTTGGATTAGGAAATTTATTTATTAAAGAAGCTGTCGAGAAAAGATTCGGTTCAATAATAAAAGAAACTATAAACAATATCCTAGGCAAACCTGTAGAGGTTGTTTTTAAGGAAATCCCTATTAGCAAAGAACAAAAAAATGCAGTAAATGGCCCAATAATAAAAAACAGGCCTTTGAAACTATCAGAGTTTAATCCTGAGTTCACCTTTGACAGCTTTGTTACAGGAAATTCCAATAGAATAGCTTATTATTCAGCCTTGGAAGTTTGTAAAAATCCTGGCAAATATAATCCTTTATTTATATATGGAGATGTTGGACTAGGTAAAACTCATCTTTTACATGCAATAGGGAACTTTTTGATGGAAAATGCTCCTGATTTGAAGGTTAAGTATGTAACCGCTGAGGATTTTATGAATCAAATGATGGATGGAATAAGAGCTAGTGATATGGAGAACTTCCGAGAACGCTTTAGAAGGAATGTTGATTTTTTATTGATAGATGATGTTCAATTTTTAATTGGGAAAAATACCGTACAAAGCGAACTTTTTCATACCTTTAATTCTCTTTTTAACTCAAGAAAACAGATAGTAATATGCTCCGATAGAACACCTGATGAATTGGCAACCTTTCATCCTAGATTGATTAGTAGGTTTGAAATGGGTTTGATAACTGATATACAAGCACCTGATAAGGCAACAAAGTACCTAATAGCTAAGAAAATGGCACAAATGATTTCTCTTCAACTTACCGATGATGTTGCTTATTATTTGGCTGAACATGTCGATACAAACTTAAGAAAACTTCGGGGCGCCATTATGAACCTTCTGTTGCAAAGTCAAATTTCAGGTGCACCAGCAAATATTGAATCTGCAAAAACGATAGTGAATTCAATGATGAGAATGAACGCGAACAAAGTTAGGTTCCAATCACCAGAAGTTCTTGAAACTGTGAAAATAGATACAGTTATAGATTTGGTTGCTGCTGAATTTGATATAAATAGAAAGGATATCTTCTCATCATCTAGAAAAAAAGAAATAGCATTAGCACGTCAAGTTTTAGCTTATCTTTTTAAGACCACTATGAAGTTGAAAACCAAAGATATCTCCGAAAAATTAGATAAAAATCATTCTACTATTATTCATTCCATCAAAAAAATAGAACATTCTTTGTTGATGGGAAATGAAATGATAAAAAATAAGATCAACAACATCAAGAACAAATTGGAAGATGAAAAAGGAATTCTTACTTTATAAAAATAGAAGAAATCGGCCTCAAATTATGATTTAAACAAGAACAAATTGAGGCCGATTTTTTTATTTATAATAATCAGGTTGTTGCAACAAATGTTTTTTAAAAGTAATTTACATTTCTAAACCCACTATAGCTTCTGGCGTTACTACATGGAAGGTTAAACTTTCAGTGAAGAAAAATTTGAGCTGCTCGTCAAACTTGCTTTCATATCCTAAGGAAATATCTTGGCCTAAAATTAATTTAAAGTCTCCACCACGGTTAGAAACTACAAAACTTTCATCCACTTCATGCATAGGTTTTACTTTGGCGTCTATAATTTCTTTAACAACTAAATCCAAAGGATACGATAGATTCATGGTAAATAAATCTTGCCATAATTCTTTGTTGATCACTAAAGTATACGGTCCCTCAATCCCTTGCTCCATGAATCTCTTTTTTACTTCAAATAAAGATTTAACAAAATCTTTAAGGCTTTCTTTGGAGCTCTCCACAGAATTTTGTTTAGCAAGCGTTTGCAAGCCAATTATATTGGCTTTTTCTATACCTTTTAAAATTAATTTATTTTCAAAGGAAGCCAACTGCTTAGCAGCGGTTTCTAACCCTTCCAAATCCGGAGTTTTTAAGCCCCTTTCGATATTATCAAGCTCCCATTGTTTCAAAACAAATGGGTTTCTAATCTCTACTATAGGTAAAACTTGTCTTATTCCCCATCCCAATCCATCTCTTGGGTTTTCTATAAGCTCGTTGGTACCTAAATTGTATGAAGAATAATCCCATCCATAAGGACCTTCAACATCAATAATTGGTCTTATTTTTAATTTGTTCTTAAAAATCTCCTTTGCCCTTTCGTCTAATTCTTCCCAAGCTTCTTCAGTTATTGGAGCTAACTCTCTTTTAAGAAAATCCATTTTTACCCCTCCTCGTATAATATGTATGGATATGAAACTCAAAAAATGGTACTAAAATCAGTCTTTTGATCTTTTTATTATTTCTTTTGTAAAGAGATGCCCTAATGCTAAAATAGTACCAGGATGATTAGCGAGGGAAGATTCCTCGCCTCCTTGCAAGACCTTTTGGCCGTTGCTTAAAAAGCTTGTTTCCTGACTTAGCAGTCAATTTGCTAACCGATTACTGCATCACCTTTGATTAGGCCATCAGCAAGGCTATTTTTCATTGGTGGATGCTCATAGAGCGCGAGGTTGCCTTTGGCTGCTAAGATTAGGGCATCTCTTTCTTTCATCCTTTATCTTTATTCGAAAGGTGGTGAAATAACTATGAATTACGACGTTTTATCTACTTTATTCGTCGGTATCGATGTGAGTTCTCTAACTAATACAGTTTGTGCAATTGATTTTCAAAACAACAAACTTCTTGATTTTGATACTAAAAATAACAGAATAGGTGCTGAATACATCGCTGAGGCTATCGTCAATTGCCTTGTTTCTAATAACCTTGAATATGTCGTTATTGCTTTGGAAGCTACTTCTTTTTACAGTACTCACATAGCCAATTTCCTATCAACCAACAAGAAACTTTTGCCTTTTAAACCTCTTGTGTACCAGCTCATTCCAAAAACTACCGCCAATTACAAAAAGACTTTTGTCGATATCGATAAAACAGATCATTTGGACGCTTACGTCATAGCCGATTTCGCTAGATGTGGCAAGATTTCTTCTTCCCCTTGGCGTGGTTCTCAGTTTTTGGCTTTACAAAGACTCACACGCCATAGGTTCCATTTAGTTCAAACACTCGCTTCTGAAAAGAATTGGATGCTTTCCAACATTTATTTGAAATTCAGTGAATTGGCTGTGAATAATAGGGATAAGCCCTTTTCCGATATATATGGTGCTACGTCTTGTGCTGCTTTGACTGAGTTCTACTCTTTGGATGAAATAGTTTACAAACCCATCGATGAGTTAACTCAGTTCGTTATGAAAAAAAGTAAAAACAGATTCAAAGATCCCGTGAAGGTTGCAACACTTCTTAAACAAGCAGCCAATAATTCGTACAGATTAGACAAAATGGCTTATGAACCTTTGAATATCGCTATCTCTTCTTCCTTCAACGTAATAAAAGCCTTGGAAAATGAAATAGAAACCGTTGATAAGGCTATTGAAAAAACGGTAAAAGGGCTTAATCCCATAGAATATCAATCACTCATCTCTGTCAAGGGTATCGGTCCTGTTATATCCTCTGGTATCATCAGTGAGATAGGTACGATAGCTTCCTTTCCATCTCACGATAGTTTAGCTAAATTCGCAGGACTGACATGGAGAAAACGTCAATCAGGGAATTATTCCTCTGATGAGACAGAAATGACTAAAACAGGTAACCCGTATCTTCGATACTATTTTATAGAAGCTGCTAACTCCGTTAAAAATCATATCCCTGAGTTCGAAGAGTATTATCAGAAAAAATACTACGAGGTTACCACTCATCAACACAAAAGAGCCCTCGCGCTCACGGCTCGTAAGTTGGTTCGCATGATTTTTGCATTGCTGAGCAAAAATCGAATCTATTCGAATTACTAAGTTGAATAGATACAAGTGAATCTTTTTGTGTTTTCAAGCCTATTTTGTGTTTTTCTGAAAGTATGGGCATTGTCAGTTACGCTAATTTTTAACAATTTTTTTGATTTTTACCCCTTGACATATCACCGATTAGCTTCATCTTTAGTATTTTTTCTACTTCAATCCTCTTAGTCCTAAATCACCTTTTTTATTCGAAGAAGATTCTTCTTTGCTTTCTCCTTCAACAGCTTCTTCCTCTACTTCCAGCAATGGCTTTTCTGTGAAAAGATAAGTCTTCAGTTCTTCATCCCATCCATCCATGTTTCTTCTTAACCATTCAATAAGCATTACCGCATGTTCAATTTCTTCGTCTCTATTGTGTTCCATAATTTCTTTGATGGTTGGATCTTTGGAAACAGCCGCCCTTTGGTTGTACCAATCTATTGCTTCAATCTCCTCTTTTAAACTGTTTAATGCGTATACATAAGAACGATCTTTGTCACTTAGTTCTTCATAAGGTTCGTGGTAATCTTGCATTTAGTTTCCCTCCTTTTAATTTTTGATTTACTTTCTTTAGAAACTCTTTATATAGCGCCCCTTCGCCCCGCAGCCCGCCCATTAGGAACGCAACCTGCTCTACAAAATTACTTTTACATTTAAAATTATACCATTTTTTTATTTTTTTCAAAAAATTCCTAGATAGATCACAATATATGTTATAATTAACGTAGATGAGACATATTTTCTTTGAAACTTTGTTTGGAGGAATGTATTATGAGCGATTACGATGATGAAGATTTTAAAAAATTTTTAGATAGATTGTTTAAGGAACATCCAGAGCTTCAAAAGTTCAATCTTGAATTTTTAAAAAACGCAGATCCCAGTGAAATGGACGAGATTATAGAAAATCTAAAAGAGGCTGCTTATAAATTCAAAGAAGCAGAGATCAGTGTAAGGTCAGAAGTGGAGGAAAAATTAAATTACAATATCGATGATTTAGAAATTAATTTCGATAACTTCTTAGAGACTATAACTATATTTCCGTTCGCATTAACTATCAACAGTGAGATGTTGAAAGAAAAAGATGCCAAAGGGAGATTGAGCGGTAAATTTTTTGGAATGTATATTGATTTTAAATACGATAACGTTTTTGAACTTTTATCTATTAGAAAGGTTGGAGCAATGAAGGTTGCTAGTTTGATGAGAAACAATTTTTTTAAATTTTTACCAATAAAACAAAAGATATATGATTACATAAAAACCGCCGTAAATAATTATTTAAAGACCACCGGGCTCATAAAATATTTTGAAATAGATGAGATTAGAGAATTCAATATGTTAGTTATATTGAGGAATAAACTTAATATTTCTAACGATAAATTGTTTGAAGAGGTTTTAAGTAATGAGGAAAACGAAAAATATTATATGATGAAAGCATATTTTATTACGGAGTTCGCTATTGCTGTAGTTGAAAAAGATAATATTTAAATTTCCGACTTTTTTGCAAATTTATTGCTAATATAAAAGATAAAGAAGATTATAATTATGTTCAGCCCACTTAAGGCATTTGCTTCCTGATACAATCTCCCTGAGGAAAGAGAATAGTTAACCACACTTACAAGAGGAAAGTAATCCCTTACTTGCATAGTGTAGCTGATGGTGAATTCACCAAAAATTATTGCAAATATCTGAAGAAACGCACTCGTAATGGAAGAAAGCAGAAGAGGTAATTCTACTTTTAGAAAGATAGTCAGTTTGTTTGCCCCGTCGATTTTTGCAGCTTCAATTATTTTATTGTCAAATCCTCGAACCGGCTGGAATAAAAATGAATACGCAATGGGTATGGTTATCAAGAAATATCCCAAAATCAACAACAATACGTACGGAATATTAAATAGTATATTTAAATAAAGTAAAGCCATACCCAAAAATGCAGATGATATTCCTAAAGTAGCCATTACACTGACATTGATGAGCTTACTGTAATTTTTCAATAAAAAATATGCTGTTATTACAGCAAAGAAAGCTGATACCGTGGATACTAAAAAGGAATTTAAAATCGATCTAACAACTGGATATACACTATTCAACTCTTTAGAGAATAAATTCAAAAATGAAGATATATCAAATTTCATATTTATAAAATCGAAAAAAGAAGCTGCAATACCAATTAAGACGATAGAATATTCAAAGATTAAGTAAAATATCGATATTGTCCTGCTTAGGTATCCGGATTTTTTTTGAGATAATGGCTCAAATTCGAAAGATATAGGTTCAAATTTTGATATAAAGATATTAAGCATCGTGAGGATTATGAGTTGAATTAATGCATAAGATAAAGCCTTGGGAAAGTCCAAGGAGCTTCTTAATGTTGTAGAAATAGCTACTTCCAAAGTAGAATATCTTACTCCACCTAAACTCAAAACAATCGCGAAACTTGTGAAATTATATGTAAATACTAGAAATAAAGCCCTTGAAATGGATGGAATGATCAAAGGTAATTCTACGTTTATAAAAGTCTTAAATTTTCCCGCTCCTTCCATACTGGCTGTTTCAATAAAACTTGCTGGCACCCTTCTAAGAGCCTCCGATATGTAACGAACAAATATGGGAGAGTTATAAAAGATATGAGCTAAAATTATCGCTTTCAACGTGTACATAATATTTAAATTAAAACCTAATTTTGAAAGTATACCAACTGAAGAATAAACAAGAGTGAAAGCCATAACTGCCGAGACCGGAGGAAAAAAGAAAGGGATGAAAATCGTGTTGTCTAATAATTTAGATATGATCCCTTCATTTCTTGAAGTAAAATACGCCGGAATCAAAGTTATAAACATTGACAACACAGATGAAAGAAAGGCTTGATAAAAAGTAAAACCAAGGATCCGCCACGTACGCGGATCCAGGAAATTAACTAAACCTTCCAAACGAAAAAAATCTTTAAATAAAAAAGAAAAAGGAATCAACCACAAACTCAAAAATAAAATAAACAGCAAATTCTTGCTTCTTCTATTGTTCATAAGTTCAGTATAATAGATCCTCCCATTCTTTCAGCCATATTTCTAGATTGTTTGAAATTTCTTGGGCTGGTATAGTCAGAATTTTTTCGGGAACCACTGCATATTGGTAAACCTCAGGTAGTTCAACATCAATTACAGGGAACATCCATTGATTTAAAGGTATTTCTTTTTGAAAATCTTCTGTCAACATAAATTCTATGAATTTCTGAGCTAAATCTAAATTATCAGTACCTTTAACGATACCTGCACCTTCTATTTGAACATATGCACCTTCTTTGGGGATAAAAACCTTGTACTTACTAGATCCGTAATAATATTGCGAATATGCGCTATCAGTTGCATAGCTGACCATCATAGGCGCCTCACCAATTTCGAATTTTGCAAAAGAATCATCCCAGCTAGGACTCACCGTTAATATTGCAGGCTTAAGTCTTTCCCAAAAATCTTTCCACTCATTTTCATAAACGGCTATTGTCCATAGTAAAAAAGCCTGACCGGTGCTTGATGCTCTTGGATCCTGAATTATCAAAGAATTTTTATATTTCGTTAGGTCTTCAAAAGATACTAATTCTTCTTGTATCTTTTCAGGATCATAAATGATGGCAATAGCTCCATAGTCGTAAGGAATTACATAATATTCGGGATCAAATATCAAGGCTTTGTCTGCAACATTTTCAATGTTTTTTGGCTTGTAAGGGATCAATAGATCTTCTTCAACAGCTTTTGCAGCTAAAGACTGATCAAGCCCAATGACTACATCCGCTCTAGGATTTTTCTTTTCCAAAACTAGCCGTGTAAGTACATTACCTGCATCACCCAATTTTACCACTTTTACATCGCAGCCGTACATCTCTTCGAACTTTTGAACCGTACCTTGCTCAATCCAACTGAAACTTTCATAAACATAGACAGTCAATTCCTCAGAAAAAGCAAAAGATAACAAAACAACTATAACACCCAACATCGCTAAAAACTTTTTCACCTTAACTCACCTCTTTTAAATAGTTATTTAGTTAGCTTAAATGAGATAATTTCCAACATGGAATCTCCTATTATTACCCTGTTGTGAAAAATAAAAATCCTGTTCTTCACCAGCAAAGTGAGAACAGGATCAAATTGAATACATATTTTTAGCCTCCCTTCGCTGGTATTATCCAGATCAGGTAGTCAGGGTCGATACCTTTTTGGCATCCTCTCAGCCTTTCAGCTCCCCTGGCCATTTATTATTTACTTTCAAGATTATTATACCACATTTTTTTAAAATATGATAAAATATTTCAGAAATTATTTTCGAAAGACAATCTTATTATTTAAGGGAAGGAGCCAAAACATGAGAATTTCAGAATTAGAAAAGATAATCAAAAATGAAACAAGAAGGGTTGAAAAGGAATTCACTTTTGAGGAAAGACAGGCAGATTTAAAACCCCAAGAAGTGGCAAAATATATTGATCATACCATGCTTAAAGCTACCTCAACACCTTTAGATATCGAAACTCTCTGTAAAGAAGCTAAAGATAACAATTTCTACGCGGTTTGCATTAATCCAACTTATGTAAGTTTATCAAAAGAAATCCTTACAGATAGTGAAGTAAAAGTAGCAACAGTGATTGGATTCCCTCTGGGAGCCAATACTATACAAACAAAAGTTTACGAATCTGAAAATTCGATTAAAGATGGCGCTGATGAATTAGATATGGTGTTGAATATAGGAAGGCTTAAGGTGCAACAGTATGATTATATCTATGAAGAAATACATGCTATTTCTTCATTGACTAAAGATGCTAAAAAATTGTTAAAAGTTATAATTGAAACCTGTTATCTTTCGAAGGAAGAAAAGATAGCTGCCGTTGTAATTTCAAAACTAGCTGGAGCGGATTTTGTTAAAACTTCTACAGGCTTTGGAAGTGGAGGGGCTGAATTAGAGGACGTGGCATTGATGAATTTCCTCGCAGGAAATGAAATGAAAGTAAAAGCATCCGGAGGTATTAAAGACTTGGAAACAGCTTTAAAAATGATAGGTTGTGGAGCTGATAGAATAGGAACAAGCTCAGGATTAAAGATAATTCAAGAGAGCAAATAAATAAAGGAGCGCTTTCGCGCTCCTTGGTGTATTTTGGGTTTAGATTATGGTATACACTTATAAGGGTTATAAGGGTCTTACATTTGAAGCTTGAGGACCTTTGTCACCTTCGACAACTTCAAATTCAACTTCTTGATCTTCTTCTAACTTTCTGTAGCCATCCATTTGAACAGCTGAGAAGTGTACAAATACATCGTTCCCATCTTCCCCTGTGATGAAGCCATAACCTTTCTTTGAATCAAACCACTTTACTTTACCTTTCACTTTGTTACCTCCAAATTTCTACCGCGCCACCCATTGCAGCATACGGAATGTGTTGCAAAAGTATTATAATACAAAATGGATAGGAATGCAAGTTAATTTTTTATAAACAGTATATGAATTATGAGTAAACCTAGCTAAAAGATAATTAGGTACAACATTTTAAACAAACGTACAAGAAAAGACTTGACAAGTTAAGAAATAATTGCTAAATTTATTCTGTAGTGAAGTTTTGCCTATTATTAGTCATCATTAAAAAAATATAATTAAAATGAATTTGTGGGGTTTTAGTTTTTTTATGCCCCTTTAATTGAGATTAACTGAAAATCAAGGAGGAAATTGAATGATCGATGTAGGAGACTTAAGAAAAGGAGATTTTATAGTTTATCAAAACGAAATGTACCGTGTAATTGAAGCCAATAAGCATTTTATGGGAAGAGGCAGCGGATTAATTAGAACCCGCCTAAAAAGTGTCATGACAGGATTAATAAAAGAGGTTAGTTTTTCTAGTGGTGAGAAGGTTGAAGAAGCTGATATAAGTTTTAGTAAAGCCCAGTATTTATACAACGATGACGATCATTATTACTTTATGCTACTCGACACCTATGAACAATATTCTTTGCCTTCTCAAGAGTTAGAAGATGAAAAATTTTATTTAACCGAAAATTTGGAAGTCGATCTAGTCTTTTTTAATGGAAATCCTGTTTCTATTCAACTTCCCACAGTTGTGGTTCTAACCGTTATTGACACAGAACCTAATTTTAAAGGAAACACCGTGTCTGGTGGTGGCAAACCGGCAACATTAGAAACAGGATTGAAAACCACTGTCCCTTTTTTTGTGGAAAGAGGTCAAAAAATAAAAGTAGACACTCGTACAGGAGATTACTTAGAAAGAGCATAAAAAGCGTATATATTAAAGGCTCGATATATTTTTATCGAGCCTTATTATTTTTCTTGGGGTTGGTATTCATGCTTACCTTCCGATGTATAAGATTCCTCAATTTCTTTATCTTCATTGTTAATTTGAACTTGCTTTTTCTGTAGAGTATTCAAAATTTTTATCTCTCTAATCACAAAAAATAATGTTAACAATGCTGATAAAACATCTGAAATAGGAAATGTGTACCAAATGCCCATTAATCCAAAAAAGTGTGACATTACAAACACCATTGGAATAAATATCAATATTTGTCTTGACATTGATAACAATAGTGCAGGACCAGCTCTACCAATAGCTTGAAATAAAGATGATCCAACAACTTGAAAGCCAACAACCCATATAAACATCGCGTCTATTCTTAGAGCAGGAATACCTTCACTAATCAAGGACGGATCTGTTGAAAATATTGACAGTAGAAAACCAGGAAACAATTGAACTAAAAAGAATGAAACTATGGACCATGTAAGAGCAGCAATTGTTGCTTTTTTCAAAACTTCTTTTACTCTGTCATATCTTTTGGCTCCATAATTATAACCAGCTATTGGTAAAAAACCTTGCGCTATACCAAACATAGGCAAAAAAAAGAACATTAAAAGTCTATTTATTACCCCAAAAATTGCTATATGCAGAGAACTCCCGTACGTACCTAGCAAATTATTTAAAACTATTGCTAGTAAACTTCCAGCAACTTGTCTAACAAAAGCAGAAGCTCCAACCCCTAGCGTTTCAGACATGATATGCCTATCTAATATGAAATTCTTTCTGTGAAATTTCAAAGAACTTTTTCCACTGAAAAAGTAATATCCTATATAAATAACACCAACAAGCTGAGAAAGAACAGTAGCTACTGCTGCGCCTTTTACTTCCATATTCAATCCAAATATAAAAATAGGATCAAGAATAATGTTCAATACTCCTGGAACGATCATAGCTATCATGGCATATTTCGCATTACCTTCTGCTCTCATAACGTTGTGACTTGCCATTCCAATTGTAAAGAGTATTGCTCCATACAGGATTACACTCATGTAATCCTCTGCGTATGAAAGGATATCAGGTGTGGCCCCGAAGAGATTTAAAATAGGATCTAAAAAGATAGTACCAAGAATAGTAAGAGCTATGCTTAAAACGAAGATAGCAGAAAAAATATTCCCTAAAGCGTTTTCTGCCCGCTCAACATCTTTGGCTCCTAAACTTCGGGATATTAATGTTCCCCCACCGATTCCTATCATTCCACCAAAAGCCATAATGATCATCTGAATTGGAAAGGCAACAGATACTCCAGCTATTCCAAGTGTACCAACACCTCGGGCAATGTATATAGTATCGACAAAATTGTACAAAGCTTGGACCAACATGGCAACTATTGCTGGTAATGACAGTTCCATTAATAGCTTCCCTATCTTCTTGTCTTCAAGCTTATTGGTATTTTCTTCCAATTACGACACCTCCTCATGATCTTTAGCTTTGTATTTTAGTATGTTAGTGAGCATTTTATCCAATATATGTTGAACCATTTCTTTTTCCTCAGTTGAAAGATTGTCTGTTATAATTCTTTCCCAATAATCATTCATCTTAACCATTTCGTTATAGATTTGGTAAGCTTTATTTGTCAAAAATATTCTATTGATTCGATGATCATTATCATCGATTTTTTTTGTAAGATAACCATTTTTTATAAGCTTCTTGATTGCTCTTGCGGTAGTTGCTTTATCGAAATTTAGCTGCTCGTTTAATTCTTCTTGACTTATTCCATCTCCTTTTTTAAGTAAGTACATAAGAAACTGAAATTGACCTCTTCCAATGTCAAACCTTTGAAGTTCTTTTTTCATCATCGAATTCATGGTTCTGAATAAACATGATATCTTGCTAATAACCGATGGATCTTGCTCTAAATTAAGCAACTTTTGATTTTGCCTCCTTTAAAAATCAGCTCTCCACTCTTCTAAGGAAGAGCCCAGTGATCAATTGAAACCTACAGCCTGACCATAAGAGAGAAATGGAAACAAAAATAATTATAGAAAAAAATTGTTGCATATACAACCATTTTCCCGTTAAAATTTGGTTGCATGTGCAACTAATATTTTCTGGTTTTATATTTTACTACCATGCTTTTTTCTCTTTCCATCTTCCCTTTTGATAAAAATAAAAAAGGATGAAAGATTCTGCGATATCCCCGAACATATAAGAAAGCCACACCCATGTTAAGGGCTGGTTAAAAATATTAATAGCTACGATTAAAATGCATAATTGTATTCCCCACCTTGAAATAATGCTCGATAAAAGAAACGGAAAATTGTACCCCGATGCAGAAAAAGCACTTGCAAGGCCATAACCATATCCTAATACAACTAAACCTACTGATCCATACTTTAGAAATTCAGTTCCATATTTAATCACAATAGCGTCGTTTGTGAAGAGAGAAATCACACTTTCACCAAAACCAAACGCCATTACAATGAAAAATAACATTGCAACTGAACCTAATATTCCCGTGATATTTGCAGCTCTTTCAGATCTTTTTATATCTCCGGCTCCTATCGCCTGACCAACCACAGAAGATGCCCCCATAGTAAGACCAAACAAAGGGACGAAGGCAAATCCAAAAATCCTGCCAGCGATCCCATTTGCTGCGATAGCCTGATTACCAAAAAGTGAGACAAAACCTAATATAGCTATATTTGAAAGATTTCTAAAAAGTATTTCTACACCGTTTGGCATTCCTATAGTTATTAATTTTATATCAATATCTTTATTTAGTCTAAATAAACCTTTTATACGAGGTTTGACTTCATGAGTTCTGGAAAAAAGAATTAAAAAGCCTATAAGAAAAGCAATGGACTGAGAAACCACGGTTGCAATTGCTGCTCCCAAAACTCCAAAACCCAAGCCTGGTAAGTTGATAAAAGGTACCGTTTCAAAGATAAAAATAGGATCAAGAAAAAGGTTTAGTATGCTAACAAATATCATTATAATCATTGGTGTGTTAGCATCCCCCAAACATCTAAAAACAGTGTTTACAGAGTAGGAAGAGAACATTATCGGTAAAAAGAACAATCTTAAATAACCATACTCTAAACCATAATTCACCACAGTTTCATCTGCAAAAAGAGACATCAATGGTTCCAAAAACACTGCCATGAAGGTTGCAGCTATTAATGCCACCAAAAATTTGAAACTTATAGTTTGTTCAATTGATCTTGCAGTTTGATTATAATCTTTTTTACCGTAAGCTTGAGATACCAATGAGATTGAACTTACACCAATAATCTCATTTAATGAATCTACCATCCAAAAAATAGTTGAAAAAATCGTCACCCCCGCTATCGCCTCACTGGAAATCATGCCTATCCAAAAGATATCAACAAGATCGTAAACCATTTGGGCTGCCATACCAAACATTGTAGGTAGTGCCATCAACAAAATATGCTTTATTACACTACCTTTTGTTAGATCTTTTTCCATATATTCCTCCCATAAACATTAAAA
The DNA here is from genome assembly GCF_016772115.1 of Petrotoga sp. 8T1HF07.NaAc.6.1. Classification (NCBI taxonomy): domain Bacteria; kingdom Thermotogati; phylum Thermotogota; class Thermotogae; order Petrotogales; family Petrotogaceae; genus Petrotoga; species Petrotoga sp. 8T1HF07.NaAc.6.1. Next base: position 108,947 of record NZ_AUPG01000004.1, read on the forward strand.
TAATTTAATTAATAGCGCCCCCTCGCCCCTTCCCCACCCTTAAAAATTCTTTTTAAGAACCTTTGATTATTTTACCATTAATGTATAAATAACTCAACTTTGTAAATTGTCAGATTGATTTTTCAAGAATATGATATACTATATTAGATATTGCGTTTTGATCATGACTGAATCCAGAAAATTAGAGAAATACTTCATAATCTGGGGAGGAATAAAATGGAAAATAACCCTTCAATTCAAATGGAAAAGATGATTAGAGAGATTTGCTCAAAAGTAAAAAGTGAAGGAAGAAAAGTTTTAAAAGAGTTCAACATTTCTCCGGCTCAGTTTGATGTTTTGCAAACCGTTTATTTCAAAGGTCCTAAAATGCTCAGTGACATCAGTAAAAGATTGGGGGTAACAAAAAGCACAACAACTGGACTCATTAGAAGATTGGAAATTGCAGGATATTTGGTTAGGGAAAAATCAAAGAAGGATAAAAGGGTATATGTTGTTCAAATTACTCAAGACGGGACTAATATAATAGAAAACGTGATAAAAAACAGGGTAATATTGATGGAAAAAGTATATGAAAAATTGGGAGAAAAAGAAAGAAGTGTAGAAATATTAAATGAAATCAATAAAATTTTGAATGAAAATCAAGGTGGGATATAACAGTGTATAGAAGGTTTTTAGTGTTTCTCGTATTAATCTTTACAACATTTCTTTTTTCTTACACAATAAATCTAATAGCATTACCTGGTAGTGAAGTTTATTTTGATTCTCAATTTATGGGAACTGTTACAGAAACACCTTTTACAATCGAAGTACCTAATGATACGGATGGTTATCTCCATGTAAAAAAACTGGGATACAGCGATTTTATTGCCCGTATAGAGCTTTTAGGAAGTGAATCCCAAATTACAGCTGAACAAGTTCCTTTAGCCAAACTTATTTTTGATATCAACGTTGATTCTGCCAATATAAAATACACCTTTTTAAATCAAGATTACAATATAGCCTTACCCACATCTAATGAAGTTGATATCCCTTATAACTTAGAAAAAATAATTATAGAAAAAGATGGATTTTTTGCAAAAGAACTAAACCTTGAGTTGAAACCATTTGATAAGAAAAATTTAAGGGTCTCTCTAATTCCTTCTAATGAAATATTGATTGAATCAAATCCTAACCAAGCAAACGTTTTTGTAGATGGAAAGTTAATTGGAACAACTCCTATTACCGTAAAAAGAGATAATTTCGATATAATTTTGTTGGAAAAAGAAGGTTATTTAGTTAAAACAATAAAAAATTTGCCTCAAGATGATAGAATCTTAATTGATTTAGAAAAAGGAATAGAACTCTTTGTTGATAGCGAACCAAAAGATGTGGGGGTATTTTTGGATGGTGAATATGTAGGAAGTACACCAATGAATGGTTTATTCCCTACTGGCACATATAATTTAACATTATCTAAATTAGGATACGAATCTAAAGAAATGCTGATTGAATTAACCCAAAACGGCTTGAACAGATATTATGTTGAATTGAATCCATTTTTAAATACAATAAATTTTCTAAATTCTGAAAATTATGAATTCAATATCGATGGTAAATACGTAGGGAAAGGAATTGATTCGATTATTTTGGATGATTCACCACATTTTGTTAGAATTGTATCCGGAACAAAAAGTTTAGAATTTCCTATTTATAGAGATTTTTATGACAAAATGGAAAGTATAGATCTAAATAAACTTAGCACAGTAAATGTTTATGCTATGTCCAATACGAATGTGAGCTTTTTAGGAAAAACTCAAAAGACTCCTGCATTCTTTCTTTACAATATGTTAAACAATGCCCAGTTTGTTAACTTAAGGACACTAAATAGAACGTACAGTGTACTTTTGGAACCTTCTGAAAGTGTGGATATTTATACGAGTAGTGATTTTGGTAATATTTTTATTACTACTAACGTTAAAGATCCCCTTATCTACATTGACGGTCAATATTTGAATTATAATGATCGGTTTGGTTACCCTCTTAAATCTGGAGTCTATATGGTAGAGGTTAGAAAGTTTAACGAAATAAAACAACAAAAAGTAACCATAAACCCAGGCGAAAAAAGTTTCGTACATTTTGAATTTGACTCTCCTGTACCTGTAAAGGTCAATTTTACAGGGGAGAAGTATACTATCAATGGTGAAGAATATACCAACTCTCAGAAAACTTTCTTTTTACCGTCAGGTCCAACTCTGTTTTCAAATGGAGGCGTATCTGTAGTTCTTTTTGTAAACGAACCTATGTACGTTGATCTAGATAAACTTTTTGGAGGGTTATAACGATGGCAAAAAAAATAGTTTTATTTTTACTTTTTACTTTTATTTCATTGAGTTTGTTATCCCAAACCAACATATCAGATTTACAACCATCCTCGCCAATATATCCTCAAGTGGTGAGAATGGTTGAATCAGGAATCATGTATCTGGACAATCAAGGCCGGTTCAGGGGTTCTCAACAAGTTTTAAGATATGATTTGGCCGAATTTGGTTCAAACATGCTCGATTATGTAGATGGACTTTATGGTCAAGATCTACAAGAAATAAGTAATAGATTACTTAAGCTCGAAAATTTAAATACTGAAATAAGACTGTACAATTTAGAAAGTACCGTTTTTGCCCACGATGACCGACTATCTTATTTGGACTCTACTATCCAAAATTTGGGGAAAAATGTATCGGATATTTTAAAAGTAATTGATCCCAGTCAACCAATTAACGAAGACAATATTATCTTCCAAGAGATTTCTCAAGGAGCAATTGATATTGCAAAAAAAACTGCACAAGATGAAGTTCAAATGATTGCTGACTCTTCAATGGCATCTTTAACAATTTTTCAAGAACAACTTCACAATTTTGAACAAGAGGTAAAGAACTTAAACTCCAAATACGATCAAACTATTGAAAGTTTGGAATCTGTATTGCTAACTTCTACACAAGAAAATAGAGAAGAACTAAAAAATTATATAGACATGTTGTTAAATCTCGAAATAGACGGATTGAGAACATCTTTGACAAACATCGCTAAAAATGAAGTTTATCTATATAACGACACATTGTCTGCTACACTGAATAATCTTGATCAAAGAATTTTAAGGTTAGAAAGTGAGATACTTCCATATGAAAACAGTTATAATGAACTGAGTAAAAAGATTAATGAAAACGAAGCCAAGCTGAATTTCATTCTCTCAAATGTTTCAACAAGTATTTCATCAGAAACATTAAACGATGAACTATTGTTGGAAATGAGAGCCGATATCGAAGGGTTGAAAGTAAAAACTAATAATCTCTCAAACGATCTAACTGTATTATATGATCAAGTGTCTTCTAACCAATCTTACATAGAAACTTTCGATGCAAGGCATGCCTACTACAACTCTAAAATATTAGATTTGCAAAATAAATATAACACTCTTTCTGGGCAAATAATAATTCAGAACAAAAAATTGGATAACATAATTTTTGAATTATCAAAGCTTACGCCAACGTCATCAGAGATGGTTGCTCCTCAGTATACTATTGATATCAAAAATCTTCAAGAAAGAGTTTCAAGTTTAGAAAGAACTATTGGTGCTTATTATGATCAAATTGGTGAGCTGACTGTATATGCTACGATGTTTGAAGAATTTAATGATAATTTGAATGAACTTTATTTGGCATTAGAAAAAAATAACGGTGATATTCAAACTTTAAAAGAACAAACAGAAGCGTTAAATGCTCAAATATCGTCTTTAGCAACTTTGACTAATTTAAATAAAGATACATTATCACAAATAGGTGATATTACAAAAATAGCTGAAACAGTAGATTATTTGAATGATAACTATCAAGATTTGAACAGAACAAATGCGCAATTACAAAACGACTTAATACAAGTAGAGAATAGATTATACAATATTGAAAATACTTTGAACAATTTTCAAATAACTTCTTCTGAGATAGAAGAACTTAAAAATTCTTATAATTCTTTACTTGAAAAATACTATGAAATTAAAAGTGAGTCTGAATATTTGAATGATCCTATGATGTTAAAAAACGATCTCAAGGCAGAACTATCTCAGCAGTTAGCAACGGAGTTAGTTTCCCTCGAAAAAGAATTGAAAAATATCGAAGATGAACTTTCAAGTGTTGAATCAAGAATTTCTAACCTTGAAAAAACCGTTTTTCTTCACGATGAAAGTATTGCCATGCTTTCACAAAAAACTGATGAGACAGTAGAAAAAATTAATAATTTAGAAAGTTCTGTACAACAGATTGAAAAACCTAATCAAACTTATATTTCATCAATAATTATAGGACTTGTGGGGGTTTTGGTTGGTGCAGGAATTGTTTTATTATTCCAATAATTGCGGGAGGGAACCATGGTTTACGGAATAGCCTTAGGGAGTGGTGGCGCTAGAGGAGCCGCTCACGTTGCCTTAATAGATGAACTGAAAGAAAGAACAGTAAAGATCGAAGTAGTAACAGGATCGAGCGTAGGTGCATTAGTAGGTGCCCTTTTTGCCTTAAATCCTGATGTGGACCTGTTTAAAATATTCAAAGACTTGACACTTAAAAAGAAAAAGACAATTGATTCACAGTTTAGAACTCTAAACAACAGAATCACTAATTTCCCTAAAATGGTTGCAGGTAAAAGTTTTTTAAAAAGTGATTTCGTTTACGATATTTACAAGCAGTTGTATGGACGTAAACGTTTTTCCGATTGTAAGATAAAATTAGGAATCGTTTCATATGATTTAGAAAGCGGTGAAGAAGTGGAGATCACAGAAGGGTACATAATCGATGCTGTTATGGCTTCCTCAAGTGTTCCCGGCGTTTTCCCTCCTTTAAGGTTAGGGGGCATGAGCCTGTTGGATGGAGGCGTTTTAACTCCTGTTCCAGTAAAATTAACTAAAAAACTAGGAGCAGATTATGTAATAGCAAGTAATTTAAATGGTGAGGTTAAGAATGATTTTAAGTTTAACGACGGATTAGATTATATTATTTCCATTGAAGATTTTAAAAATGATCTTATGGTTAACTATGAAATAAATATAGCCGAAGAGGTTTATACATTCCCAATAGAGTATTCTTGGGAAGGATTTTCTTATTTTAACGAAATATACCAAGATGCTAAAAATTTTTTAAAATCCATACAAAATAAAGCGAGGGAACAACTTTGAACTTAGTAATGGGTGGCTTTTTTGAAGGATTTTATTGGGAATCTGGCGTTTTAGAGTCTATAGCAAAAAAAGAAAACGCCTTAAATCTATATACTTCTAGTCTAGGAAGTTTAAGAGGATTATTTTATGCATTGTACGGAGTAAATTTTTTCGGACGTTTAAAAGATTTCATATACGAAAAAAATAATCCTTTACGCGAAGTAATAACTAATACAGAATTATACAACAGTAGATACGCCCAAACAACAGCATTGATAAGATTGGGAAGAGGGAAAATGTCGCTTTACAACCCTGATAATTTAAAAAAATTTTTGGAAGGTTATTTTGGTAACCAAACACTTTCTTCACTTCGGAAAAACGTAAGTTTCGAAGTCTTCGAGCTAAAAAATAAAGAAGTAATTATACTGAAAAATGAAACAAAAATCGTTGATATGTTAATGATGGAATTAGCGTTCCCGCCTTATTACAGTTATTATGAATATCAAGGTGGATTTTTTATTCCAACCTCATATTTATCGTTTATTCCTCAAAAATTTCCTAAAGATGCAGTAATTATATCATTTGATCCCGCTTTAACTTATCCAGATCCAAAAAATACCGTCGAAATTCTTTTAAAAACCTCCTATTCTAGAACGTTAAAAAATTATCGTTTATTGACCGAAGACTTTAGTACTATCGAACCGCAAAAACAGTTGAAAGATTATTTTAATATGTCCGCTTTTTTTGATGGTCAAAATCATGCTAATAATTTTTTGGAGGCAAAAGTATGAAGCGTTTCACTTTATTTTTTTTAATGCTTATATTAACAAATTTGATTATTTATTCCGCACAAATAAATGTAAGAGCAGATGAAGTAAAAGGTGAAGAAAGTAGATACATACTGAAAAATAATGTCCTTATACAGAAAGAAGATCTCTCTATTTCAACGGATTTTGCTACCATTACACTCGTTAACGACGAGTGGCGAGAAGTAAACACCGACAAGGTTTATATAACTGCCGACACGTTTGAAGCCACATCCTCTTCTATGAACTTTGACCTTCAGACTGAAAAAGGAAAACTTTCAGGGAATGTTTTAGCTAAGATTTTTTTGGAAGAATCAGAGATCGAGATAAATTCTGACGAACTTCAGATTGATAACAATAACAAAAGATACGAGGGAAGATCTGAAAATATGGTTTTGATTAAAAAAGGAGATTATATAATAAACGCAAAATCCTTTGTTTTTGTTGAAAAAGAAAACTTGCTCACACTTTCCGAAAATGTACATATAGTCAATTCTGTGGAAAAAATTGATATGAAATCAGCATATGCCACATTCAATACCCAGACCAACGATATAGAAGCCCAGCAGGTTAATTTAATTTTGGAAGTAGCAGATGAGGAGGAATAGTTGTGAAAAAATTTTTTGTTGTTTTTTTCTTAGTTTCTCTATTTATTTCCGTCTTTTCGCAAACATATTATGAGATGGGTTTTTCTTTGCTGAATTATCCCGATGATTTCAAATTTGCTTTAAGGAGTGGTTTGGAATCAGATTCCTTCAACCTTAATTTTGATCTTAGCCCAACTTTTGAAGAAACGTTCTCTTTGATCACGATTACCGATGTTTCTGCTAAAATTTTGGATATAAACCCGAACGCTTTTTTAGATGTTGGTTTATTATGGGTCTACGGTGAAGATTTTCCAGGTACTCTTGCATATGGAGGTTTCAATCTGAATTTTAACAACATTTTAGGAAAATTGTACATTGGATACCCATTCAACAATACCGACGATCCTTTGAACTATTTCGCAATAAAATTGGGTTATGTAGTTCCAAAACCTGCCGATTTCATCGATGATTTAAAGTTGGAGTTGAGGGTGGTAAATGGAAGGATTGACTTTTCAATCTTTTTAGTAGAACCTTTGTGAAATGAATAAAAATCAAGGGTTTCTACTGATAGAGAGTGTATTTGAGATTTTTATTGTTTCTTTAACAATGTTGATTGTAATAGGTACTTTTTCCGGTACATTGAACATTTTAAAAAGTTCACTGGAGGAAATGATTAATATAAATCTTATTTCAAATGCCATTATGGAAGTGATAGTTATCGCAAAAAATGAGATGACTAATGTGACCTCCTACGATTCCGATTCTTCAACCGTCTTAGGAAATTCATCTGATGGTGAAACAGTTGGTTTTTCCTACAATAGATTTGCACAAAAGATCAACCGTTACAAAGACTCGGGGTGGGATAAAGGATCTACATTAATTTCAGAAAATATAACTGCTTTTTCATACGATGGAAAATTTTTAAAGGTAACATGGAATGATGAGTATGAATTAAAACTTTTCATCCCTGGCCGTGTTACAAAGGAGCGCTAAATAAAGATGAGACTTAGGAGGAAAACATTAATCAATGGCAAATGAAATAATCGAAACATATAAAATTTTAGAAGAAAGAATAAAGTCAGAAAACATTCAAATATACTTTGATATGTTGGATTCTCCTTATCCTTCTTTTAAATCCAAGGCTATTCAGGAACTAACAAAGCAAAAAATTGATGCCCCAAGGATTAAAGAATACTTAAAAGATCCCGATAAAAATGTCAGATTTTCTGCATATAGGTACTTAGATAAAATGGGTCTTTTGGATGAGAATAATATAAAAGAAGCTTTGAAAGACATTTCAGCAAACCTCAGAAAAGAAGCAATCATCAGCTACATTCAAATGGGTATAAAACCTATAGAATTTATTTTGGAGTTTACCGAAGATCCAGATCCAATTGTTAGATATCAACTCATATCCACATTTTTGGAATTCTACCCAGAAGACTCAGAAAAAATTATTAGCAAAATGAAAAATGATCCCTACGTTAAGATAAAACAATTGATTTCAGCTTTGGAAAACATCTCTGAAACCTTAAAATCCGAACAAGTAGATAAAAGCGTTAAGGTTATGGCGCTAAGAAGATTTTATGAAAGAGACGATGCCTATACTTTTTTTAATTCACTAAAAGAAACATACTTTGATTGCAACAATGAAACTAAAGGTATAATAATTAAATTCTTTTCAGGTTTACCATGTGAAGTTATAAATAAATTCATAGAAAAAATCGTGCAAGAAGAAAAGGATATTCACATTCTTCAACTAACTGCAAATACCTCAAAGAAAGTTTGTGGAATTGATTTTGTTCCTACTTGGTTGATCGACAAATTGGTAAACAGCGAAGAGGCAAAAGTCGTAAAGTTTGGATTAAAGTTAGCTTCTGAAAAGGAAGATATGGGGTATGTGGAATTTTGTAGGGACTTGTTATCGGCAGTAGATGATGACTTAGTCATCGGAGCGAGTGATTATCTTATTTATTTTCAAGACTATATGCTTAAAGATTACGTTCCGAACTTTCTCAATTCATTGTCCTCCAAACGAATAAGGGAAGGATTAAAAATAATCAGAAAATTAAAGTTAGATAATTTTTTAGAAGAAATATCATTAATCGCTCTCAACAAAATGAATCCTATTTCCTTGAGAAAAGCCGCCGTCAATCTACTGAAATTTTTTAAAGCCAAAGATTATTGGGAAGTGCCAAATCAAATACTCAAAGACCCTTACGAAAACGGGAATTTAAAACTTGCTGCGTTAAATGCACTTCTACGTCTAAATGCGGAGATGGTAGTTAATTTTTAAAAAGATAATGACCACAATTTTTGAACCTCACTGTCTTGTTTGCAAAAAACCTATTGCCTTTGGAGAACTTATTTGCGACAATTGCAAAGAAAATCTTTATTCGCCTTCTCTTTCAGATGGTGCTTTTAAGGTTTATCATTATGGAAAATACGAGTACCCTTTATCTAACTTAATAAAAGAATTCAAATACAATTCACATCCAAAAATTGCACGGCTTTTGGGGAATATGTTAGCAAAGTTTTTTATAGATTTAAAATTTCCAGAACTAAATTATACTGTGTCATATGTACCTTCAAATTTCTCAAGTGTTCATGAAAAAGGCTTTGTACCTGCTCACTTAATTGCTAAGCATTTTTCAGACATCTTAGGCTTTCCCTTAATAAATCTCTTTTCCTCAAAAACTCTTAAAAGACAAGTTCAATTGGATTATAAAAAGAGAAATGAAAACGTTAAAAACAAGATAAAATTGATTCAGGATCCCCCAAAGAACATTATTATTATAGATGATGTGTACACTACAGGGGCTTCAATGAACGAAGTAGGTAATCTACTCATTAAGAAATGTGATGTTTTAGTTGGCATCACTGTAGCAAAAGCTTATAGGTATTCTTTTAATAAATCTTTATAGTTTTTTATATCACAGATTGCACCAACATATTTTAATTTTTCTGCTGAAAATGCATTCCCTAACTTTGCAGCTTTTATAGGATCCAAACCTATAATCGTTCCTATGTATAAACCTGACCAAAATGCATCCCCTGCTCCCGTTGTGTCTATTACCTCTTTTGCATAGGAGTCAAAATGAGTAATTTTTTTACCGTCCGAAAATACAAATCCCTTTTCACCTAAGGTAAGAATTACGTTTTTTACTCCCCATTCATGAAAAATATTTATGTATTCTTCTTCATTCTTATTTTCTTCGAAAATATGTGTACAATCATCTAAAGAAGGCTTAATAAAATCCACGTAAGGCATAATCAATTTTAGAACATCTTCTATTTCTAAGGATGTTTTCCACAAGATCTTTCGATAATTTGGATCAAATCCTATTAAAACATTATTATTTTTGGCAACTTTTAACAATTTAAGCGTGTTTTTTAGGTTTTTATCAGAAGATAATGACCAAGAAGAAAAATGAAAGATATTTGCTTTTTTCACAATATCAAAGAATGAATCTTGAATTTCTAAATTTAAAGAGGCAGATCTCAATGGATAAAATTCTGGAGATGATTTAGACTTCAAAACATAAACAATATCTGTAGAAAATCCTTCATCTTGTAAGATGCCTTTTATATCAACATTATAATTTTTTAATTGTTCAAGGATAAATTCTCCAAAAGGATCCTTACCTATCCTTGAAATTATAGCGGATTTAAAACCCTGTTTAGAGATATTAACAGCTATGTTACTGGGGGAGCCACCTAAAAATTTGTCAAAAGAAGTTGCATTTTTTAATCCTCTTACATAATCTTTAGAGATGAAGTCTATCAATACCTCACCAAACGAGACAAAATTAACCATACACTAATCCACCTTCTTTTTTTATCTTAGCTTATCGCTCCACTCTCCGCCTTATCTTTGAAAACTTCTTTTATTTCGCATAAGGCTATTTTTTATCGTCAGTTTTCAGGTAATGCAAAAGAATAGTATCTTCATTTAATTTTTTAAAATCATTCAGCTTGAAATTATATTTATCATTCACGTATTTGAAAATCGATAGATCACCTTCAATAATTACTGGTTCGATAGTTAGAAAGATTTCATCAATTAAATTTTTCTCTAAAAACAAGGAGTTTATCGTAGAACCACCTATTAATGCAACTTCAGGGTATCCTTTCTTCTCTAGTTTATCCAACAATATCTCTGGAGGATTATCTGTAAAGTAGAGATATTTGTCATATTTTAACTCAACTTCTTTATATTTTTCAGGATTTCCTGTCAACACAATATTAATTCTATTTTTTAAAGGAGATCCTATCTCTTCAAATGTTTTTCTCCCCATAAGTATTATGCCAATATCTTTGGTTATATTATAGAAATGTTCCTTATCTTCTGCTGAGGACCAACTTCTCTGAGAATCATCTGACATTCGGATTTTTCCATTGATACTTTGAACCATAATTAACTTTACTCTCATAAAATTAATCCTCCCCAAACTTAAATTCTCTTAAAATTAATATTTTTTAGAATTTACAAAACTTCTTACCGCCCTAAGCACCCTAGATTAGTTCGAAATGTTAAATTATTTTTGTTTTTTTAATAATAGTTATAACAGAATTTATCATTTTCAAGGAAAACTAAGATTTTTGGCTCTAATCGTCTTTATTCGGATTTAATTGGTTCTAACAGCTTCTAATTTCATATAATTACCTTTTGAGATGAAGGTTACATGTGATAAAATAATTAATGATTAATTTGTTTATTTAATTTATTATATCATATCAGGAGGTGGCAGTAGTATGAAAAAAGTAGTTGTTTTATTTGCTATATTGACGATGGTGTTGAGTGCCTTTTCTATTACCATTACAATGACAGCGGGTGCAGTAGGAAGGGAATTAGAAGTTCTCAATGAACAAGTTGAGATGTTTATGAAAGAAAACCCAGACATAACGGTAAATGTTCTTCCAATGCCCAACAGCTCTACGGATAGGCACGATCTTTACGTTACTTACTTAGCTTCAGGTACACCGGATCCAGATGTATTAATGCTTGACGTTATCTGGCCAGCAGAATTTTCGCCATTCTTAGTAGATTTGACTGATGACTATGATTATTTTGGACTTGATGGATTTTTCCCTGGAACCGTTGCTTCAAATACCGTCGATGGCAGTTTGGTTGCAGTTCCTTGGTTTACTGATGCAGGTATTCTTTATTACCGAAAAGATTTGTTGGAAAAGTACGGTTACGATGTTCCAGAAACATGGGATGAACTTTATACAATTGCAAAAGATATATCCCAGAAAGAAGGAATCGAAGGTTTTGTATGGCAAGGAGCCAGGTATGAAGGTTTAACTTGTGACGTTATGGAATTCGTCCATAGTTTTGGTGGAGAAATAATGAAAGATGGAGAAGTTGTCGTTGATGATCCTGAATATTACGATAACAATGTTGCAGCAATAACCTTTATGGATAAATTAATAGAAGATGGCGTAAGTCCAAGGGGAGTAACTACCTACATGGAAGAAGAAGCTAGAAGAATTTTCCAAAATGGTGACGCAGTTTTTATGAGAAACTGGCCATACGCATGGTCCTTAGTTAACGCTCCCGAGTCACCAGTTGCTGGAAAAGTTGGTATAACGGTTCTTCCAAAAGGGCCCGAACCAGATGGAAGGAATTCTGCTACTTTGGGTGGATGGAACCTTGGTATAAACGCAAACTCTTCTGCTGCAGAGGTAGAAGCTTCTAAAAAACTGATCAAATTCTTGCTTAGTAAAGAACAACAAGTTTACAAAGCGGTTTATTCAGGTCAAACACCAACTATGATCGAAGCATACAACGATCCAAGAACTATTGAAGCAAATCCTTTCTATGCTGATCTTTTAGATGTTTTCTTGAATGCTGAACCAAGACCAATTTCTCCAATATATGCTGAAATTTCTTACGAGATACAAGTTGCTGTTCACGAAGTTCTAACGCAACAAGCTGAACCTGAAGATGCTCTAAACAACTTAGCAGAAAATCTCAAATCTATAGTTGAATGAAAAAGAAGAATTTGATATAATTTTCATAGGTGGGCGGTAAACGGAGTTCCTCCGTCTACCGCCTTTCTGTATAATATAGTAGACTATAATTAGGGGGTGCGTTAATGAAAGTAAAAGGTACGTATAAGAGATCCGATATCTGGCTTGCCTTTTGGCTCATTATTCCAACTTTAATTGCTATCGGTATTACCGCCTTCTATCCTCTAGGACAAACTCTTTATGATAGTTTCTTCAAATGGTCTCTCAGACCAGGATTTGAAAGAGAGTTTGTAGGATTTCAAAATTATGTCAATTTGTTTCAAGATCCAAGATTTTTGAGTTCTTTGTGGAATACAATTTATTTCACTTTTTTTTCTGTACTTATAGAATTCCTTTTGGGATTAGGAACAGCTTTAATATTGAATGCGGATTTTAAATTGAGAGGTTTGGTAAGAGCAGCAGTTTTAATACCATGGGCAATACCTACAGCGGTCTCTTCCCAAATGTGGAAATGGATGTATAATGATCAATATGGTGTAATAAGTTTAATGCTATATAATCTAGGAATACTTGAGGAAGGTACCCCCATTCTAGGAACTCCAGGTATGGCTATGGCTGCGATTATAGGCGTTGATGTCTGGAAAACTACTCCATTTGTTGCTCTTTTACTCCTTGCAGGACTTCAAATCATACCTAATGAGTTATACGAAGCAGCTAGAATTGACGGCGCCACTATATGGAAGCAATTCACTTCTATCACTTTACCTGTGTTAAGGCCTACGATTGGTGTAACGTTGATCTTCAGAACTTTGGACGCTTTGAGGGTTTTCGATATTGTTTACATCATGACACAAGGAGCCGTGGGAACGGAAACTCTCGCAGTTTACAATAGGTCACTTTTAATGGATAATATCTTCTCTCCAAGAGGTTTGTTTGGTTATGGCTCTGCATTATCGGTTGTAATATTTTTGATAATTGGTATATTTACAATAATCTATATGCGCTCGTTGAACATTAAATTAGATTGAGGAGGGCAAAAATATGAGATGGGGAATGCGAGCAAAAAGAAATACTCAACGTACAATTTTATATATTCTGGTTATATTGATGGTTATCTTTTACATTTTCCCTTTCTATTGGGCAATTAAAAGTTCTTTTACTGCCGATCAGTACCTTTTTACAAAAAACATTACACTCTGGCCTCAAGGTTTTACCTTTGAAAACTATATAAAGGTTTTCACAGAGAGACCTTTTGGATTAAATATATTAAATTCTATTATAGTTGCTGGAGCTACGACTATTTTCTCAATAATCGTTGGTTCTTTTGCAGCCTACGCAATAGCTCGTTTAAAGATTCCTGGGAAAGGGCCTTTGATGTTACTGATACTTGCGGTAAGTATGTTCCCTCAAGTTTCTATATTGGGTGGCCTTTTTCAGTTGCTCAGAAATTTAGGATTGATAAACACTTATGCTGGGTTGATAATCCCATATATTGCATTGAACTTGCCTTTAACAACGTGGATTTTACAAAATTTCTTCAGAGAGCTTCCCAAAGAGATAGAAGAATCTGCTTATATAGACGGATGTTCTAAATTTGAAACTTTGTGGAGAATTGTTTTGCCTCTTTCCGCTCCAGGTTTGGTCACGACTGGTTTGTTAGCTTTTATTCAAGCTTGGAATGAGTTCTTATTTGCTCTAACTTTTATGCAAACTCCTGAAAAATACACAGTTCCTGTGGCAATTGCTATGTTTACAGGTAAAACCTTCTACGAAGTTCCTTGGGGACAACTAATGGCGGCGTCTGTAATAGTTACGATGCCTTTAGTTATTTTAGTTTTAGTGTTCCAAAACAGGATAGTTCAAGGTTTAACGGCCGGTAGCGTAAAAGGATGATGTAGATGAAGTTTTTATTCGGTACAGACGGCATAAGAGAGGTCGTTAATGAAAAGCTGACCGTTGACTTGGCGATGAAACTCGGAAACGCACTTGCTAACCTTTTTGGTTCAGAGTATAAAAAATTGTATATTGCAAGAGACACACGAAATTCAGGAAAGGTATTGGAAATGGCTTTAGCTTCTGGAGCATTGGTAGGTGGAATGAATGTAGAGTCATGTGGAGTTCTGACTACACCAGGATTAGCATTTATAACGAAAATAGAAAAATCTATAGGTGTTGTCATTTCTGCATCTCATAATCCTCCAATGTACAACGGATTAAAAGTTTTTTGTGAAGGATTTAAAATTTCAGATGAAACAGAAGAAAAGTTAGAAGAAATAATTTTGAAAGGTCTACTTAAATACAGTGATTATAGAGATATTGGAAGATACATAGAAGACTCTTCAAAAAAAGAATATGTTGATTATGTGGTTTCTCTATATAAAAAGAACTTACAATGTAATGATTTAAAAATTGCTGTTGATGTCGCTAACGGAGCTGCTGGAGCGATAATAAACGATATATTTGGTGAACTTAACTTGAATTATACGGTATACCAAAATGCCCCAGATGGTTTCAATATCAACGAAAACTGTGGTTCTACATCACATCAAACATTATCTAAAATCGTTAAGGAAGAAAAATATGACTTTGGCATCTTGTTCGACGGAGATGCAGACAGATGCCTTTTTATAGATCGCTTCGGTAATCTCGTAGATGGTGATGTTTTGATGGCTATCAACGCTCTGAAATTAAAGGCTCAAGAAAGACTAAAAAACAAAATTGTTGTTTCAACAATTATGAGTAATTTAGGTTTGGAAGAGTATTTAAAGAAAAATGAAATACATCTTATACGTACAGACGTAGGAGATAAATACGTTTTGGAAAAAATGCTACAAGAAAATGCTACAATCGGTGGTGAGCAATCAGGACACATTATATTTCTTGATAGATCCACTACCGGCGACGGAATAATTACCGCTTTAGAGACTTTGGAAACGCTGAAATATTTTTCTAAGTCTCTTGATAATTTTCTTCAAGAAATTCCTAAATATCCACAACACTTGGAAAACGTTACAGTAAAAGATAAAGTAAAAATCATGAAGGACAGCAGAATTGAAAATTTAATAAGAAAATATGAAAGTATTGAAGGATTCAGAATTGTAGTCAGACCTTCAGGAACTGAACCAAAAATAAGAATCATGACAGAAGGGTCCAATGAAGAAACAATTAAAACATGCGTCACAGAATTTAGCCAACTTATACAAAGTATTGATAACGAGTGAAATAGTTTAAAAAAAACGGGGTTAGTGTTAAAAAGCCCCGTTTTTTAATCGATTATTCTGGTTTACCTATAGAAGAATTGAACAACGTACCTCACATTATTTCTATAAACTATCAATGCCACATAACTGTTCTTTTCAACTGAGGAAGCTATTTTTTCCCAGTCAGCTACGTTCTGTATGTCGTAATACACTCCATTAACCGCTATCTCTGTAATAACATCACCTGCTCTTAGCCCAAGCGCGTAGGTATCGTCTTGTATTTCTTCAACAATGACTCCTTGAATGCTACTTCTTATACTGTATTTTTGTCGATCTTCTGAAGTTATATCCTTAACTACGATTCCAAAATAGGCTTCTACGACTTCAGGCGTTTGGCTCCCCAAAGTTACATTGAAAGTAATCCTTTCTCCAAACCTATCGACAACAACCTCTACAGTATTCCCTGCTGGATAAGTAGCCAACAATGAAGTTAAATCGTCTGTATTTTCAATTTTTTTACCGTTCACTTCAACTATTACGTCATTCACTTTTATACCTGCTTTCTCAGCTGCTCCTCCTGGTACCAAATCTTGGACATAGGCTCCTTTGTCTACTTTTAACCCCAAAGATTTTTTCAATTCTTCAGTTATATCGCTGATGTATACACCTAAATAAGCTCTTTGAAAGGTCCCTGTTTCCATTACAGAATCAGCAAATCTTTTCGCTATGTTAATAGGAATGGCGAACCCTATGTTCACGCTTCCTAACTGAGGATCTACTGCGATTGCAGTGTTGATCCCAATGACTTCCCCATGTATATTCAGTAAGGGACCTCCACTATTACCTGGATTAATAGTTGCATCCGTCTGTATTAAATCAACATAATTCCCATTTCCATCCGGTTTTGGAATGCTCCTATTGGTTGCACTTATAACCCCTGCCGTAACAGTATTTTGTAAACCCAGTGGATTGCCTATAGCTATAGCATCTTCTCCAATCCTAATCTTGTCTGAATCACCTAAAGGTAGCGTTGGTAGATCTTCGTCAGCACTTATTTTTATTATTGCTAAATCGAGATCTTCATCACCACCTACCAACTCGGCGTCATAGTCCTTTCCATTCGGCAAGGATACAGATATCTTTTCTGCACTATCTATCACATGGTAATTTGTCAATATATAACCTCTTTTATCGAAAATAAAGCCAGACCCCACTCCTTTTGTTTGATACTCTGGCATTTGTTGACCAAAAAATCTTTCAAAAAAATCTTGAATGTATGGGTCCACAGGAACTGGAGCTGAACGAGTGGATTCAATATTTACAACCGCTGGAGCAGCCTCTTCAACCACGTTAACTATGGGGCTTTCGTATCCTTCATTCACAATTGAAAACGAAGATATGGAAAGCAAAAATACTGTCAAAATCAAAACGATAGATTTTTTCATACTAGCACCTCCGATTATTCTATTTACTTAAATTATAAACCAACTTCTTAAAAGAAACTTAAAAGCTTGAATTTTCAGTTTTGTTGTTTCTATTGTTTTCTACTACCTGGTTTTACTAATTGTAAACCTTGGATACATACAGGGCAGTTTTCTGAGGAGTAGGTAGCAGCTTGTATCTTAACTAGAGATATGATTTCTCTGTTTTCTAAAACAATTTTATCAGATCTATTGACGATACAGGCGAATGAAGTCACGTATCCTCCGTTACTTTCAACCAATTTTGCAACTTCCAGTGTGGATTTTCCTGTAGTTATTACATCTTCTACTATTAGTATTTTGCTGTTATTATTGATGACCTGATCTCTACGTAAACTCATGTTTCCCATTTCATTTCTCTCTGCGAATAAAAATGGGACTTTTAAAGCTCTCGCCACTTCGTATCCTATGATAATTCCTCCCAATGCGGGGGAAACAACGTAGTCTATTTTTGAGGCTACTTTATCAGCAATTAATTTGCCAAGAAGTTCCGAATACTCTGGATATTTAAGAACTTTTGCACATTGAATATATGTGTCTGAATGTAATCCGGAAGATAATAAAAAGTGCCCCTTTAAAAAGGCCCCGGTGTCTTGCAGTATTTTTAATACTTTAGTTTCATCATTTTTTGTGTTATCTATCATTAAGATTTTTACCTCCTGGTATCTCTATTTTATATACTCTAAAATTATGTTAGCGCCCCTTTGCCCCGCTCCCCACCCAATTTTTATTTCTAAAGAATTTATCTCTATTTTAAAAATTCGAAAATCTTATCATAAAATTTATTTTTATTGTAAATGCATTCAAATAACTCATGTTTACCTTTGGAAAAAGAAATTTTGGAAATGTTTGAATTCTTTATCTTCTTATACTCTTCGATGTTGACTATTTTATCTTCCTCTCCAAAAAGCAACAATGTGGGAATATCAACCTTTTCGATTTCATTCAATGCAATATCAGCTTCGTCAAACATTTGTCGAGCAGTTCGAACAGTTATTTTATCGTGTACCAGGGGATCTTTTTCATAAAATTCACAAGCTTTTTCATCCGTCGATAGATCATAAGGATTTATCCGATTTGAAAAGGAAAGGGTAGGAAATATTGAGAAAAGGTTTAAAAGCCAACTCAGTTGTTTAATATCACCCAAGGCAGGAGAAGAAAGTATAAGTTTTTTCGGTTTTTTCTCTGTTATTTCAACAAATCTTGTGGCGACCAACCCACCAAGAGAGTGTCCGAATAGAATATATTCTTCTTGAACATAATTTTCCAAAAAAGAATAAACTTCGTAAAAATTCTCTATATCACCTTTTTTCCCAGAAGTATAACCGTGCCCGGGAAGATCAAAGGTATACACAGCAATCCCTTTTTCATTTAATTGCTTAATGAAATTCACGTATCTTCCAGAATATTCTCCGAGACCGTGAATCAGATATAAAGTTTTATAGTTATAAGTGTTTGGCATGTAGTATCTATGATATATTTTCATAAACAAATTATATCACAGTTCACAAAGCTTTTTGATTTTCTATCGCTTCCATTATTTCATCATTAGTTTTATGCTTTCGTAATAAACTCAAGATGAATTCCAAGGCTTCTTTTGGGGACATATCGTTAATGAACTTTCTTAGAATGATTGTATTTTTCATCTCATCAGGACTATATAACAATTCTTCTTTTCGGGTACCCGATAATTTTAAGTTTATGGCAGGAAATATTCTCTCATTAGACATTTCTCTAGCTAACACCAGTTCCATATTTCCTGTACCTTTAAATTCTTCAAATATCACTTCATCCATCTTCGATCCTGTTTCTATTAATGCAGTGGCTAAAATAGTAAGACTACCGCCTTCTCTAATCTTTCTTGCAGCACCAAAAAATTTCTTTGGGAAAATTACAGCGGCAGGGTCAAGACCTCCACTCAGCAATTTCCCACTGGATGGTACATAAAGGTTGTATTCACGTGCAACTCTCGTCAAACTATCAACAAGGACAACTACATCGTGGCCAAACTCAACCAACCTCTTAAAATGTTCCAAAGCCATTTCTGCGATTCTTATTTGATTTTCTGGGTCCATATCGAACGGTGCTGCTATGACGTTAGCATCTACTGTATCACGAATATCCGTTACCTCTTCAGGTCGTTCGTCTATTAAAAGTATGTACCTTCTAGTATCGGGGTAATTTTCAGCAATGGAGTTAGCAATATCTTTTAACAGCGTGGTTTTACCAGCCTTAGGAGGAGCAACTATTAAACCTCTTTGCCCAAAACCTATAGGAGAGAATAGATCAATAATTCTGGAACTGTATGGTGCGTTTTTATGTTCCAAAACCATTCTGGTTTTGGGATACTCGGGAGTCAAATTTTCGAAAGAGACTCTATCCCGAGCGTTTTCGGGAGGTAAAGAATTTACCGCTTCTACTCTTAATAAGGCAAAAAATCTTTCACCTTCTTTTGGAGGTCTTATTTGACCAGCTATTATGTCTCCCGTGAAAAGGTTGAATTTTCTAATCTGTGATTGAGAAACATATATATCATCGGTTCCAGGCAACAACGAGTTGTCTACGCTTCTCAAGAAACCGTAACCATCCGGCAATACTTCCAAAATTCCTTCATAGAAGAAGTATCCGATTGATTCAGTTTGCTTTCTTAAAATAGCAAACTTTAATTCGCTTTTTGTCATCTTGGAATAATTTGATATTTCGAGTTTACGAGCTAATTCGTATAATTCTTTTCTGGTCATTTCGTTTAATTTAGCCATATTAATTTCAATGGCTTGGATATTATCCCTACTTTGTTTCTTTGATACTAAATTGTTAGTATTTTCATCCATGTGAATCCTCCTTATTACCTTTAGTATATACTGTGTTTAGGAATCCTAAAACTGTACTAGCGCCCCTTCGGCCCGCAGCCTACCCTTCTAAGGAAAGTAGTTTTACCCTTTCATTGCGAAGCTCAACCCACAAATTATCCTTTATAAATGTAGGCATTTGACTTCTAGAGTAAGAATATAACATACAGATCATAATATATTAATGAATTTTGTGTGGATACCACAACATAAGAATGAAGTAATCCCTCAAAAGCAAAAAGGGTTAAAATCAAAAATAGTATTGTGAGGAGAACAATAAACGTTCTTGGGAGAATCTAAAAGAAGTTCAATCGTAATTCAGAAAATATAATATAAAAAATTATCAAACACGATAAAACTTTTTAAAAGCCAAGCAATTTATTTTAAGACATTAAGAATCGACTTTGAAAGAAGTTACGCCTGGAGCTAAGACTTTGCTTTCGGTACCTCGATTTTCAAGTAGGTTTCCATGTTTATCTAAAAGTATTTCCCCATCAAAATTTTCTTTGAGGCATATTCTAAAGATATGAGCCCTATTTCCAATTGTTCTTTTTCAGGTTCCTTGGTAGTAATTTTTTGAAGCAACAAACCCGGATAGGCAAGAATTTTTCCTATTTTTGTGTCGATGATTTTTGCGGTGAACCTTTGAAATTCGTAAGCTAAGCCTGCAACTAATGGAAGAAGCACTATTCTAGATATTACTTTCTGTAAAGTTGAATTGAAGCCTAATCCTCCCGTTATGGCAAAAACAATAATCGAAGCAAAAACTGTAATTATCAAGAAACTAGTACCACATCGAGGATGTAAAGTTGTGTATTTTCGGGCGTATTTGACCTCTAAAGGTTCGTTGTTTTCGTAGGTATATACACTTTTGTGTTCGGCTCCGTGGTACTGAAAAACCCTTTTTATATCTTTCATGAAAGAAATACCCCAGATGTAGGCGACAACCAAAAACGCTCTTATAAAACCTTCAACAAATGCAAACCAAAATTCAGATTTAATATTGAAAGGTCTGGTTAAAAATACAGGTAAAACACCAAACCCTAATGTTGCAACTGCAACCGCAAGCAATATGGCGATAACCATATCTTTTGTAGTTAATTCTTCATCTTCTTCTCCAGATACTTTAGCCGAATAAGATAATGCGTTCATACCAATTATCATTGAATGTAGCAATACAAAAAAACCTCTTATAATGGGTATTTTTTCCCAAATTCCCCATGAGTTATCCTTTAATCTTTTAACTGCAATACTTCCGTCTTTTCTTTTTACCGCGACTACGGTATTTATTCCTTTCATCATTACGCCTTCGATAACCGCTTGTCCACCTACTGTTTTAGGTTTTGGTTTCACTAGATTGGATCCTCCTTAAAATTTCTTCTGCAACACCTTGTTCAGTGACTACATAGTAAAATTTTATAGCCTCTTTGTCTATTCCATTGTTCTTATTAAGCACTTGAGACGCCTTTCTTCTCAATTTGTACCTTTCATCATTATTCAATTTTGTAATGTCTTTTATTATATCAAAAAGGTGCGTGTTTTGTGAACACGCTTCAATGATTTCCAATATTGCTTTCTCATTTTCATTCATTTTTACTGTTGAGAATATTCTTCTGGGGAAATACTTTCAGAAACCCTTGCAACGACTTTAAACTTAATACCAGTTCTTTTTTCTGAACCTACTTCAACCTCCACAAAACCAGGGATAACGTATATCTCCTTGCCTTTAGCCTCGATAAATCTCTTTGCAATGGCAATAGCCTTCACTGCTTGATTAACCGCTCCAGCTCCAATAGCTTGTAGCTCAACCTCGTCTGTTTTTGACAGAACTCCTGCTATAGCTCCAGCAACTTTGTTCGGTGCAGATGAATGACTGACTTTCAACACTTCCATGTCTTGGCTCCTCCTTTGTGGACAGGCTATATATATTTATTCTATCATAAATTTTAATAATGTCAAAGAAAAAATTGAAAAAAGAATATCTAAATGATATAATTAGAAAGAAACAGCCTCACGGCAAATAAGGAAACAGCCTCACGGCAAGTAATGAAGTTAATATTTACTGCATTATTTTAAGGGAAAACGGTGAAAATCCGTTACGGTCGCGCCACCGTAATCGGGGACGAAACTTACAAAAAGCCACTGGAGAGATCCGGGAAGGCGTAAGGAGTAGAGTGATCCGAAAGTCGGGAGACCTGAATAATGCTGTTTTTTCTATCTCTTCGCGCCAAAGAGATAGAAAAAATGTTTAAATGGCGCTAATTTATACAAGGAGGCCATTTGGTATGAGGAAGGTGTTATTTACTTTTTTTACAGTTTTGTTGTCGGTTGTTTTGAGCGCTGAGTATTTATTGGTGGACGACCTTGGAAGATTAGTTCCTTTTGAAGAGGAGGTCAACAGGGTTATTTCCGCCGCACCAGCTGTATCTGATTACATCAAATATCTAGGTTTAGAGGACAAAGTTGTGGGCGTTACAGATTGGGATATTAACATTGATGCCGAGAAAATTGGTAATTTAGTACCTTTAAACCTGGAGAAAATAGTTTCTTTAAGTCCTGATGTTGTATTTTTAACCGGAGGATTTCAAGAGCCTGAGATTAGTAGGTTGGAAAGGTACAATATTAAATCGTTGGTGATTAATCCAGTGAGTTTCAACGATATTTACAGGGAAATTGTATTAATTGGCAGTATTTTGGGGGAAAGAGAAAAAGCCCAGGCTCTTTCAAATGAACTGAGGCAAAGTGTTTTAAATATTGCCAAAAACTCTTTCACTTGGAAAGATAAACCAAAAGTTTTATATTTAATGGTTCAAAATAATGTATCTGAAATTTGGACAGCAGGAACCGGTTCATATATAAATGAGTTAATTGCCTACGCTGGAGGATTAAATTTAGCCGCTCCATATACTGGGAACAATGGTTTTTTACTGGTTGGACCTGAATTCGTCGTTGCTCAAAATCCTGATATAATAATTGTTTCCTCGTATTATGAAGGCGACGAAACCTCTAAAAATACTATCTTAAATGCCGAACAGTTTAAAAACGTAAAAGCTGTTAAAGAAGGAAAAATAGTAATGGTCGATGGTAACAAAATGCATCAAGCTTCTCCATCATTGATCGATATACTTGAACAATTATACGAGTATTTTGGTGAAAATAGATGAAACAGATCAAAAAACGAGGGGAGTTCCCCCTTGTTTTATTTCTCATAATCTCGAGCTTTTTATTAATTTTACTTTTCACATCCTTTGGGAGTGTCAAGGTTCCCGTTAAAGACATTTTCACCTCTTTAATAGCTAAAAACAACAACGATATTTACAACAATTTGATTTTAAACATAAGGCTTCCAAGAGTGGTTGGAAGTTTTCTTGTTGGAAGCATATTAGCAGTTTCCGGGAATGTTTTACAATTGGTAGTACAAAATCCCCTCGCAGATCCATACATTTTAGGAATCTCGTCAGGGGCAAGCTTTGGTGCTGTGTTATACACCGCGTTGAGCAGTATTTATGGTCTTTCTCTTTTTCTCGGACTGGAAACTTTTTCTTTTCTTTTTGGTATCTTAGCGACATTTATTGTTTTAATATTGGCTCGACAGGGTAAAAAACTCCCTGTTTTATCTCTAATACTAAGCGGGGTGATAATTAGTTTTTTGTTTAATTCTTTTACAACACTTTTTACCGTGATGTATTGGGGAAACTTAATTCACGTCAATACATGGTTGATGGGAAGTACAGCAGATTTAATTTGGAGCGACAATTTTAAATTTATTTTTACACTTATCTTTCAATTTATTTTAGTTTTATTATTTTCTAAACAACTGAACGTCCTTTCTATGGGGGATGACATGGCTGTATTCTCAGGGATAAACCCCGATAGATTGAAGCTTTTTTTGATTGTAATAAACGTTTTTGCAGTATCTTTTACTGTGTCGCAGGTAGGAATAATTGGTTTTGTAGGACTTATTATCCCTCATATAGTTCGAATGATTAAAGGGCCGTACTCGTTTGTTTCAAATTTGTATTCACTCTTCATTGGAGGAATGTTTTTAATGTCTGCCGATTTTGTTTCCAGAACACTATTTGCTCCAACAGAACTTCCTATCGGTGTAGTGACCTCAATAGTAGGTGCTCCAATTTTCATTTTTGTAATGAGGAGAAAAGAGAAAATATGATAACATTTAACAACGTCCGTTTCACTTATGGAAATGGCTTTTTTTTGAAAATCGATGATTTAAAAATAATAAAAGGAGATATTATTTCTATAATTGGTCCCAATGGAGCGGGTAAAAGTACTCTGATCAAGATTCTTTCAGGGATCATCAGAAATTACAAAGGAGAAATAATACTAAACGATAGTGAATTAAAGAATTATTCTAACAAAGAACTATCTAAGAAGGTAGCAGTTGTACCCCAAGAATTCAACACCGCTTTCGATTACGATTTGGAAAGTATCGTTTCAACGTCAAGAATACCTTTCTCAAAGAGAATAAGCTTTTTTGAATCCGAACAGGACAAGAGGATTATCGATGAAGCCCTTCAAACTGTTGGACTAATAAATTATAAGAACAAGCCATTTTCATCTATGTCTGGAGGAGAAAAGCAAAAAGTTATGATAGCTCGAGCAATTGCCCAAAGAACTCCCATATTGCTTTTGGATGAATTCTCTTCGCATTTAGACCCAGGTTATACCCAAAGTCTTTTGAAATTAGTTAAGGAAATGGTCACCAAAGAAAAGAAAACGGTCCTAGCAGTATTTCATGATGTGAACAATGCTGCATTATTCTCCGATAAAATAATCATTATGAAGGATGGAACTGTTAAATATTCAGGTACACCGGCGGAGGTGTTAACTGAATCCATCATGGGGGAAATCTTTGAAATGGATGCTTATATTATAAAACATCCGATAAAAAAAGTCCCTCAAATTTTATTCAAATAAGGTGTGAAAAATGGCTACTATCGACGTAATCGGTGGGATTTTTTTAGACATTTATATACTTAAAAATGATGGTTTTCACAATTCTGAAATTTTACAACTTCCGGGAGGATCGGCACTAAATGTGGCTATCGGTCTTTCTCAATTAGGCCATAATGTGAGGATGTTCGGTAATGTGGGAAAAGATTTCGTTGGAGAGTACTTGTTGGAAAAACTATCCTTTCATTCTGTTAATGTTGAATGGATAAAGATGGTTGATAAAAACACTGCTACTTTTATTACATTAAATGAAAAACCAATTGCAATAGATAGAAGAATAAATGATTTAGATTTGTTTATACCAAAGAATAAATCAGAGTATCTCTTCATCACTACCGAAACTAATGAACGAATAATAAACAGCGATATTTTTCTGAATTACAAAAAAATCTTTTTTGATATAGGTCCCAGGCCAAAGTTAATAGATAAAAGGTGTGAAAATGTGTTTTTTATTGGTAACGAAAAAGAGTGTGAAAATTTTCTGTTTACCTGTGATGTTGTGAAGATGGGAGAAAAAGGGGCCAAATGGGGTGAAAAAATAGTAGCATTATCTGGCCAAAAGGCTTCATATGAAATCGGTATGGGTGACGTGTTTGATACAGTCTTAATAGACGGAATTTTGAATAATTTAGAGAAAGAACAAATTCTACAAAATGCCGTGGACGCTACTCAGAAAATCTCAGAATACTTAGGAGCTTACAACAAAATTATCAATATGAAGTTTAAATAATAATATTATTGACTTTTAGATGCTAAAGCTTCCTTCTTCTCACCGTATTCTATCACGTCTTTTAACGTAATTTTAGATAGTTCATTGAATATTGCATTTTGTACCCTTTTCCAGACAAATTCGACAGGACAATTTTTTTGATTTTCACATTCACCCTCGGAAATACAATCATACGAGTTCAACGGCACTTCTAAGACCTCTACAATTTCCGAAAGGACGATTTCTTCAGGTGCTTTTGTAAAATAAAACCCTCCAAATTTACCTTTTTCCGAAGAAACTATATTGGCTTTTTTTAACTCGGCAAATATCTTTGCCAAAAATTCTTGAGAAATACCAGAACTTTCAGCAATCTTCGCTATTGAGATTTTGTTGTTTTTCTCATCTTCGTTTCTGTTTTGAAGTTTATACATTTCATACAAACCACGTATGGCATAACAACTTTTTACTGTTAACGACATTAAACTCCTCCGCCTTTATTTTTTTTATAGTCCCTTGAAGAATTCTAAGACCCTTTTAAGCACCCCTTCGCCCCGCTCCCCACCCATAAGGAAAAGGTTTTATTATTTTGACCCAAACCCAGAAAATCATAGGAGTCTTTACCTTTTCGCTCCTCTATCTGCTCTAACAGAAAACGGCATTCTTTTCACAATCATCGGTATAAATAACAGTTGAAGAATTATACCTGGAATCCCGAACACATAACTCATCAAAATTGAAGTTAAAGGACTAAGGTTTATGTTAAGTATTAGTCCTATGGTGTAATAAGCTATCATATATACACCTCTACCTATCAACATTGATACTATAAGATTAAAATATATGTTTTTCTTATTTAAAAGTCCTGATATAAAACCGTAGGTTGCAACTTCTATAGTCATAAATATAAAAACAGGGAATGGTGGCATACCAAAAAGCAAGAAATTTAAAACAGGCATCAAAGCCCCTACAAGTAATCCAATCGTTGCCCCTTCCATGATACCAGCCATTAAAGCAACAAAATGCAACGGTAAGATTATTGTTCCCAGCATTGGATTGCCAATACCATGAACCAAAAAAGAAAAAATAACAACACCCAATGCTATATATACAGGCGATCTTGCGACTCTTCTTAGGGTTGTCTGACGAGCAGTAGTGTTTTCCATCTAAATCACTCCTATTTTGATGTATGAGCTAAATTGTAATTAAATTTTTGAACGTATAACTGTTTTGTTTTGAAAAAGGTACTACTTGAAACAAATCCATGTTGAAACAAAATTCCAGATCATCTTTGAGCCCAAGGTTTTTAAGCCTTTTGGCATGATCGGAATTCATAATTAAACTTCTCTTGCTATTTGTTAAATTTAAAGATACTTTTGCGCCATCGTTCAAGTGGTAAGTTTGCTTTTCGATGATTCTTTGAACAAATAATCCAGCTAAATATGAATCTTCTAAAGAAACGACCCCATTGGTACCAGAGCACACTATGCCAATATTTTGAAAATCCCTCTGTATTATGAAATCTACGACAGAAGAGAAATTTAGCAACGAAAGGGCAATCGTATCCCCAAGTTCGTTTATTTTTTTCATAGCTTTAGATCCGTTGGAAGTGGTTAGTACAATCGATTTTTTCCTTATTTTATCAGAATTATTTAAAAATTCCAACGGAGAATTGCCAAAATCAAAACCTTCTAACTTTATAGCCCCTCGTTCTCCAGCGAGTAAATATCCCATATTTTTCAATTCTTTTGCCATGTTGATGTCGTCTGTTACAAAAATTTCTTCAGCACCACAATGTAGTAATGCTGATATGCTAGAAGTAGCCCTTAAAAGATCGATAAGGACATAGATCTGATGATTTTTTATATTCTCATTCGGTAGAAAATAGACATTCAATTCTCGTTCAAAAAGACTTTCTTCTGTTATCTTAATCGATCTCCTTTTCTTCTGGAGTGAGATAGGTTTCTAGCCCATAATATTCGAGATGCCACGTTTCGTTTAAAGAAGCTAAAACGTATCTATAATCTCCTTCATATATAACGTGTGAGACAGACGTATTGTCAACTCTAAAAGAAGTGTGTTGATTAAGTGGAATATTGAGAATCCATGAAATAATGGTCCTAATGGTTAAACCATGTGCAACTACCACTATTCTATCCTCTAAGTTATGCTCCTTAACTATCCTTTTTATTGCCCTTACCGCTCTTCTTTGAACATCACCTAAAGCCTCAACACCTTCCACCAATGCCCAGATATCTTTATGCCAATATTCTAATTCTTCTTTGTAATTAAGAAGTATCTCTTCTAACTTTTTCCCATCCCAACTTCCTATATTACATTCGTTCAAATCAGGATCTTTTACTATTTGCAAATTGTGGTATTGATTGATGATTTCTCCCGTTTTAATAGCTCTTTTTAGAGCGGATGTATACATTGCATCTATTTTCATATCTTTAAATCTTTCTGCGGTTGCCTTCGCCTGACTAATTCCTTCTTCATCAAGCTCTACGTCTCTTTGGCCTTGCCAAATTCCCATTTTGTTCCAAAGTGTAGCTCCATGTCTTACTAAATAAATATCCAAAACTCAAACACCTCCAATTATTCCCATTCTATTGTAGCAGGGGGTTTTGATGAAATATCGTAAACCACTCTTGTAATTTCTTCAACTTCGTTGGTTATTCTGCTGGAAACTAAGTCCAAAATTTCAAAGGGAACCTTAGACCAATCTGCAGTCATTCCTTCCACACTATCAACGGATCTTAAAGCTGCCACATAGCCATAACTTCTTTTATCCCCAGTTATACCAACTGTTTTTACCGGTATTAAAACAGCGAAAGCCTGCCATACTTTATCGTACCAGCCTGTTTCTTTAAGGGTGTTTATAAAAATATTGTCTACCTTTTTTAAAATGGTGAGTTTTTCATCGTTTATTTCTCCCATGATTCGAATCGCCAATCCCGGTCCTGGAAATGGATGCCTGTACAGTATCTCTCTTGGGAGACCTAAGATTTCTCCGACGCTTCTAACTTCGTCTTTGAAAAGTTCTTTAAGTGGTTCCACTATTTTTAAATCTATATCCTCTGGAAGCCCTCCCACGTTGTGATGGCTCTTTATCTTGAATGTCTTTTTCCCGGATTTTGCACTTTCTATGACATCTGAATATATTGTTCCCTGTATTAAATACTCGCAACCTTCTTCTTTTTTTGCTTCTTGCTCAAAAACCCTTATAAACTCTTCCCCTATGATCTTACGTTTTTGTTCGGGATCGGTGACCCCTTTTAATTTGCTTAAAAATCGCTCCTGGGCGTCTACTGTTGTCAAATTCAAACCCATATAATCTCTGAACGTGCTTTCAACTTCTTCAACTTCGTTCATTCTCAAAAAACCATGGTTTACAAAGATAGCTTTCAGGTTGTTGCCAATAGCCCTGTGGGTTAGTACAGCGGCAACCGATGAATCTACTCCACCTGATAAAGCTATAATTGCCTTTTTATCACCTATTGTATCTTTTATTTCTTTTATCTTATTTTCAACAAAATCCATCAAGGTCCAAGAACCTTTCAAACCACATATACCCTGAATGAAATTTTTCAATATATCAATTCCAAATTCAGTATGTCTAACTTCGGGGTGAAATTGGATGCAGTATATATTTTCTGATTCGTTTTCAAAAGAAGAGATGATATTGTTTGAGGTGAGAGAAGTAATTTTAAATTTCTCAGGAACTTTAGTTACCATATCCTTGTGGCTCATCCAAACGTTAAACGTACTGGGAATCTTTTTAAACAAGAGGGATTGATCGGTTATGTTAATCTTCGTTTTTCCATACTCAGCTATACCTCTTTGTTCAACCTTCCCGCCAAGTTTCTTCGCTATAAGTTGCATTCCATAACAAATACCTAAAATAGGTAGTTCAGCGTTCAAAATTTCATCTGATATATCGGGTGCATCGATATCATAAACGCTGTCAGGTCCACCGGATAAGATTATGCCTTTCACATTGCTAAGGGATATATTATCGTCATATTGAATTACTTCTGAAAATACCCCCAGATCTCTAATCCTTTTTGCGAGAAGCTGAGTGTACTGAGAACCATAATCGATAACAAGAATCTTTTCCATTGAAGAACCTCCGAAAACGAAATGTTTTGATTATAAAATTATAACCCTTTGCTTTTTATCAGGTTCATATGAAGATAAATCCCTGTTTTTGAATAATAGGGTGTAAATATTACTTGCCAAAAAATCGTATTCAATCTGATTTAAATAGATTTCAGGAATACTTTGATACCTTTTTTTGCTTGATAATAAATTGTCGTTTAATCTATTATATATTTTTCTGTATGTCGATGGGGTAGTAATAATTGGATAAGCAGAAAGATCTTTCATTTTACCAAGTAACTCTTGCCCCTTCTCTGTGAAGGCTAAAACCCTTAAGTACTGTGGTCCGTGATTGTTGTATAATTTCACGTCTCTTTCTTTTAAATCAAAAAAAATCTTTAAAAGCGTTCTTTTTACTCGCGTCAACGTAAACCTTTTCGTCTTGACGTGGTTTACTAATTCTGTGAGGTTGGAACTTATTTTCGAAAATTTTGAATATCTAGTTTCTAATCCTTCTTTTACACCGTCTATTTGTATTAATTCTTCTTTTTTCATCATTCGCAGCTTACCTAAAATCATATCTCTCATATCTTCAAACATGATTGGAGCCTTACCTTTCTCAATCTCCCTAAGAAGAACTTCATATGAAAGGGATGGAACCCCCTGTCTAACTTTGTTCATATCGTTTTTTTCTATAAGATTTCGTATTGCAGTGGCACTGGAAATTTCACCCGTGAATTCTTTTTGATTATATTCCGCCTTTATTCTTTGAATAGTATGTGGTACGATCTTTGAACCATATAATTTTAGGGCATTTAAATACTCTAAACCTAAGATATCGTTTGATTGTTCTAATATGTCTATCACGTTGTGTTCGTAATTTGAAGATTCTAAATACTCGACTAAGGCAAACTTTCGAGCGTTCGGAAAAGATAAACCTTTTTTTAAATTCTTGTTGAGTAACTTTTTAAAAGTTTTGGGTTGTTCATATAAAATACTCGATATTTTATCCAAAACTTCTAAATTACTCGATTCACTTCCAAAAACTATATCTGTAACAACGTTCGTTCTCTCTAATACACCAATGGACCCCGTAGCGAAGCCACTCGCATCTTGTATACAATAGACAAAAGGCAATTCGAAGACGATGTCTACTCCCATATTTACCGCAACTTCTGCACGCGAAAACTTATCCAAGATTGCAGGTTCACCTCTTTGGACAAAATTCCCACTCATCACAGCGATAGTGTAATCAGGATTAATTAAAGTTTTAGCTTCTCTCAAATGATGAAGGTGTCCATTATGAAAGGGATTGTATTCAACAACTACACCTAAAACTTTCAAAATTGGTCTCCTTATGTAAAATATTGCCTTTTATATTTATTATACCAGATTTGTGTACATCATTTGCAAACATCATTTGCGAAGCAAGTGAGCTATTGGTAATTATTTCTAAGGCATTACAAAAAGGCATTTTGCACAGTTCAGCAAAATTAATTAAGTATTTAATGAATTATAATCTAAATATGTTAAAATTATAAAAAGCAAATTAATAGATATATTTAAAAAAGGAGTAGAAAGACTTGTGAATATTTTACTTTCAAATGATGATGGAATAATGTCTCCAGGTATTATCACACTAAAAACTTATCTCCAGCAAAAGCATGATGTTTACGTTGTCGCTCCCGACATCGAAAGAAGTGCAACAGGGCATGGAATTACAGTGAGAAACCCTCTTTGGGCTAAAAAAGTTAAGTTTGGAGATACTTTCTTTGGTCACGCAGTGAATGGAACACCTGCCGATTGTGTTAAAATTGGATTAGACGCGATATATAAAGACATACATTTCGACGTGGTAATCTCCGGTATAAATAGGGGAGCCAATCTTGGAACAGATGTCCTTTATTCTGGTACCGTTTCTGCGGCGTTGGAAGGCGCTGTTGGTGGTTATCCTTCTATCGCTGTTTCATGTGTTGACTTTTCCAATCCTAACTTTGAAGATGGAGCAAAGGTTGTTTTGAACATATTGGAAAAATTAGATTTGAACAATTGGCCAGAATTTACTACATTAAATGTCAATATCCCAAAAATCCCTTACGATGAAATGAAGGGGATAAAAATTACCAAGCAGAGTAGAAGAAGATACCAAGATTACTTTGAAGAAAGAAAAGATCCTTTTGGGAATTCTTATTATTGGATGTTGGGAAATATCATAGAAGATGATAACGATGACAATTCAGATTACAACGTAATAAATCAAGGTTATGTTGCTGTAACGCCTTTAAGTGTTTTCATGACAAAATATGATTTTATAGATGAATTAAAATCATGGTTGGAGGTTTAAAAAGATGGAAATTAGAATTATTGGAGACCCTGTTTTAAGAAAAAGGGCAAAAAAAGTGGAAAATTTCGATGACAATTTAAAAGATGTCATTGATGAGATGTTTTCTACAATGTATCTATACGATGGAGTTGGTTTAGCTGCACCTCAAGTGGGAATATCTTTGAGGTTTTTCATCATGGATTCTCGGGAAGAAAATGAAAAGGGCAAAAAAGTTGTTATTAATCCCGAAATAATAGAGTTCTTAGGAGAAGAGGTTAGCTTTGAAGAAGGATGCCTAAGCATTCCTGATATATTTGAAGATGTTGTTAGACCTGAGGGCGTGAAAGTACGTTATCAGGATTTAAGTGGCAACGTTATAGAGGAAGAACTTCACGGGTATCAGGCAAGAATATTTCAACATGAAACAGATCACCTTGAGGGAATTCTATTCACTGACAAATTACCCATTGTAAAGAAAGCCAGGTTAAAAAAGGAATTGAACCAACTAATAGAAAAGGGCAAAAAACGTGCATGGGAGTTAGGTGAAACGGTAAAAACATGACAAATAGTAAGGATTTTAAAATTGTTTTCATGGGGACACCTGATTTTGGTGCCCAAGTTTTGGAAGAACTAATAAAAAACAATTTCAATGTTGTTGGAGTATTTTCCCAACCTGACAAACCTAAAGGGCGGGGGAAAAAGTTTCAACCACCAGCGGTTAAGGAAGTTGCCCTAAAATACAATGTCCCGGTATTTCAACCAAAAAGCGTTAATAAGGGAGAGGGGTTTGACTTTTTGAAAGAGCTGAACCCTGACATTATTATCACCGCAGCTTTTGGAAAAATATTAAAAACAAATGTTTTAAAACTTCCACCTAAAGGATGTTGGAATGTACATGCTTCTTTATTGCCAAAATATAGAGGAGCAGCCCCAATTCAACGCGTTATAGAAAATGGAGAAAAAGAAACGGGAATCAGTATTTTCAAGATGGTAGAAGCTCTTGATGCGGGAGATATAGCCATTCAAAAAAGTGTCCCCATTGAAATAAACGACAATTACGGCATAGTTTATGAAAAATTATTATCACTTGCAAAAGAAACTGTTTTAGAGTTTTTGAACTCATTCGATCATTTAACTTTGAAACCACAAAACGAAGAAGAAGCCTCATATGCAGAAAAAATTACAAAAGAAGATCTAATTGTAGATTTTAATAATGATGCTATAAAGGTTCATAACAAGATTAGAGCTTACGATCCATACCCCGGGGTAAGAAGCGTCTACGAAAAAGAAGAGGTAAAGATATTTGGTTCGGAATTTTCTGATGATTTGTTTACAATAGAAAATAAAGAAGAACCAGGAACAATAATACGTATTGAAAAAGACGGAATACTTGTAAAATGTAGAGATGGGGCTGTAAAGATAAAAGAGATACAATTCCCTGGTAAAAAAAGAATATCTACAATAGATGCCATCAATGGGAAAAAACTAAAATTATTGGGACATTTCAGCCCTTATTAAAGAAAAACTTTTCAGCATTGCTTTTTGTGATCTCTTTCAAAGTTTCAACATCTATCCCTTTTATTTCTGATATTT
Organism: Petrotoga sp. 8T1HF07.NaAc.6.1; assembly: GCF_016772115.1. Classification (NCBI taxonomy): domain Bacteria; kingdom Thermotogati; phylum Thermotogota; class Thermotogae; order Petrotogales; family Petrotogaceae; genus Petrotoga; species Petrotoga sp. 8T1HF07.NaAc.6.1. Next base: position 142,719 of record NZ_AUPG01000004.1, read on the forward strand.
TTTCATAAACATATTTTACATAAGTTGGGTTGTTTCTTTTTCCTCTGTATGGTACGGGAGGTAAAAATGGTGAGTCTGTTTCAGGTAAAATTCTTTCAACAGGTGTTTTTTCAACCACTTCCCTCAATTTATTATTTTTTGGATAAGTAATCGGCCCATCAAAACCTAAATATAATCCCAAATCCAAGAATTTCTCAGCCATTTCCCAATCACTTGAAAAACAATGAACGACACCTTTTCTTGCTGGCAACCCTTTTTTCTGCAAGAAATTGTATGCCTCTTCATATGCGTCTCTAATATGGAAAACTACCGGTAAGCCCATTTCTTCAGCAATATCTAATTGTGCATCCAAACTTTTATACTGATCTTGTTTATTCGTTTCCCAATAAAAATCCAATCCAATTTCTCCAATAGCTACAATCTTAGGCTTTCCTGCCAGTTCTTTTATTTTATCTAAATCTGTTTCCTTTAAATCCTGGCTTTCAGTGGGATGTATTCCGACAGCTCCAAATATTTTTTCCTCATCTTTTACAAAATCAACGACACTTTTTGAAGACTCTACATTTATACCAATTTCTATCAACAGATCCAACTCTTCATTAGCTTTTTTCAACATCTCTTGCCTATCATCATCAAACTGTTTGAGTAACAAATGGCAATGGGTATCAATAAAATTCAAATTATTTGCTCCCTTCTCAAAATAGACTTCACTATCACCTAAAATTATACAGATTGAGACCTACTTCTGAATCAAATTTTCTCTCTACTGCACCCTCTATACTTTCAACTACTATTTCCGCGGTTCCACTAACTATTGCAGAATTCAAATGGCCACCATAAGAATGAAGATCTGAATCCGAGATACTCACATGTAAATGCAAATAAGTCTCTCCATTCATAGTAGATATGTTACCTGTGAGATTCAAAATTTCAAAATCTCCTTTAAACTCTTTTGAAAAGTATTTCTTTTCATGGGTATTGAACAAACCAATCGTTATAGCGTTTGTTGAACCCAAACCGTATACGGTGCCTAATTTTATTGAATTTTTTGAACAAAACTCTTTCAACGTTGAAACGAGTTCTTCTCCCTTATCCACTCTAACAATGTATTTACTGCCAAATTTAGCAAAATCCATTTGATACTCCCCCTTCAATTAGATTAATCAAAATCATACCACACATTTGTTATGATGGTTTTAAGCAAAAGAAAAACCTTATAAGAGGTCTCTATTAATTTATAATTAATGATTTTTATGATAAAATATAAAAGAAAGGGTGAAAGTCTCTCATATCCTTATGGGTGAGCTGCGGGTTGAAAGGGTGACCAAAACCCTTCCTTAGATGGGTGGGGAGCGGGGCGAAGGGGCGCAAACGTAGATAGAATAAATATTTTAGAAACTAACTAATTTTTAAAAATAAGTTTTTGCTTCTAAAAAGGTTACAGTTTGGAAAGGAGAAGAAAATGAAAAAAGCCTTTGTTTTTGATTTAGATGGAACTCTTTTAAATTCTGAGGTAAGAATTTCACCAAAAACATATCAAGCTTTAAAAAAATTAAAAGAAGAAGACCACCTTATAATAATAGCAAGTGGAAGAATGTATGCATCGACCATGTACGTCGTTGAAAACTTTCTCCCTTTTTTGAAAGGGAATGTGATTATTTCCTCTTACAACGGAGGATATATAGTGGATCACAATGAAAAAGTAGTTTTTGAAAAGGGTGTTTCAAAAGAAAGCACTGTCAAGTGTATAAAATTTCTTAGAGACCTTAATATCCACAGACATATCTATATAAACGATAAACTTATTTCGGAAATAGACGATAAAGAAATTAGAGATTACTCTAAACATTCATTTGTTGATTACGTGCTGGTAAATGATTTAATAACTGAAATAGAAAATTCGTCCCACCCAACACTAAAAATATTAGCAATTGGAGAGCCTAATAAAATAGACCTAGTTAAAAAATTGGCGGAAAAAGAGTTCCAAGGAGAGTTTAACCTTATGAAATCTTGGGATACCTATTTGGACTTTATTCCTTACGGTGTCTCCAAAGGAAATAGCTTGAAGATAATTTCAAAAATCTACAACTTAGATCCAAATACTCTTTACGTTTTTGGTGATTCCGAAAACGATATAGACATGCTTGAATTAACAAAAAACAGTTTCGCGATGGGAAACGCTAAAGAAGATGTAAAAAAAGTAGCAAATTACTTGTTACCAAGTAACGATGAGGATGGTGTGGCATATGCCATTGAAAAGATACTGGCTGATGATCTCGATAATGTTAATATTTAGCTTTACTTTTGGAAGTATATACGATATAATAAAAGAGGATAATCAAATAGTTGGAAAATTTTTTCATACTTTAACCGATATTGAAAATACTGAATTAGACCCAAATTACATCGTGGGGTATTTTTTAGATTTAAATGAGATTGATCCCGAGCTTTGTTATTTGGCTTTAGGATCAGTTAGAAACTTTTCTTTAATTCAGGATTTTTCAAGAGAATTAGGTTATTACCTTAAAAACTTGGGAATTGATTTTGTTGTGTTCGGTAATTTAATGATTTTGGAAAAAAATACAGATGATCCTTTGAAGTATATTGGAAATTCACCTTATTTGATATCTGAAATTCTTTATAGAATGATAAGAGGGTTAGAAACAAGTGGAGTTACCCCTGTAATCATTGTAACCTCCAAAGACGATAGAAATGCCACACAATCATTACTTCAAAAGAGTGGATCGTTTTATACTTATTCAGGTCAAATAAAGAATGTAGATCTCTTTTTTGATGGTAATAATCTTTATTTGCAGAAAAACAATCTATTTTCACTTCCGTGGAATTACGGTAAAGATACTCTCGAAGAAACAATTCAGGAAATTTTTAACAATAGCATCGTATTAACGGGATGGCGTGATGAAGGAGAAAACTTATTATATAGAAAAATAAACACTACAGATTTAAAATCAGTAACGTATTTTTCCAAATCAGTTGAAGAAAGTGCAAGGAAGGTTTTTTCTGGTGAATTACTACCTACCGGAAATAAAAATTGGTAAAAGTTCTTTCATTATTTCTTAGGGGGGCTAAAATTGAAAAGCATTGGTTTAGATACATCTGGAAAAATGATCGTAAAAGGACCTCAAAAGGCAAAAGGCACTTTAACCGTTTCTGGAGCAAAAAACGCCGTGCTACCAATTATGGGAGCATCTTTACTCACTGATGATGATATTGATTTAAGGAATGTCCCAGATCTAGCAGACGTGAGAACCATGATTGAAATACTAGAAAGTGCAGGAAAAGTAATAGAACGTTTCGATGATCAATTGATAATTAAGAGTTCAGGTAATATCAATTCTGAGATTCCATATGAACCCGTAAGGAAAATGAGGGCTTCTTTCAACGTTTATGGTCCATTAACCCTCAGGAATGGTTATGCGAAAGTTGCACTTCCAGGTGGATGTTCTATCGGTGCAAGACCTGTGGATTTTCATTTAGAGGGTTTAAAAAAGTTGGGAATAGAAAGTACGATTGAACACGGTTTCGTAACCAGTAAATTGAACAATCCTAACAGTTTTATAAATATATCCTTACCTTTTCCAAGTGTTGGAGCCACAGAGCATGTCTTGACCACCGCTTGCTTACTAGAAGGCGTAAAAACGACTATCACCAATTGCGCTATAGAGCCAGAAGTAACTGATTTAGTAAACTTTCTAAATAAAATGGGAGCTAAAATTACAGGTGGTGGAACCTCAATATTGAAAATTGAAGGCGTAAAAAAATTATCGGGGGTAAAATACACCATAATTCCTGACAGAATTGAAGCTGGTACATACATCATACTAGGTAAACTCGTGGGCGAAAAACTAACCATAAAAAATGTATCTGCTGAACATCTAAATAGTTTATTCTCAGTATTTGATAATATTGGAAGCCCAGTAGATTACGACGAGAAAAAAAGAGAAGTAAAAGTAGCAGAAACTCTTCTCAATCCATTAAATAGTATCAGCATGGAGACAGCTCCTTTCCCGGGATTTCCAACTGATTTGCAACCTCAGATCACAACATTTTTATCTTTGGTCCCAGGCAGATCTACAATAACAGAAACTGTGTTTAAAAGTAGATTTTACCATATTGACGAATTGAACAGAATGGGAGCTAAGATTAGGGTAGAAGACAACACGGCAATTATAGAAGGAGTAAACAAACTATCGGGAGCGCCTGTAGAGGCTACAGATCTTAGAGCCGCAGCAGCTTTACTTATAGCTGGACTCGTTGCAGAAGGAGAAACAATTATCTCGAATGTGGATCATATCTTTAGAGGATATGAAAACATACACGAAAAATTGGAACAAGTGGGTATAGAATTAATTTATGAAAAATAAGATTTTTTTCTAAAACTTCAAAAACTAAAAAAGCTGGCTTTAAAAAAGCCAGCTTTTTGATTTATCAATTATCTTAGAATTCAAACTCAGCTTTGAGATATAGATACCAATGTAAGTCTGCTAAGGTATCTGCTCCGATTACATTACCATAAACGTCCAGAGTTTCGTTGCCAAGGTGGGCACCTGCAGACATGTAGTCGTTGAAAGCATAAGAAACGTTGGCTATATATGCTATTGGATTTTCTACCTGTTCTCCATCTTCGAAGAAATAGTAAACATCAGCACTTAAAGTTACAGGAACTTCAGCCACACCATAGGTTATATATCCATGAGGTGTAATAGATAATGTACTTGCGAAGTCAGTTAAGTCAGCAACTTCAACAGGTACTTCTACTCCTGCAACACTTAGTTCTGAAATAGCGTACTCAACGGTTGGAGTAAGAGCCAAGGAATACACAGGTGTTGCTTCTAATAAATCTATTGTTAATGTATCAGTTAAATCGACAGTCAATGGGGCCAAAAGATAGCTCAAATCTACCCCTGCTGTGACTTCTTGTGTGTCAGCCCAACTAACAGTGACATATATATCATTTGCAACTTCTTCTGCATAAACTGTTTTTAGGTTATTCTGCCATGTTAAACCAACGTGGGGTGTAACTGTTATGTCTTCCATTTCATATGGATATTCATAAGCTAAAGCTACTCTGTAAGCGCTTGTGGAGTCTGCAGTTGTGTCATCTCCAAAATTCAAGTAACCAAAAACTAAATCAGCACTTAAATCACCTGGAACTGGCACTTCTGTAACTTCTCCTTCAACGGTAACTCTGTTGTTGGTAGCATCTTCAAATTTGAAAGCACCAGCAACAAGCCCCTTTACCCCACTTACATCGAGATCGTAACTAGCACCTAAAATCATATTCCCAGGGATTGCAAAGTCTCCTGTTGCATGTTCGGTTACTTCTCCAGCTAGCCTATCCGCTAATACAACATTGACTCCGTAATCTGTCAAACCAAGTTTTAAAGAGCCTACAGCGTTAGTAAATCCGCTTATGGTGTAATTACTTAAAGCTATAACGCTTGGTTGGAATCTTAACAACCATGCTTCTTCCTCATATTGAACGTAGTTCAGACTTAATCCTGGTGCAACAACAACACTTGTTAAAACATCTGTATCTGTTGCTCCAGCTGTTGTGGTAACTTTCGTTGATTCAGTAGTCACAGTCACAGGTGAAAATGTAAAACCTGCCGTTAAAGTTGCCGGAAGTGTTGTAGTAAAACTAACATCGATACTGAGATCTGCGTCTAACACCGATTCGATATCCAACGCCTTTTCGTCCATCTTGAATTCAAAACCAGCCGTACCGCTAACATCAAATGCTGGCTCTACTGCAAAAAGTGCCAATGAAGCAAAAACTACCAACAAAGACAATAAAACTTTCTTCATACAAAAACCCCCTTCTACTTTTGATTTAATTTTTTAAAAAATCCTTATTATTATAGCAAACATCCATAGTACTTGTCAATACGAATCATACATTTGATAAAATTTTATTGAGGCATGAAGATACCAACGGCACCTAAAATAACTCCTAAACCAGCTACTAACCATAACATTGTTTTATCTTGCGCTTTTTCTATTTCTGCATTTTGAGCTTCAACTTGTTGACTTAACTCGGTTATTTTTGCTTCGTTAGAAGCAGCTTTTTTTGCAAGATCTGGTAAAGCCTTAACATACATCTGATTTAGCTCAGCTATAGTTCTTACTTCTGCTAAATCTTGAGACAAAGATGCGATTTGCTCTTCATTTGTAGATACCCTGCTACTTAATTCGTCGATCTTGTCGTAGGTATCGTATTTGAGATTCAAATGTTGCTTTGCCATGGTTGTTTTGAATTCTTCAAGCGAAGCAATCCTTTCTTCGTTTGATGCTACTTTTTGAGAAAGCGAAGGCAATGCTTTGACAAACATTTGATTTTGTTCAGCTAAACTCTTTGTTTCTTCTACCGTTACCTCTAATTGACTAACCGTTGCCTTTAAACCAGCTACGTCCTGACTAACTGCCAACAGATCAGTCTCTAAAGCATCACCAATGTTTTTGGCTCTATAGGCTGTCTTTTTAACATCTTGATACGTTGCCTGCAGATCAGATAAAAGATCATTCGCTTGCAACTGCTCATTCAATGAATTGAACTGACTTTCAACGCTATTTACTTTCTTTGAAAGATCGTCTACTTTGACTTCCAAATAGGCTAAATCGCTCGTCTTTGCGATTTCAGGAGAGTTTTCTAAATAAGTTACCAACCTCGACATCCAAACTGCTGCATCCGACCTTGTCAAAGGTTCATAGCCTCTAAATGTTGGTTCATCTACAGGAATTACACCTTTTTCTACCAGCTTCATAACGTAATCATACGCCCAATGATCCTCTCCTACGTCGGTGAAGCCAAGTGAAAAAGCAGACACCACAAATACCATTACTGCAAATAAAGCAAGCGTTTTCTTCATTCTTCCTTACCCCCTTTTATGATTTTGATTTGGTAAAAAACTACTTCTTTCAAAAACCCGTTACTCTATTATACTATATTTAAAGAAATTTTGCAAAATCTATTTCATCTTTTTTATTTTAAAAAAACTCTTTTTCCCAACTCTTAATATAGCTCCATCATCACAATCAACAACATCTTTGAAATCCTTTATTTTTTCGTCGTTGATTCTAATGGCACCTTGCATTATAGCCCTTTTTATTTCACTGTTGCTATCGTAAACGTTGGTCTTGGAAACTATGTCTAAAATCGTTTCTCCACTTTTAATTTGAATCTCTGGCAAATCTTCGGGCATTTCTCTTTTCTGGAAGATTGAGACAAAGTTTTGTTTAGCTTTTTCTGCTTCTTCTTTATTATATAACAAATTAACTATTTCTTCTGCTAAAACCATTTTAATATCTCTTGGGTTCACTTCTTCACTCTTCATTTGATTTTCAATATCTTTTATTTTATCTTTTGGAGTATCTGTTAAATATTTCATATACTTAATAATCAAATGATCAGGGATAGACATAACTTTACCGAAAATATCTTGTGGAGAATCGTTAAAAGCTATATAATTGTCGTAACTTTTACTCATCTTTAGGTACCCATCTGTTCCCTCAATCAAAGGCATTGTAAGCACCACTTGTGCGGACTGACCGAACTCTTCTTGAAGCTTTCTTCCAACTAAAAGATTGAAAAGTTGGTCTGTACCTCCAAGTTCCACATCAGCTTCAATAACAATAGAATCATACGCTTGTGCTAAAGGATACAAAAATTCAGATATACTTATAGGCTGATTTTCTTTTAACCTTTTACTGAAATCATCTCTTTCAAGCATCCTGGCAACTGTGTATCTTGATGATAGGTTAATTATATCAGCAAAAGACAATTTGGAAAGCCATTCGCTGTTAAATTTTACCACAGTTTTATCCGGGTGAAGAATTCTAAAAGCTTGTTCAACGTATGTCTTAGAATTTTCTCGGACTTCATCTTCAGAAAGTAAAGGCCTCGTTTTTGATCTTCCAGAAGGGTCTCCTATTCTTGCCGTGAAATCCCCGATTATTAAGTAAACTATATGACCTAACTCTTGAAACTGTTTTAACTTTCTTAAAACAACAGCATGGCCTAAGTGAAGATCTGCTCTAGAAGGATCCACTCCCAACTTAACTTTTAATTGGCCTTTTTCTCTTAATTTGTTCAAAAAATCTTCTGGTGTAATAAAATCTACGGAATCTTCTTGTATAATTCTAAGTTGGTCTTCAGGGTTCAAATATTGGTTCCTCCTTTAAGCTATTATCCAAGTTACCAAGAAACAGTTGATCATGAAAAGTATGCCAAAAGTTAGAGCAATTTTGGAGGTTTTATCTAGCCCTTTTTCTCTTCCAAAATTGGTAGCAGAACCGCCTGCACCAAATGCCCCACCTATTTCACTGTTTTTTTGCATTCTTTGCAGTGCAAAGTAGATTACTCCTAAAGCTAAAATGATATGAATAATTATAAGCAAGACTCCTAGAAAACCCATAAATTTCCTCCTCTTTATAACTTAGATTATCAATGAAATTTTATAATTCCTTTTTTATTATATCATACGAATAAACGTTATGCAAACCTTTTTCAAATTTCTTAAAATAGAGAAAAACGAAGTTTTTCTCACTTATTCGATGATAATCGCCTATAATCGTCTCTAATCAGGAATAATTTGATTAGCTTTTTTTTAATCAAAAAGGTAAAATAAGATTGAGTAAAAAAGGAAACGGTTCCTTATTGGTGGAAAGCGGGGCGAAGGGGCAAATACTCCTTTATCCTTTAGGTAAAGGAGCTTGGAGAAGGGGCAAAAACTCTTTTATCCTTTAGGGTGGGGAGCGTTTGCTGCAATTTGCAAACTATGTTTTTTTGCAGTTTTATGCAAAATGGTTTTTTTCGTAATGTTTTTGAATAACTTTCCTAATCTCATTTGCTTTGCAAATGATGCATTGAATTTGGGGTTTTTAAGGGGCTTGCCCCTTAATGTAGGGCTGAAGCTCCGCTATATATATAATTATGATTCCGAGGTGAATATTGTGAAAGAGAAAAAGAGAAATCCAAATCCCACTATTAAAGACGTAGCACGACTCGCCAACGTTGGAATAGCAACAGTTTCAAGGGTATTAAATAATTCCGAAAAGGTAAGCGAAAAGACAAAAGAGAAAGTTCTAGAAATCATAGAAGAGTTGGGATATTCTCCCAACATTAACGCTAGAACATTATCTTCAAAAAATATAAATTCTCTTTCTTTTGTAACACCAGACATGGGAAACGAATTTTATGGAATCATGTATTCTCTACTTGAAAAGAAAATTTCTCGAAATAATTATAGGTTGATTGTTTTTCCCCTCATAGATCAGATATCTCTGGAAAAGATTAAGCAAAATACTGATCTAATTTATCAAACCGATGGTGTGTTTATCTCTTCTCTTTCCGTTTCAAGTATTTTTCATAACAGAATTCCCCCTAAGAAAATAATATTGATCGATTCATATGATGAGAGATTCGATTCTGTTTACGTTGATAATTATCAAGTCGGGAAAACAGCCGCTCAATATCTCATAAATAATTCACCTGCAAATAGTACTTTCTATTTAGTTACTTTTAAGGAGCTCAACAATGAATTTACCTCTTTCGTCTTCAAAAAAAGAGACGAAGGTTTTTTAGAAGTTATGGAAGAGAACAATAAAAAGGTAAAGATTATATATAGCGATTTATTGTGGGATGGGGGGTATAAAGCGATTGGAACCCTTATAAAAAGGCGCCCCAGAAAATATTCATCCATTTTTGCAACATGTGACATGATTGGAGTAGGTGTCAAAAAATACTTGGAAGAAATGAATATGTATCCAAAAAAGGATTATTCATTGATAGCTGTTGACAATCTTCCTATTAGTAGGCTATTTCAATTAACAACGATTAGACAACCGATTAGCGAAATGGTCGAAATTGCTTATGAGATGTTCGTCTCTTCCATGGAAGGAAGAGAAAAAGCTGAACATTACAAATTGGAAGCCAAAATAGTAGAAAGAGAAACATAGAAGATATTATTATTTTTTTCTATATTGTGGAAACCTTTTCACTATATCACAACTTCAAAAGGAGGTCGGTATTTATGAGGAAAGTAGGTTACTTTTTGCTAGTATTCTTCTTAATTTCTTTGTTGTTAGGTTGTTCCGCGCAAGCAGATCAAGCCACACAAACTCAAGCTTTGCCTGAAGAGGTTGAAAGTACAAATCCTAACAATTTTGTAAGCCTTTCTGAAGGGAAAACCGCTGCTAACTTTGACGCACAGACCGTTTTGATCGTACACTATCACAGACCTGATGGTGATTATGAACCTTGGAATCTTTGGATTTGGCCAAGTAAACCTGTTTCCAAAGAAGGCGCTAGATATTTATTTGAAGGTGAGGATAGTTTTGGTAAGTATGCGATTGTCAAATTTGAGGAAAAACATGAGGAGTTGGGGTTCATTGTAAGAACAGATAGTTGGGAAAAAGATATTTCAATGGATAGATTCGTGAGTATACCTGAAAGCGGAGTTGCTGAAATATGGGTCTTATCTGGAGTAGAGAATTACTATACCGATCCTAAAAACCTTGACTTAAGTCCCCGAGTAAATGCAGCTATCATGGATTCTTTCGATGAAATAAAGGTTAGTCTAACGGTACCCTTTGATACAAAAGAGTGGGAAGGAAAAGTCCACTTTTATCAGGTCGATGGTTCTGATCCTATTGCCATGGATGTATCAGATGTTTATAAAACCGATCCCACCGATATTTCTGTTACCTCAAATATTACAATAAAACTAGCTAATCCAATATCTTCCCAGGATGTGGATAAATTGTATAAAATAGATATAGAAGGATATGTATCAGAAAATTATGTGATTATGCGTAATATTTTAGATGATGAGGTTTTTCATTACTATGGGAACGATTTAGGAGCGGTTTATTCTCCAGCTAAAACAGATTTTAAAGTATGGTCCCCAGTATCCTCAGAAGCAAAGGTACTACTTTTCCATGATTATTTGGATGAAGAACCCTATAAAGAAATTCCCATGTCAAAAAACGATAACGGAGTTTGGCATGCCACTATGAACGGTGATTTAAAAGGGCAATATTATCTATATGAGTTCGTATCTTATGGCGAAACAAGAAGAACAATAGATATTTATTCCACAGCTCTTGCCGTCAATTCCGCGAAATCAGCTATTATAGATTTGAATGATACAGACCCAGTAGGTTGGAATAACGATACAAGACCTGTTCTTAAAAATCCTGAAGATGCAATTGTTTATGAAATTCATGTAAAAGATTTTACAATAGATGAAAGCTCTGGAGTTCCAGAAGAGTACAGGGGTAAATATCTTGGATTGACTGTAGACAATACACAATCCCCCACAGGTGTGAAAACAGGATTATCACACCTAAAGGAACTTGGAGTTACTCACGTTCACATTATGCCTATTCAAGATGCTGGTTCTTTAGATGAAACTAAATTCGATGAGCAATACGGTTGGGGATACGATCCCTTAGTGTACAATGTTCCAGAAGGTATTTATTCGACAGATCCATACGATCCATTAAAGAGAATAAATGAAGTGAAAACCGTAGTCAAAACTTTTCACGAAAACGGTATAAGGGTTGTGATGGATGTTGTGTACAACCATACATACCAAATTGGAAAAAATTCACCTTTCGATCAAACGGTTCCTTACTTCTATTACCGTACTGATCAATCTGGGAAATATACAAATGGATCTGGAGTGGGGAACGAAGTAGCCACGGAAAGGTTCATGGTGAGAAAATACATAGTAGATAGTTTAAAGTATTGGGTCGATGAGTATCATGTTGATGGATTCAGATTCGATTTATTGGGCTTATTCGACAAAGAAACGGTAAAAACAATATCAGAAGAATTACATGCCCTACTACCAGACGTACTTTTGTATGGAGAACCATGGACTGGTGGCGGTCAAATAACGTTTGGCAAAGGAGACCAAAAAGGTTTAGAGGTAGCTGTATTCAACGATGATGTTAGAGACGCTATTAGGGGAAGAGTATTTGAACCTGAGGTCAAAGGTTTTGGATTAGGGGCTGCAGGACAACAAACAAAGATAAAAAGAGGTGTTGTCGGATCTATTGAATACGACAGCACAATAAGATCGTGGGCACAAGACCCACAAGAAACTATGAACTACGTTTCCAACCATGATAACCATACCTTATGGGATAAAAATGCACTTGCTCTCGGTGTAAAACCGTGGGAAGAAGAGTTAGACCCACAAACTTTAGAAACCTTAAAAGCCTCTCAAAAATTCTCCAATGCAATGATCTTAACGATGCAGGGTGTACCCTTCTTACACGGTGGGGTGGATTTTGCAAGGACTAAGAACGGTAATCATAACCCATACAATGTTTTAGAACCAAACGTATACGACTGGAACAGGAAAAGCGAATTTTACGATATATTTGAGTATTACCAAGGTATGATAGAATTAAGAAAAGCTCATCCTGCTTTTAGAATGACCAATAGTGAAGATATAATAGCTCACATTGAATTTTTCGAACTACCTAAAGAATATAGAAAAACCGTTGCTTTTATCATAAAAGATAATGCAAACAACGATCCATGGAAAAATATTGTGGCTGTCTACAATGCAGAACCAGAATCTTCTGTTCAAATCACACTACCTGAAGGCGAATGGAATTTAGTTGTAAATGAAAACACAGCTGGTACCGAAACACTGGATGTAGTGGAAGGAACAATCGAAGTGTCACCTTTATCCGCTTACGTTTTATATCAAAACTAATAAACTTTAGAAAATCAAAGGGGCGAATTTTTTCGCCCTTTTTTAATTCTTACAAATTGATAAAATGAATCGTTGATATCTAAGGTCATATATGTTAAAATATCAATAGATTTATTAATTTAGATTTAATTAAGGGGGTGTTCATGTGGCATCAGGCTTTTTCCAAAAACAGGTTATGATGAGAAGGGTACTGTACTCACTGATACCTGTCTACGCTTTTGCTTTTTACATGTACGGATGGAGATTGATTTTTCTATCTATATTTGTTTATGGTTTTGGGATTTTGACAGAGTACATTATGGAAAAAAGACAAAAACGTCAAGTTAGCGAAGCTGTATTAGTCACCAGTACTTTATTCGTCTTATCCCTTCCTCCTGCAACGCCTTGGTGGATCGCCAGTATTGGGATTATTTTTGGTGTTTTATTTGCAAAAGAAGTTTATGGGGGTTTTGGAAGAAATATTTTTAATCCAGCCATTGCTGGTAGACTTTTTATTTACATAACCTTTCCAAATATTATGACCCAATCATGGCTTCAACCGGGAAATTTTGGGAGAGCGACATCTGATATCTTAACCTCAGCAACACCTCTACAAGTTTTAGCAAATGGTGAAAGTTTCGGCTTGTTTGAATTATTTTTTGGACTCAGATCAGGTTCAATGGGAGAAGGTCCTATATTTCTAATACTTATCGCTGCAATTTATCTCATCGCCACAAAAACCGCTAGTTGGAAAATTATGTTATCCACATTCTTGAGTGCTTCTATATTGACAGGCCTTTTTTCTTTAATAGGCATACCGGAAGCCTCCTATCCTTTAGAATTCTTACTTTCTGGAAGCTTCATGTTTGTCACCGTTTTTATGGCAACAGATCCTGTGACAGCACCCAAAAATGAAACTTCTAAATGGTTTTATGGCATTATAATAGGAGTTACGGCTATACTTATCAGAACGTTTTCTCTTTTCCCAGAAGGTACGAGTTTTGGAGTGTTAATGGGTAACACCTTTGCTGCTTTGTTGGATACAGCTTTTGCTACAAAGAAGGTGAAAGCATGAAAAGGGAAGGTAGAGTTTATACCATTATATTCACATTTATTATTTCTTTTGTGTTTGTTTTCGTTTTGGCAGTAGCAAATGAACTAACAAAAGATACGGTAGCAAGGAATCAAGAATTGTTCCAAATTAAAGCAATATTATCTGCAATGGGTATATCTTATGAAAGTGATGAAGAAGCCTTTCAAAAATACAACTCTATGGTTTCAACTGAATCTATTAATGGCTCTCAACTATACACTGCCGAAGTAAACGGACAAAATGTCTATGCTACCATCTTCACTGGTAGTGGACTATGGGGCACTATCACGGGTGTCTTAGCTGTGAACGAAGATGTTTCTAGAATTGTTGGCATTGATTTTATATCTCAAAACGAAACACCTGGATTGGGAGGAAGGATAGAAGAAGATTGGTTCAAAAGGCAGTTTTCCGGTCTTAAAATTATAGACAGTCAAATAAGAGTAGTAACTGGGCAAGGTTCCGGGGACTACGACTACGAAAACGGACAAGTTGATGCAATAACCGGTGCAACAAGAACTTCTGAGTCTATTGAAAGAATTGTAAACGAGACGATTGCAAATTTGAAAGATATTCTGGGGGTGAATAGTTAATGGCTCAGAAAAGTTGGATAGAAATTGCTAAAGATAATTTATGGTATAACAATCCTGTATTCATCCAAATACTCGGAATATGTTCCACATTAGCGGTAACTAACACTTTAATAAACACATCCATTATGACTCTGGGAGTCGTTTTTGTGACAGGCTTATCAGCGTTGACGGTTTCTTTGTTAAAATCTTTCATTCCTAGGAAAGTCAGAATGATAGCCCAAACTTTGATAATATCTTTTTATGTTATAATTGTTGATATCGTTCTACGGGCTTATGTACCTGATGTCAGTAGAGCCTTGGGACCTTACGTAGGTTTGATCATAACTAATTGTATAATAATGGGAAGAACAGAAGCTTTTGCTCAATCTAACCCTCCATTACTTTCTTTGTGGGATGGTTTAACTAGTGGAATAGGGTATATGTATGTTCTTTTGATGGTTGCATTTGTGAGGGAGTTATTGGGCTTTGGAACAGTTTTTGGATTTCAAATATTACCAGATAACTTTGTAAATTGGACTATAATGGTTATGCCTCCAAGTGCCTTCTTTATGTTAGCTATTTTCATATGGATATTAAAAGGTTACATGTTTAGAAAGGAGGTTAAAAAATAATGTCCCCTGACGTAGGTTTGATATCTTTATTCTTTGCTTCTATTTTTACAAGCAACATACTTCTTGCAAATTTTTTAGGAATGTGTTCCTTTATATCGGTTTCAAAGGATTTCACTTCTTCTAATGGGTTGGGTCTTGCAGTAACCTTTGTTATGACTATAACTACCGCAATTAATTGGCTTGTATACCATTATTTGTTGATTCCTTTCGGTTTAGAATATCTTAGATACATAGTGTTCATAATAGTTATTGCCGCAATAGTTCAGATATCAGAAATGGTTATAGAGAGGATGTCAACTAATTTGTACATGAGCTTAGGTATTTTTCTTCCATTGATCACTGTTAATTGTGCTATACTGGGTGTAGCTCTTTTTATGCAGATTAGAAATTATAATTTCCTTCAATCAGTTATATTTGGACTTGGTTCAGGCTTAGGTTGGTGGTTAGCAATCATATCACTAGCCGCAATAAGAAAAAAGGTTGATAAATCTCCCGTACCGGGACCGTTAAAAGGACCTGGAATTACCTTAATCACGATTGGACTTATGGCGATGGCTTTTATGGGATTTTCCGGTATGCTAAACGTACAGTGAGGTGATTGATGTGAACGCAATTTTAGCTGCTTCATTTATAATAGGTGGATTGAGTGCGGTTTTAGCTGCTATGATTGTGGTTGTTGATAGCGTAGTTAACAATTATGGTGAAGTTAAGATCGATATCAATAATGGAAAAAAGGAGTTAAAGGTAAATGGAGGCGCTCCACTACTTACTACTCTTTCCGAGCAAGGCATCTTTATCCCTTCAGCATGTGGTGGTAGGGGAAGTTGTGGGGCATGCAAGGTAAAAGTTTTATCAGATATTGGACCAATTTTACCCACGGAAGTGCCACTTTTAGACGAGGAAGAAATGAAACAAAATATAAGATTATCATGTCAAGTGAAAGTAAAATCTGACATAGCGATAGAAATTCCAGAAGAGTTATTTTCTGCAAAAATTTTTAAAGGTGTGGTTGAAAAAATAAATGATTTGACATATGATATAAAAGAAGTTAAAATTAAACTTGTCGAGCCCAATGAAATTGAGTTTAAAGCTGGACAGTATATGCAATTGGTTATACCTCCCTACGAGAAAATAAACGAATATACACAAAGGGCATATTCCATTGCATCGTCGCCAAGTCAAAAAGATTCCATAGAATTTTTTATCAGACTTGTTCCAGGTGGAATTGCGACAACTTATGTTCACAAATATCTAAAAGAAAATGATCAAATGGAATTGGTTGGTCCTTTCGGTGAATTTTATATGAGAGATACGGATGCGGATATGATATGTGTTGCAGGAGGTTCAGGGTTAGCTCCGATAAAATCTATCGTTGCAGATATGTTCGAAAGGGAAATAACCAACAGAAACGTCTGGTTGTTTTTCGGGGCAAGAAGCTTGAAAGATCTTTATTATCTGGATTTCTTTCAAGACATGGAAAAGAAATGGGACAGATTCCATTTTGTTCCTGCACTTTCAGAACCACAACCTGAAGATAATTGGAAAGGAGAAACGGGACTTATAACAGATGTATTGGGAAAATATTTTAAAGAAAAAATGGACCAAAATACCCAAAAGGAAGGATATTTGTGTGGAAGCCCCGGTATGATAAATGCCTGTGTTAAAGTAATGACAGCGAACGGCATATCCGAGCATAAAATATATTATGACAAGTTCGCGTAATTAAAAGGAGGTGTTTTTCCTCAATGAAAATGACTGAAGATTTAAAGAAAGCCTATGAAAACATGAAGCCCGGAGTTATAACCGCTGATGGATTTTTAGGTGATGATGAAAGACTTTTGGTTGACATAATTGAAAGTGATGAAGAAAAAATTAGGGCTTTAAACATAAATTTACAAGATGACCTTAAAAAGATTAGATACCTTTTTGAAAAAGGGAAAGAAACCTTTGAAGAACCTGTAACCGTTGACAATAAATGGCTTATAAAAGTGGATGAAGCTAGAGGACATTTACCTTGTCCCTTTGAAGACGGTATTTTTAGGAAAGTTAATTTAAGAATTAAAAATTTAGATAACAAAGAAGAACTTCTTATCACAGAATTATCGCTTCACTTGATAGAAAAACATCATTTTTTCCAAGGTAAGGGGTCACCATTCAGGGTAGACCCTGAAAAACTCAAAAAAGTCTTAGAAGGATAAAAAGGAGGAATTAAAGAAGCATGCCTATCAATTTAAGAGGAAGAAGCCTTTTAACGTTGAAAGATTTCACACCAGAAGAGATAAAGTATCTTTTGGAGCTTTCAAAAGATCTAAAAGCCAAAAAGCGAATGGGTATTAAGGGGGATTTGTTAAAGGGTAAGAACATAGTTTTGCTATTTGAAAAAACATCAACAAGAACAAGATGCGCCTTTGAAGTAGCTGCTTTCGATGAAGGGGCAAACGTTACATTTCTAACTAACAGTCAAATGGGAAAGAAAGAGTCAATAGAAGATACGGCAAGAGTTTTAGGAAGATTTTACGATGGTATAGAATTTAGAGGCTTCAAGCAAGAAACGGTAGAAATTTTAGCAAAATATTCAGGTGTTCCCGTGTGGAATGGTTTGACAGATGAAGATCATCCCACCCAAGTGTTGGCAGATTTCCTAACGATTATGGAAAACTTTGAAAAACCTCTTAATAAGATCAAGTTTGTGTACGTTGGTGATGGAAGAAACAATATGGCAAACGCACTCATGATTGGTGCCTCTAAAATGGGCATGGATTTTGTAATTATTTCTCCAAAAGAACTTTTTCCAAGTAAAGAACTGATAAATGAAATGGAAATGACAGCTGGTGAAAACGGTGGAAAAATTACCATCACAGACAAACTTGATGCCGTTGCTAATGCAGATGTAATTTATACTGATGTCTGGATTTCTATGGGAGAAGAAAGTAAAGTTGAAGAGAGGATCAAATTACTTAAACCTTACCAAGTAAATATGGAATTGATAAAAAAGGCTAACAATCCTGAAGTTATTTTCCTACATTGTTTGCCTTCTTTTCACGACACAAAAACCGATATGGGATACGATGTTTATCAGAAATACGGCATTACAGAAATGGAAGTTACGGATGAAGTGTTTCAAAGTAAGTACTCAAAAGTTTTTGACCAAGCAGAAAATAGAATGCATACCATAAAAGCGGTTATGGTAGCAACGTTGGTAGGTTGATAGGAATGACTGAAAAACTTGCAATTGTAGCAATAGGAGGAAATGCCTTATCCCAACCAAAAGAATCTCCAACCGCTGAAAATATGCTAAAAAACTTAGAGAACACGGCAAAATGCCTAGTTGAGCTAGTAAAAAAAAATTATAAAATAGTTATAACTCACGGAAATGGCCCTCAAGTAGGAAACATTCTAGTTCAACAAGATATAGCCAAAGAGGTTATTCCTCCATTTCCTTTAGATGTTAACGGAGCTATGACTCAGGGATATATAGGATACATGATTTCCCAAATGTTAAAAAATGTTTTAACAGCAGAACATATTGAAAAAGATGTTTCAAGTATCGTTACCCAAGTACTTGTTGATAAGAATGATCCAGCCTTTAACAACCCTTCAAAACCTATTGGACCCTTTTACACCGAAGAAGAAGCTAACACTTTCATTAAAGAAAAAGGTTGGAGCATGGTAGAAGACGCCGGAAGAGGTTGGCGAAGAGTAGTACCTTCTCCAGAACCGTTAGAGATTGTAGAGATAAGAGCTATTAAACAATTGGTAAAGGACAACAATATAACCATAGCAGCGGGTGGTGGGGGTATCCCAGTAGTAAAAGAAGAGAACAAATTAAAAGGCGTGGAAGGTGTTATAGACAAGGATAGAGCCTCTGCTTTGTTAGCTATAGAATTGGACGCCGATGAGTTCATAATTCTAACCGCTGTAGAAAAGGTATTTATAAATTTCAATAAACCCAATCAACAAGCTATATCTTCAATGACTGTGAACCAAGCAATACAATATATGAAAGAAGGGCATTTCTCAAAAGGGAGTATGTTGCCGAAGATAGAGGCATGCACAAATTTTGTTCTCAAGACTGGAAGATCAGCTTTAATTACAGATTTAACGAAATTGGTTGATGCTTTGGAAGGAAAAACGGGAACTATTATTACTAAATAAGGGGGGATTAGCCCCCTTTTTTGTTAATTGAATTTTTTTGTCTTCATCGCTTGACTTATTCTACTTTCTTTGTTTTTGAGGGACATCTTAGAAGCAACTGAATTGTACAAAAGTTCCACCATGAACATTTCTCCGATTCTGCTAACGGTAAATTCGCTTTCTTGAGGCATTTCAGCTGAGGTATATAAAACTAGATTAACTATTTTTGATAAAGGTGAGTTAACCCCTGCAGTCATGCCTATGGTGAAAGCACCAGCTTCCTTGGCTACTTGGGCGGATTTATAAGTATCTCTGATAACTCCAGAATGACTGATAGCAATTACTACGTCATCTTTTTCAAGATTGGAAGCAACGATAACTTGCATATGTGGATCAGAATATGCAGTGGAGGCAAATCCTAAGGCAGCAAACTTCAAAGAAGCATCTAAAGCAATAGGAAAAGATCTTCCTACCGCATAGAATAGTAGTTTTTTACTGTTCATAATTATTTCGGAGGCATGAGTAATTTTATCTCTATCCACTTGCCTTAGAATATCGGTCAAGGCGTTTACAGTCCTATTGTAAATCATATCAAAAAGATCTTTTGACTCTTTTGAGTCAAGTGTAGGGGTGCTCAATTCCCTTGCCAATTCCAACTTAAATTTTTGATATCCCGAGTAACCAACCTTTTTTAAAACTCTGTATATAGTAGTTTCACTAGTTCCGGCCCAATTGGATAATTCTGTGATGCTGTAGTGTATTACATCGCCAGGCCTTTCGATTATATACTGAGCTGCCTGCTTTTCTTTATTAGTTAAAGAATTGTATATCCCTTTGATTTTGGAAGTTACCAACTTCCTCACCTCTTATCGACTATAACTTTTCTATCAATTCGTCTTTTTTATTAGCAAAAAGATTTATTTGATCTTTGATAACTTTTTCAGCTTCTACTTCGTTCATATCTTTTGTCAATTCAGCGAAATCAGCTACTCTCCCAAAATAGAGAGGTACTAAGGATTCCACCAACTTTTTGTCTTTGTTTTTTGAATACTCTATTAATGCATTGAATAAGATATCCACCCAGATTTGAAGTGGTACTTTCTTCTTTTCCATTATGAATCCTAAATGATCATTTGCCAATCTTTTGGATTCTTCGTTTTTTAAACCTTCTAAAAGTTGCATTTTCAAATTTTCTATGTTGATGTTGATAGGTTCAACAGCAACTTGGGGTATTTCACCATATATTGGGGCTTCTTCAATAGAATCGATATCTTTCCATTTGGAAGCGCTATCTACAATAATATCGAATAAGGTCCCAACTACCTGCTTAAACATAGGGGATAAATCGGCCCCTGGATCTTTAGGATCGTGAACTTTTGCACCTAAAGCAGCTTGATAAACCTTCTTGTTGGAGTTGAGTATGGCATTTATAGTCATCCAAATATCTATCCCAAACCTTGCAACCTCTGTTTTGGCAACACTTGAGGCAGCTTTCAAATAAACATCTATCATATTTTTACCTACTCCGAAATCTCCCCCTATTGGTTGCCTGATGGCTTGCCCAAATAAAGAAGAAACCAAAGGATAACATACTTGGTTTGTGATCGTACCGTCGTACTTGTGCCTCACATAATAAGGCGTAACATAATCGGAAAGTCCCTTCATTATAGGTCCAGTTAATCTTTCAATCCACCATGGTCGAACACTTTTTAAATCAGAATCTAAAAATACAATCGCTTCTGCGTCTAAGTTTTTAGCAAGTTCTATGACAGAAAGCATTGCACTTCCTTTACCTGGCAAACCAATATAATCGTAAGCAATTTTCGGTACATTTTTTGTGTCTGTTTTCATAAAAACTTCTTTTGTTCCGTCTTTTGAACCCCCATCAGCGTTAACAATTAACCCATCTGAATCAAAATATTCAACTATACCTTCTGCAGCGGTTTTAGAAACAAAGGAAATCGTTTCAGCATTATTATAGCTGGGAATACCAACAACTACTTTTACCTTTTTTGGTAAATTTTGTAAAATTTTATCATCGAAAAATATTGACATTTCAACTTCCTCCCTTTTGTCACCTTTTCACTTTTATTCTTTGACTCCACCAGCAGTTAAACCTGCTGTTAGATATTTTTCTACGGTCATAAACAATACAATGACTGGAACGGCTGTCAATACTGAAGCTGCCATCATTTTAGCCCATACGGCATGTTCAGAAAAGAAAATCTCCCTCAAACCTACGGGCAGCGTATAAGCTGAAGGATAAGGCCTTATGAAAATAGAAGCAAACAGATACTCATTCCATCCTATCATAAAGGCATATATGAAAACTGTTATTATAGCCGGCATTGATAGAGGAATAATTATCCTCATAATAGTTCCAATTCTTGTACTACCATCAATTAAGGCGGCTTCTTCAATTGATTCAGGAATCGTTCTGAAATAATTACCAAGCATGTACATTGAAACAGGCAACGTCTGAATTATATATATTATATACAAAGCAAACATTGAGGTTCCTCCTGAATTAGTTAATCCTATTCTTACAAACAAATCATACAAAGGAACAGATAATATCACTCCACCGACTAGGTATACCAGCAATACCCCTCTTTGAACAAGAGTTCTTCCAGGATACCAAACTCTGCTAAAAGAATAGGCACCAAATATACCTATTATCAAACTTGTCAAAGCGCTTAATCCAGCCAATAATAAACTATTACCAAACCACCTTAAAAAAGGAAATGATTCGCGCCTTCTTGATGATTGTATATTCTGAAGAACTTGCTCTCTTTGTTCTTCTGGAAGAGATTCTAATAGTTTCATGAGTTGTTGCTCTTCTTCACTCATCTGTTGCCTAATTGACTCCTGAAATCCTAATAGTTGAGCATACTGTGTCAATGTTGGATTCTCAGGAATCAATCCCCGATCAAACGCGTCTGAATCATACCTGAAGGAAACCGAAACCATATATGCAAAAGGATAGGCAACAAATATTACAACTAAAGCTATAAAAAACCAAAATAAAAATGTTTTTATGAAAGATCTTTTTCTTACTACCATTTTAACACCTTCCTCACATAGATGGATATGAGCGCCATCATAACTACAAAGAGGACAGTTGCTATCGCCGCTGCAACTCCAAGTTCTGGCAAACCTGTGAAGGCTTTTTCATATAGGTATATAGGCAGAGTCCTAGCCTCTTTAGACAACAAATATACCTCTTCAAATTTGTAAAAATTCCATATTCCTCTCAAAAGAACTAAAGAGCCTATTACATAATATAATTCAGGTAAAGTTATATGATGGAATTTTTGCCAACCATTGGCACCATCAATATCAGCTGCCTCATAATAATCTTGAGGTATTGATTGTAACCGTGATAAAATCATCAAATAAATAAAAGGAAAATTCTTCCAAATACTATAAAATGAAACAACTATGAAGGCGTTATTTGGATCATTAACTAGGTCTTTTGTCACATCCATGATACCTAAATTACTTAAAAGTATTGTTAAAGGACCATTCAAAGGCATTAAAACATATTGCCATGCGAAAACAGTTGAAATAACCGGTGCAACATATGGAAACAGTATAAGGCTCTGACTATACCTCTGCCGGGAAATTCTTTATTCATAAGCAAAGCAACCCCTAAACCAACTAAAATACTTCCAACGACAGTAATCAAAACATACAAAATAGTTATACCAAAGGAATTCCAAAAGGTAGGATCGGTTAACAGTTCTCTATAATTTTGAAAACCCACAAACTTATTTGGTGCTCCGGGTGTCAAAGATACTTCAAAAAAACTCAAGTAAATATTGTATAAAACTGGATACATAATAAAAAGACCTATTAAAATAACCGCAGGTGATACTAACTTCCATCCAAAGGTTGCTTCTTTCTTCTTTAAAGGAGATAAATCTCGAAATCGTTGCATATCTCTCTCCTCCCCATTTTTAGTAAAAAAGGGGAATAAAGCATTCCCCTTTCAATAGCTCAGACGCATTTAATCACTTAACAATCTTTCCGCTTCTTCTTGTGCCCATTGAGCGGTTTGCTGTGGTGTCCAATCGTTAGCGAACATCCTGTTTATTGCTCTACCAATTACAAAGTTACCAGACAGGATACTCATTTCTTCAATGATTTCTCCTTCCATGAACTCAAATCTTTCTACAGTATCTAAGGCAGAAATAATAGTAGTTATTTGATCTTTCCCATATCTTTCTAAAACAGGATTATCTAAAAATTCGTCCATCTGTGCTATAGAACTTCTGGTTGGATTCATTCCGCCAGGTGCCATGTGTAACCAGTAAATATAATTGCTGCCACTCATAAGAAATTTTACCCACTGTTCTGCCGCATTTTTATTTTCGGACGTGTTAAGTATACCCAATCCAACAACTTCTCCAAATGAAGACGGTCTTATGTTAACCATAAAATTTGCAAAACCTGTATTCTCAACAAGTTTAGGATCAAACTGTTCCACTCTTTGTTTTTGTACCTCTTCCACCGCAATATCGTCCATTATATAAGTGGAATAGAATACCATAGCGGCTTCATTGTTCAAATAACCATTCAATGCTTCTGGAACAGCAGTAAAACCAGGTCTGGAGTATTTGCCCAGTTCTTTATAAAATCTAAATGATTCGATCATCTCGGGAGTATTAAAAAGAATATTTCCGTCTTTATCAATTGGTCTTGCACCATTTGATAGAGCAATTTGTGAAAATACCTGTTCAGTATAAGCGTCAGCTTTCTTAGGCAATATTATACCGTAGAAACCATTAGCAGGATCGTTTAATGCTTTTGCAGCTGTAAGTATATTGTACCAAGATGTTGGAGCTCCTAGGTCTCTTTCTTCAAACAAATTCGCCTTATACCAAATCCCTTGAACCCAAGCATGGAAAGGTACACCATAATATCCTCCATCTGGTGCCTGCATCAATCTTGAAACACCGTCATAAACATCACCAAAATCTTCGATAATTTTTGCATTCAGTTCTGTATCCATAAAGCCCTGGCTCCCCAGCAAGAGTATAGGAGAGATACCGCCTTCTACAACGTCTGGTAAAGTTCCAGCTTGAACTGCTCTTGGAATCTGTTCTAAGATCTCATTTTCCTCAATAGGGACTAAGTTTACCTTTATACCAGTTTGTGCTTCAAAAATCTGTGCTAAGGCTCTTATCCTTTGTTGCCTATCTGTTTCTACCTGAGTGTGCCAAAACGTAATCGTTTGAGTGAACACCATCGCACTAACCAACACTGCTAAAATAACCACTGTAAGTTTCTTCACCATACACACCTCCTCCAATTTAGGTTCTAATTGTGAATAAAAAATTTTTTCAAAGATATAAGATAAAAAGAAAATTTTCGTTTTTATTATACAGAAAAAAATATTATTTTCAAAATCTGATTATTCGTGATTAGAATCGATTATAGGTAATTATTTGCGATTATAACCAAAAATCTTTGATTTTCTCATTATTGGATTTTGTTTGGGTTGGTCTACTAACTTTTGATATAATAAAAGAAACATCAACTATAATGACTGAAAAGACCCTTTTCCTTATGGGTGGGGAGCGTTTGCTGCATTGTGCAAACTATGTTTTTAAATGATTTTTTGCTGATTTATGCAAAGAAACTTTTGTTTGCAGACCTGTGCAAACAAAGATCTTTTAAAAAAGAGATTTTTTGTTTTTGGGGAGTTTGAGGGGGGTACCCCTCAATGTCCGGGTTTACCCCTTAACGATCGGCGCTAAAACAAGTTTTAGATCTTCTTCTAAAGAGAGTAAATCAAAAATTAAACGGAGGCGTTAATGTATGAACAAAATTATAAAACAACTAAAAGTCAACAACGTTGAAATTAAATTGGTATCTGGAGATATAACTATCGAAGAAACAGACGCTATTGTAAATGCTGCTAATTCGCATTTGCAACATGGTGGTGGAGTGGCTGGAGCAATATCCAGAAAAGGAGGACCAGGTATTCAAAAAGAATCGAACGAATATATCCAAAAATACGGTAAAGTCGAAACGGGAAATGTTGCAGTTACATCTGGAGGAAAGTTAAAATGTAAATACTTAATCCATGCAGTTGGACCTATTTGGAGAGGGGGCAGTCAACAAGAAGAAAAGTTATTGTATGATGCAGTTTTCAATTCTTTGAAAAAAGCAGAAGAATTAAAATTGAATTCAATAGCCTTACCTGCTATAAGTGCAGGTATATACGGTTATCCAATAGAAAAAGCGGTTCTCGTTTACAAAAAAGCAGTCTATGATTTTATTAATACCAATCCACAATTTGTAAAAGAAATCAGATTTGTAATATATGACGAAGCCCATTTAGATTATTTTTTGAAAGAATTTTGAGAGTATGAGTTTTCTAACAACTGTACACTATTATTATTCTCTACGAAAAAATCTTAATTATTCAAGAAAAAAGATATTAGCATTAAGGGAAAAGAAATTTAGAAAGCTATTAAAGTACGCGTATAAAAAAATACCGTTTTATAAAGATTTTTATACTTCTAACGGGATAAAAGAAAGCATGCTGGAAGAGATCCCCATATACGAATTACCAACGATCAATAAAAATCTTATTGTTGCTAATTTTGATAAGTTCTTTAAAGATAACCAAATTACTAAAAACAAAGTTGAAGATTTTTTAAAAAATAACCCGAATCCAACTTCTTTGCTTTTTAACAAGTATCATGTGATACACAGTTCTGGATCAACAGGCACGGTAGGATACTATTTGTATAGTGAAAAAGAGTGGGATTTCATCAAAGCTATCTCAACAAGGATGTTCTCAAATTTCACTCTCAAAAGAAAGAAATATGCTTTTATAGGTGCAGTTGATGGACATTATGCTGCCATAAGCTTGTTCCTCTCTCCACTAAATCAACCTGAAGAGTTTTTCTATAAAGGTTATATGGTAATGGATATAAACAAACCTATCAAATCCTACTTAAAAGACCTAAACGATTTTCAACCTGATAATCTCACAGGGTATCCCTTTGGTATAAGATCTTTGGCACAGTTTCAAAATGAAGGGATTTTGAATATTCACCCCGAAGTAATAGTTTGTGGTGGAGAATCTTTATTAAAAAACGTAAAACAGTTTTTAAAAGATGTTTGGAAAGATACTGAAATAGTAGATAGTTATGCAACATCTGAGTCTTTGGCGATGGGTGTTTCTAGGGAAGATTTAAAAGGTATGTACATATACGATGATGCGGTTTATCTTGAAATTCAAGAGGATAAAACAATTTTGACGAACTTGTACAATTACACTCAACCTATAATAAGGTATGAATTAACAGATATCCTTAAAAAATCAAAAGATAACGAAGGGAAATGGCCCTTTACAAAGATCGAACAAATTACGGGAAGAAACGAGTTAATTCCTTTTTTTATTAACGAAAACGGCGAAAAAGATTTCATTCACCCCATAGTAATTGCTGAATTTTTTGTTAAAGGAGTGGCTAAGTTTCAATTTGTTCAAAAAGATCAATCATCTTTTGTCTTTAAAATAGTCGTTTCACAAAAAGAGCCTTTAGATGAAATTGTAGAAGAAGTTAGAAACAAACTTAACGATATTTTAGAAAAGAAAAAAATGCAAAACGTCAATTTTGATGTAAAAATCGTGGAAGATATCAAGCCAGATGAAAAAACCGGAAAATATAAATTAATTGTAATTTAGTAAAAAATCAAAAGAAAAGAAGGTGCTTCACATGGCAAATTTATACTTAATAGACGGCTCAGGAATTGCATATAGAGCCTTTTTTGCGTTAGGAGACTGGATGAGCACTTCGGATGGTTTGCCGACAAACGCCATTTATGGTGTAGCTAGAATGCTTCTAAAGTTACTCAAAGAGTACGTTAAAAAAGGTGAAGATTCAATAATATTTGTTATGGACAAAAAAACCACCACATATAGACATGAATTATTAGAAAGCTATAAAGCCCAGAGACCCGAAACACCCGAAAAATATATACAACAGATCCCATACATATACGAAATGGTTGAAAAATTAGGCATAAAATTAGTTGCCATGGATAATTACGAAGCCGACGATGTTATAGCCACGATAGTGTCCAAAAAGAAAAGAAACTACGATAATGTTTATATAATTACCTCGGATAAAGATATGATGCAACTTGTTAAGGATAACGTATATATCTTAAGACCAGAACAAGGAATAACAGAAATGGTGAAATACGATGCACAGCAAGTAGAAAAAAAAATGGGAGTCCCCCCAGAAAAAAATTGCAGATTTACTAGCTTTAATGGGGGATAGTTCTGACAATATTCCAGGTGTAAAAGGTATTGGAATAAAAACAGCCCAAAAATTGCTGCAAGATTACGATAACATAGACGATCTTTATCAACATTTGGATGAGATTAAAGGTTCAACAAAAAACAAGCTAAAAAATGAAAAGGAAACCGCATATCTGAGTAAAAAACTAGTCCAATTGATGGTAGATGCCCCCATAGAAGAAATTTTTGAAGACAAAGAAATTATATATCAAGGATTCAGAGAGAATTTACGAGATTTTCTCAAGAAATTAGATTTCAATTCAATATTAAAAGAGTTAGATATGCCTGATACAACTACTAACTCAACTAAAGTTACAGCAGAGACAAAAGCAGAAAAAAAAGATTATTCGACGAAAGGTAAGTATTACGAATACAACGCACAAGATTACAAAGAACTATTAAAAATCTTAGAGAAATACGAAATAATATCTTTTGACCTTGAAACTTCTTCTCTTGATCCATATCAAGCAGATATAGTTGGAATCGCTTTAAGTTGCAAACCATTTGAAGGATATTTTTTGTATCTGTACAAAGAAAAAGATAGGTGGGAAATAACAAAGGAGATAGTCGATCTTTTAAACACTAAGAAGATCATTGGCCAAAATTTAAAGTACGATATGACGGTTTTGAAAGTAAATGGAATTGAATTAAACAAAGTATATTTTGACAGTATGATAGCTGCTTATTTGTTGAATCCGGACAGCAGAAGGTTCAATATGGACGATCTCGCAAAAGAATATTTGGATTATAAAACAATTAAATACAAAGAAGTGATGGGAAAAGATATCAAACTGTTAACCCTTGGAGACATTGATAAGAAAAGGGTTGTTGAGTACGCTGGAGAAGATGCTGATATTGCTTATCGATTATTTGAAGTATTAAAGCCTAAATTAGAAGAATTTGAACTATTTGAATTGTTTGAAAAAATCGAAATGTCAACTATAAATGTTTTATCAGAAATGGAAATGAACGGCGTGTATTTTGATTTAAAAGAACTACAAAAATTGGAAGAAGAATATAACAAAAAGCTAAACTCGTTAATGTATGAAATGAAAAAAATCGTCGGTTATGACTTCAATCCAAACTCCCCAAAACAAGTTGGAGAACTACTTTTTGAAAACTTAGGATTGAAGGGGAAAAGAAAAACTAAGAGCGGATCATATTCAACAGATGCAGATTCTCTAGAAGCCCTAAGAGATGAACATCCAATAATAGAAAAGCTCTTAGAATACAGAAAATACCAAAAACTTCTATCTACATACATAATCGCTATACCAAAACTAGTTAACAAAAAAACTGGAAGGGTTCACACATCTTTCAACCAAACTGGAACAGCTACCGGTAGATTAAGTAGCAGCGATCCCAATCTTCAAAATCTTCCCATACGAGAAGAAGATGGAGAAAGAATAAGAAGCACCGTTAAGGCACAAAAAGATGATTATGTACTACTGAGTGCTGATTATTCTCAAATTGAATTGAGGGTTTTAGCTCATCTAACTAACGATGAAACTTTAATAAATGCTTTTAACAATGGTGAAGACATACATGCTTTAACCGCATCTGCAATATTCGGTGTAAAAATCGACGATGTTGACTACAACATGAGAAGGGTAGGAAAAGTAGTTAATTTTTCCCTGGTGTATGGATCATCTCCGTATGGATTAGCCGAGAATTTAAAGATACCTGTAGAAGATGCAAAAGATTTCATGGAAAAATACTTTAAAACTTACCAAAAAGTCAAAGAATATCAAGAATCAAGTTTAAAGATTGCAACGCAAAAAGGCTACGTTGAAACCATATTTGGAAGGAAAAGATTTTTGAAAAACATAAAAACAGGCAAATCTGAGTTGAAACGAATAGTCATAAATACCCCTATCCAAGGTAGTGCTGCAGATATCATGAAATTGGCGATGATCAATTTATACAAAAAACTTCCAAAAGAAGCAAAATTGATACTTCAGGTGCACGATGAAGTTGTAATAGAATTACCTGAAAAAATCGTAGAAGAAACCAAAAAAAATGGTTCAAGATTGTATGGAAAATGCGGTCAAATTGAATATACCTTTAAAAGTAGATATCAGTGTCGGAAAAAATTGGCAAAAATGATAATTATAATTATGTATAATTAAATTATTATAATTTTTTCATTTTTTCAAGAAAATCTGATATAATCTAAATAACTATTTAAACATTCATAGATAAAAAGAAAGTGCAGAATATGGGTGAAGCTTTAATCCTCTTTCCTTCCTTAGATGGGTGGGCTTCGGGTCAAATGGGTTAAAATTCTTTTATCCTTATGGGT
>NZ_AUPG01000007.1:0-122057 GCF_016772115.1 Petrotoga sp. 8T1HF07.NaAc.6.1
TACTCCGAAGAATCATTAAATTATATCAAATATAACAAGAAGTTGCAATCGTAATTCTAACTTAAAGTTATATCGGTTGTAATATCTGCGCAAAACAGAGATATTATAATTAAGAATTGTTGTGGGATAAAAAGCTTCTTCCTGAAAGAATATTAATCGGCTTTTGAAATTAATATTCTTCACTAAATTCACAAAACTAAAAAAACAACCTACAAGGAGGGCTAAGATGAACGAATTAACCAGTTCTCAAATATGGATATTTGGAACCCTAGCAAGTCTGATCGCTGGTCTTGCTACTTCAATTGGAGCTATTCCAGTATTGTTTTTCAAAAAAGAGTTAAGCGAAAAAAATTTAGATATGTTTTTAGGATTTGCTGCCGGTGTTATGCTCGCAGCTACTGTTTTTTCACTTATAATTCCATCTTTAGACACGGGTGGAATATTAATAACTATTTTAGGGATATTTCTTGGCGCACTTACTATTGAATTAATGGATACCTTCTCCCCTCATGAACATTTTTTAAAGGGACATGAAGGACCTGAGTTAGCCCGTTTAAAGAAGATATGGTTGTTCGTTATCGCAATAGCACTCCATAACTTTCCGGAAGGAATGGCTGTAGGGGTGAGTTTTGGTGGTGGAATGATTGCTAATGGTATTACTGTAGCAGTTGCTATAGGACTACAAAATATTCCAGAAGGGACAGCGACAGCTTTCTCTTTAATTAAAGCAAATTATTCAAGAAAACAAAGTTTCTTTTGGAGTTTTTTGACAGGATTAGTCGAACCTATAGGAGGTTTACTTGGGGCATCTCTAGTGGTCTTAATGAAACCAGCCTTACCTTTTTTTCTTTCATTTGCGGGAGGGGCTATGCTGTACGTTATCAGCGATGAGATAATCCCAGAAACACATTCTCACGGATACGAAAGAACGGCTACTTTCTCACTGATTTTTGGATTTTTGCTGATGCTGGTCCTCGATGTAGCATTAGGCTAAATAAATAGACGTTTTAGAAATAAACTAATTTTCAAAATGCATGTTTTAGTGTTTTTAAAGACATTATAAAAACTTTTTTGGAGGTCAAAAAAATATGATAAGTCAATACATAATCTCAGTTCTAGCCGGTTGGGGCGCTGGAGCTGTTACAGGAATAATTGGAGCAAGTGCTGCAGCGGTAATTGTACCTGTTTTAATAACTTTTTTAGATATTCCAACTTTTGAAGCTATAGGAATAAGTTTAGCGACGGATGTGGTGGCATCGTTGGTAGCAGCAAATACTTATAGAAGAAACGGTAATATTGATTTAAAATCTGGATTACAGATGGCAATAAGTGCAATTGTGGGGGCTATAATTGGAACTTGGATTTCTTCATATGTTCCTTCAGCCGGATTAGGAGGATTTACTGGAGTTGCAATCTTATTAATCGGTATAAATTTCATAAGGAAGCCTTTACATCAAAGAATACAAACTATTCAAGAAAAACATAAAAATGATCCAAATATAAATAATGTCAAAAGAATTACTAGCTCAATACTTTGGGGTTTGTTAATCGGATTTATAGCTGGTTTTGTCGGTGCAGGCGGCGGAGTGATGATACTTCTTATACTTACCCTGGTTTTAAGATATAAAATTCACGTTGCAGTAGGAACTTCTGTTCTGATAATGGCTTTTACAGCATTATCTGGTGCTGTTTCTCATGCGTTGTATGCCCCAATCCCTTGGGATTTGTTAGCTTTCGCGGTTGTAGGTGGTGCTGTAGGTTCAAAAATGGCTGCAACATTCGCTAATAACGTTTCGGAAGAAAAACTTAGCAAAATTGCTGGAGTAGCATTTATCCTTTTAGGGGCAATGACAATTACAGACGGTATAATATCTTAATTGATGATAATTTTATTTTTTCCTTGCCCTTTTGCCATGTATAGATTTTGGTCGGCAATTTTGAAAAGTAAATCTATTTCATGGCTGTTACCATACGCTACTCCCGCAGAAAAAGTGACATTCATCTCTTGTTTTAGTTTACGGTTTATTCTTTTCAAAATAGAATAAACCTCTTCTTTTTTAACCCCTTCTAAAATTATTACGAACTCATCGCCACCATATCTGAATATACTATCTTTTTTTCTCAAATTATCAACACATAGTTGCGCAAATTTTTTTAAGAGTGTGTCTCCTTCTTCGTGACCGTAGGAATCGTTTACCTCTTTGAAGTCGTCTAAATCCACCATTACTAAGGCTATTTTCTGATTTTTTAAATATTTTATAGAAGAAATGTAATTTTCGTAACTTCTTCTGTTTCCAATATTGGTTAGCGGATCAATCTGAGCATCTTTTTTTAAGATACTTTGATAAATTTTATTTTGCCACATCATCCAACTTTCTTTAGCATAATAATCTAAAATTTCCAGTTGATCATCTGTAATTGGTTTCCCGTTATATCTATTATCGCAAAGATAAAAAGCAAGTCTTCCATTGTCTATTTCTATTGGTGAAATAGCTATTTCTCCCCTTAAATCAAGTAAATTTACTATCTTTTCCTCCAATCGACTTACAGGTAATTTAATAGTACTATGCGATTCAATTGCGTATTTAAAAAGATCATTATCTATTAACAATTCTTTTTTAACAGTAATACCTTTTATCCTTTTTTCTAAATTTGAAAAATAACTCATTCCAACTTCATACTGAGACAAATATAATTCTATATTTCTCTCAAGTGTCTCAAACTTTTCATAAGTTTTGTCAGCTTCTCTATCACTTTCAGGTCCAATAACTCTATGGACCTTGAAATCACCACTATCTTCAACAAATAAGATAGCCCTATTAAAACCTCCTGCAAAGCCGCCTGTTATCGCTGTCATAGTTATATATAACATTTCATCTATAGACGTTTCAGGTTTATAACTTTTTTCCAATATGATTTTGGAAGCCCTGAAGACATTGGCTATTTTTGAGGAATTGAGTAGGATATCTGTAAGCATTGATCCTACTAATGTGGAAGAATTTTTAATTATCTCATATACTACTATGCTTTCCTCTTTTTGAAATGTTTCGTAATTAATTTCAACTACGATCTCCATTTGAAATCTTTTTAGTTCTACTTTTTGTTCTTCTATGCAATTAGTCTCTTCTATGTTTTTTATCGTGAAGATTGAGAATGAATTACATATCTTTATGAATTTATACAAATTATCTGGTACTTTGAATGGATCAAAATGAATTTTAATCATAACTTCAAAATCAAAAAGAACTTCTTTTGTGAAGTTTTCAAGTAAAAGCGTAATACCTGGATTTACATAAGCAGACTTGATTTTTGGTTGATACTTTTCTGGCAATTTTACATTCATTTTATTTACATCTCCGTAATCTGAACCCACATTTTCATAATTATTTCTAATATTTCATCGGGTGTAATCAACTCACCGCTAGTTTTCGTTAAAGATTCCACATGTTTGTTCAATTTATTCAATCGTGACATCTCTTTAACGTACTGGCCTGTATTCATCTCTGGAACGATTATACTTTGAGCATTTTTAAATATTAATTTAAGTCTTGAGGTAGGCATGGGCCAAATAGTGATAGGCTTAAAGAACCCTACAGGAATTTTATCTGATCTCGCTTGTTTAACCGCCTTCAAGGCACTCCTAGCAACGCTCCCATATGCAACTACTACTATATCGGCATCTTGTAGCATATATTCGTTATAAATAGAAATTTCCTCGGCAGATAATCTAATTTTTGAATCCAAATGTTCTATCACTTTTGATATGGTGTTTGGATCTCTTATGGGAAAGCCACTTTCATCATGAACTAGGCCAGAAACATGAAATCTTGTTTTCCCCATTTCAACCAATGGATTTACCGCAAATTGTTCCTCTAAATCAAAAGGTAAAAATAATTCTTCTTCTCCTAGATCAATTTCCTTTAATCTTTCGACAATCTGTGGATTCTCTTTCTCGTAATCGAAATACACGTTTTCTCTCATATGTGCTAAAGTTTCATCTAACACCAAAATAACCGGTGTTCTGTATTTTTCTGCATAATTGAACGCTGTGACAGTATATGTATAAACTTCTTCCACTGTAGAAGGATATATCGCAATAATTTGGTGATCTCCATGAGTTCCCCACCGTATCTGCATTATATCTCCTTGAGAAGGCTTGGTAGGAAGTCCTGTGCTTGGACCACCTCTCATAACATCAACAAACACACAGGGCACTTCTGTCATAATGGCGTATCCTAAAGCCTCTTGCATAAGTGAAAATCCGGGACCACTAGTAGCAGTCATGGATTTTACACCTGCAAGGGAAGCACCTATTATAGCAGCTGCACTTCCGAGCTCGTCCTCCATCTGTATAAAAGTTCCTCCAACTTTTGGCAATTCTCTAGACATGTATTCGGCTATTTCGGTTGATGGTGTAATCGGATAACCTGCAAAAAAACGACATCCTGCTTTTATAGCAGCCATTCCAACCGCTTCGTTTCCTTGTAAAAAGAGCATTTTCCCCATTAATTTCACCTCTTCTAAAAAGAGCATTCATTTTTATTGATCTATTTGTTTAATACTTATCGCAAAATCCGGGCACATTCGTTCACATTGCAAACATCCAGTACATTTTTCTGAATCTGGAACAACTGGCTTACCAAACTCTTGTTCTATTATAGCATCTACTGGGCAAATCCAAGAACAGATACCACATTTTTTACAATAGTTATAATTTATTATCACTTTAAAATGTTTTTTAGTAGTTTGCATTTGATTATGCCTCCTCTAAATTAAAGTATACTTAAAAATAAACCTGCAGCTATAGCTGAACCTATTACCCCTGAAACGTTTGGTCCCATTGCATGCATTAAAATGAAGTTACCCGGATCGGTCTCTTGAGCAATATGTTGGGCTACACGAGCTGAATCAGGAACCGCTGAAACACCTGCAGCACCGATTAATGGATTAATTTTATCTTTAACGAACAAATTCATTAATTTTGCGAATCCTATTCCACTTGTTATTGCAACTATAAACGCAACTGCTCCTAACAATATGATTTTTAAGGTTACCAATGACAAAAATATATCAGCCGTCGCCGACACCCCTACCGATAACATTAAAAGTATTGTTACAGTGTCTAAAATATATCGAGAGGCTGCTTCGGCCAATCTACCCGTTACCCCGGATTCTTTCAACAAGTTTCCCAACATAAGCATTCCTACTAAAGGTAGAGATTGGGGAACCATTAAAGAAACTACAACAGTTGTTATTATAGGAAAAATGATTCTTTCTCTTTTAGAAACTTCCCTTAACCTTCTCATTCTTATTTTTCTTTCCCTCTTAGAGGTAAATAACTTTGAAACAAAGGGCTGTAGTACTGGAATAAGTGAAATATAAGAATAGGCTGCAACAGCTATGACAGGCAATATATCAGGAGAAAATTTGGAAGCTATGTATATAGAAGTTGGACCATCGGCACCTCCAATAATACCTATTGCCGCCGCAGAATGAAGATCAAATCCCAAAAAACTTGCCAGTAAAAAACTAATAAATATCCCTACTTGTGCTGCTCCACCGAGAAGTATCAATTTTGGGTTTGCAATCAAATAAGAAAAATCAGTTAGTGCTCCAATACCCAAAAAAATCAATGGCGGATAGATCCCCGTATCCAGTCCCAATTTTATATACCACAACAATCCGCCCGGTTGACCATTCTGAGGAGGCATAAGAATACCTGTTAATTCCGGGGGAATGTTAGCTATAACCATACCAAAACCCAATGGAATTAAAAGTAGTGGTTCTGCATGTTTAGATATAGCAAAATAGATAATAATCAATCCAAGAAGTATCATGAAAACTTGAGGCCAAGAAAGATTGATAAATCCAGTACTTGAAAAAAAGTCGAGTATGCCTTCCGCTAGCATTTAAAAACCTCCTAGGAGATAAGTGTGAAATTTTTTTCAATCACTTCTACAGTATTTTATTATAACATAAAAAAATTTACTGTTTCTACTTTATATAAAAAGAGTTTTTATTATTTTTTTGGTATAATAAAAGTAGAATAAGTTTATTTATCGAACTAATCTAAAAGTCAACTTATCATAATAATATACTGGGGGTGCTCTTTTGAAATATAGAAAATTTGGTAAGTACGATGTAGAACTTTCGGCCTTGGGTTTTGGGTGTATGAGATTGCCTGTTTTGAATAAAGATCCTTCTAAAATTGATGAAGAAAAGGCAACGAATATGCTGAGATACGCTATTGATAACGGAGTGAATTATGTTGATACAGCGTATCCTTACCACCAAGGAAATAGTGAATTATTTGTAGGTAGGGCCTTAAAAAATGGTTACAGGGAAAAAGTCTACTTAGCCACCAAAAATCCTGTTTGGTTGGCAAATAAATACCAAGATTTTGAAAAATATTTAGATGAACAACTAAAAAAACTTGATACAGAATATATAGATATGTATCTGTTACACTCTTTGGATAAAGAAAGATGGAATAAAATTTATAATCTAGAAGTTTTGAATTTTCTGGATGAAGCAAAAAGTAAAGGCAAGATAAAGTTTGCCGGATTTTCTTTTCACGATGACTTCAAAACCTTTAAAACGATCGTTGATTCTTACAACTGGGATTTTTGTCAAATTCAATACAATTATCTTGATACACATTTTCAAGCAGGAATCGCAGGATTAAAGTATGCAAACAGAAAAGGTCTAGCGGTGATTATTATGGAGCCAATTAGAGGGGGTAAATTGGCTAACAAATTACCTAAAGAAGCTCTCGATATCTTTAGTAATTTAGATAATACCAAGTCACCAGCTTATTGGGCGTTAAGATGGGTATGGAACCATCCTGAGGTAACTACCGTTCTGAGCGGAATGTCCACAATGGAACAGGTGATAGAAAATATTAAAACAGCAGATGACTCAGATCAAAATTCCTTAAGTGAAAAAGAATTAAAAGCAATTGAACAAGTCAGAAATATTTACAAGAGTAAATCTAAGATAGATTGTACGGGATGTAATTATTGTGTACCTTGTAAAAACGGTATACCTATTCCTACAATTTTTAGTATTTATAATGAAGGCTACATTTTTGATAACTTAATAGAGGCAAAAGAAAGATATCAAACTTTGATCAAACAAGGCATAGATGCCTCTATTTGTGAGGAATGCGGGGATTGTGAAGCAGAATGTCCACAACATTTACCTATAAGATCGTTGTTAAAACAAGTCAAAAATGAATTAGCATGATCCAAAATTATAGAGGTGATCTTTATGGATAAAAAAATCCTTGGTAAAACTGGGTTTGAGGTTTCACTTTTAGGATTAGGTGGGTTTCATATGTTAGAAATTTCAAAGGATGATGTTTCAAAGCTAATGGATATTTACCTAATTTCAGGTGGTAATTACATTGAGACCGCTGCCGAATACGGAGATGGTGAATCGGAAAAGAAAATTTCATACGCTTTGAAAGATAGAAGAGATCAAATAATTCTTGCTAGCAAATGCCACGCTCGAGATAAGAGAACTGCTCAACATTTTGTAGAAAGAACCTTAAAGAACTTGAATACAGATTATTTAGATATTTTGTTTCTTCACCATGTTACCACTCAGGATGATGTTGATGCTTTATTGAAAAAAGAGTCGGCCTTAGATTATCTATTTCAAGCTAAAAAAGATGGGATTATAAGAGCGTTAGGGGTATCTTTCCATGGTTTGGGGGACTATGCGCTTAAACTTATAAAAACAATAGACTTGGATGTTGTGATGACAGGTTTTAACTACTTGGATATATTTAATTTCCCGAGCACTTATCAAGAAGTCATTCCTTTTGCAAGGTCTAAAAACATGGGAATTGTCGGAATGAAAGCTTTTGCAGATGGTTATCTCTACAGGTCTACTTACGATGCATTAAACTATGCTTTGACTCAAGATTTAGATGTAATGGTTGTAGGAGCGAACTCCGAAGACATGCTAAGAAGAGATATTCAGATAGCCGAAAACTTTAAACCATTACCTAAAAAATCTGTAGAAAACTTATATTATCGTGCCCCAGAACTTGGAAATTATGTCTGTAGACAATGTGGAAAATGTTTACCTTGTCCAGAAGATATAGAAATCATGAAAGTGTTTGAATACGAGGGATGGTACGATAGACAAATAAGGGATTATCAACCCCACGAGGCTCCAGATTATGCACTGAGAGAAAGATTGGCATTCTGGTTTGGAAACCAAAACGAAGCTAAAATGGCTTATTCCAAACTCAATAAGACCTTCAAAGATTGTACAGAATGCGGGATATGTGAAGAAAGATGTCCTTACGATATACCCATAATAAGAAAATTGAAATTGGTAGACTACAAGCTTGGAAAGGGAGAAATATACTAAAACTATCTTTCCAGAGATCGATAATTCAACTTTCTTTGGGATTTCGAAGCTTTAGTATAATTCCCCTTTGGTGACTCTCCAAAGGGGAATTATACTTGCTTTAGATATTAGTTAGTGACTTCTTTCATGCTTTTACCTTTCTTAAATATTAGATCTTTATACCAATTTTTATAATCGTTCAGAATCTTATCTTCTGAGATTTCATATATTTCATTCAGATCGGTAGTCATATCTATTTCTTCAAAAATTTCTGAAATTAGATCTTTCTTATTGGTTATATTTTCAATTCCATAAGCGTTTACCATATCTAATAAAAGCTCTCTTTCAAACTCTTTCTTTTCTTTTAAATCTTGGAATATTAAGGAAACTTCGTTGATCATTTTTTTTATTTTTTCTAAATAGTATTCTTTATCTTGCTTTTTTAAATTTTCATCAAAAATTATATGATCCATAAAATCCATAAACTCTTCTTCCATTTCAATGAACAAATCATACGATTCATTATAGTAATAAGAGTTTCCTAAAAATTGATCATTGTGATGCAAATCTGCCATATCTTTTAGCTCGTCTTCTATATCTTCCATATTCTTTATGGTAAAATCAATATCGACGTCGTCTATATCGTCATCGAAAGAATAATCCTCTTCTTCCCCATTTTTCGTATTAAACAAATAATTGGTATACCTCTCTAATTCAAGGCGTGGTTCAGAATTTTTCAGAAATTCTTTTGGATTTAGATTATACATTGTAAAAAAGTCATCGGTGGTATTGTAAATATTTTCGTAATTAACAATCGATATTTTCTCGATTATTTTTTCGTAAAATGGAGAGATTTTCTGAGCAATATTTGGAAGTATCGCCACTCGAAAATTATTTGTTTCGTTCAGCAGATTTCTATAAAAACTTTCTATGCTCTTGCGATCACTTTCAATATACATATCGTAATGATCTCCATAGTTGTTAGTAAAAATTAAGTGATGCTCGACTAAACCTTTACCTATTTTTCTTAAAAACAAAAAATACAAACTACTACTTTCATTCAAAGAATAAATAAATGATTCTTCTGCAATTATCTCTGAAGTTTGGTTTTCATGATCAGAAGCAAGCACAGAGATCATATTTTTCTTTTTTGACTTAAAAAAAGCATTAATTCTTAAGATCGTCAATATCAAAGGGATATATTCTATATCAAAGGTAAGTTTTTCCAATTTACCATTCCCTTTTTCATCCAAATTAAATTCGTTATTAAACCATTTGTAATTTCCAAACCTTCCTTCTACTTCATAGATATACTTCTCGTAAATATCAGGATCTTTGTTGTTTTTCAACATTGACTCGTCTAAGAAAATTTTTTTAACTGATACAGGCCGAAGTTTCATATAATCACCATAATTACCTTTTAAAATTATCATCACAACACCTCTTTTACATAAAACTTTAAAAATTTTTTAATAAAATTAATCCTTCAATTACTCATATTTGTACAATTTAAAATGATAACCTAGA
Organism: Petrotoga sp. 8T1HF07.NaAc.6.1; assembly: GCF_016772115.1. Taxonomy (NCBI): domain Bacteria; kingdom Thermotogati; phylum Thermotogota; class Thermotogae; order Petrotogales; family Petrotogaceae; genus Petrotoga; species Petrotoga sp. 8T1HF07.NaAc.6.1. The sequence goes on from NZ_AUPG01000007.1 coordinate 9,889, forward strand.
AAAATAAATAATATCAATACAATTATAACACCAATTATTTGAAAATCCCAAGTAATTAATCCTATCAACCCAAAAAAAACAGAAATACTATATGTAACTAATGCAACAAACAATGGTTTTATTTTATATTTTTTTCTAATTTTATCATATATATGCTCTTTATCCCCTAAAAAAGGAGATCTTTTGCTGAGTAAACGTCTTATCACAGCATAAACTAGATCAGTAAAATAAAACCCTGTGATAATTAGTGAGATGAAATAACCTCCTCTACCAGATCTTCCAGATAGGAAAGAAAAGGAATAAAATAAAGTAAAACCTAAAAGATAAGAACCCGCATCACCAAGAAATATTTTCGCTGGTGGCAAATTGTATAATAGAAACCCCAAAATTGCGAAGGCAAAGATCAAAAGTTCATAATTTTTGGATATCAAGGAAAAAAATAACAAACTCACTATTGCCGTTCCAGCGCAGACTCCATCCATCCCATCAACCATATTTACTCCGTTAACTAAAGCTATACCGGTTAATACCAAAATAAAAAACTGAAAAGGTTCAATAATTCCTCCTACAAAATATATTGCCATTGAGACGACAATAAACTCTGCAAATAATCTAATATAAGGAGAAACACTCTTAATATCATCGTAAAGACCAATAAAAGTCAATATACTAGCAGGAATTATAAAACCTATGTCATTGTAATAAAAAGGTAATATTGAAAGAAAAACAGCTACACCACCCAAATAAGGAATGGGAGACTTATGAACTTTCAACTTATTGTCGGGTTTATCAACGATATTATATTTGTTTGCGATTCTTATCATAATGGGAACTAGAATAACAGATAAAACAAAAGAACTTATTAATTTTATAGCTAACAAATTATATTCACCCGCATTTTTAAAAAATTTAGGATTTCTTTCTCCTAGTAAAAAGGATTGATTTAAGTATACTCCAAAATGTTCCTGAACCATATGAAATATGCAAAAGTAAAAACACAAAAAAACTACAAAAAAACAATAAAATATTTTTCTCTTTTATAGCATACTTTAATGAAAATAATGTGTCTATAAACAAATATATGAAAAACGGAATAGCTAAAATAATATTAAAAACGGCATTTTTTGAGAGGACTAAAAATATGAATAAGAGAAGAAGATACATTATAAAAATAAAAGGAATGAAATGTCTAAGGGAAATACCATAAGGAGATATTTTTAGAGTTATATAATTCCAAAAACCATTTGAAAAATTCTTTTTCATAAAATCCCACAACCCATTTGGAACATAATAATTATTTGTAATTGGTAATAAAAAAATTTTTAAACCCTTTTTTCTCATCCTATAATTAAACTCGATATCTTGATTCCTTAAAAGTTTTTCATTAAAATACCCTACTTTATCAAAAACTTCTCTTCTATAACATGCATATGCTACGGTATCAACTTCTTGTGGTTCTTTCACTTGATGTCTATGGCGGGATGCAGTACCGAAGGGGGAAGAATACGAAAAAGCCATCGATTTTTGTAAACAACTTTTATCGTTAGCAGGGGTGGCCAAAGACACTCCTCCTACAGCACTCGCTTCTGGGTGTTTCATCAAAAATTCAACACTATATTCCACATATTTTTCATCAAATTCTGTATGAGAACCAGCTATAAAAACAAAATCCCCCTTACTATTTTTGATCCCTAAATTTAAACCGTGGGGGGTAAATTTTTTTTCATTCGTAATGATTTTTATATTATTACTTTTTTCAGCGAGTTTCTCTATTATACTAACGGTGTTATCTGTCGACTGACCATCAACGACAATTATTTCATCCGGCTTTCTTGTCTGATTGCTTAAAGAATTTAACACTTTTTTGATCGTTTTTTCTTCATTTCTGCAAACTAATATTACCGAGACTAAAGGTAAAGAAATTTATTATCACTCCCTTTTTGCTGAACTGTGCAAAATGGTCTCTTTTGTAATGTTTTTGAATAACTTTCCTAATCTCATTTGCTTTGCAAATGATGTTACGCGATTTTGGGGTTCTTAAGGGGCTTGCCCCTTAATGAACATTAATATCTATGATACCTTCCCTGTGTTACCAACAAAGTAACTCCTTTTTCTTCTAAATCGTTTAAATATTTTTCGTATCCCGGTAAGGTTGGAGGAACAATTACCTTTTCAACCTGCCAATTTAATATTATATCGGTTATCTTCTCTGAATTTATAGGAGAATCAAATATAATTGTCCCTTCCTTCGGAAGAACTTCAAACTTTTCCAAAGTGTTTTCGAGTGCATTTAGTGCGATTTCTCTGTTCAAACAAGATTGATTACCAGAACAAATGAGATTATTTTTAACATACACAGCGGTATCAGATTTATGAATTTTAGCGACCTCAAATCCTAATTGTTCTGAAGGAGACAAATCCAAGGAAATCTCTTGGAAATTTTGCTTTACGACCAGATCACTATCCACAATATATTCTTCTTCTTGTTTCAGAACTTTCTTATTAACCTTAAAAACCATGGGTTTAAAAGAAATTATCTCTTCTTTTTGTTCAAGATTATAAGAAGTCATCATTCCGTCATGTTTTGAATCTTTCAGTTCAAAAATTATATTTGGATCGTCACTATAAACTATCCCACCTTTAAGTTCTTTAATAATTCTAATGAATTGTTTTTTCTCTTCTTGAGTAGGAGCACAATAACCAAATACGAAAATTCCTTTTTTCGCAAAACCCAAAAATTCATTGTTTGTCAAACTCGCCAAATGAAAAAGTAATTTTATGTCTTTTAACATCCTTAAAGTAGGTTTTTTGTGAAAGGTCAAATTTTCTAAATAGTTGATAAAAGTATCTTTTTCTAAAAATTTCATTAGAATCGCTTCTTGCATTGGATTAGAACCATATCTTAAGTTCCCCAATATTTCAAAAAATTCATGGTCAAACTTTTCAGCTGCAAATAGTTCTGAAAAAATTTTATGAATACTTGCATCGTACTTAGAAGTAGAAAAGAAAACTTTCAATGCCAACTTTCTTCTTAACTGTAAGGGGACATCGCCACAATCCTCTAAATTATCAATAACTGTTTGATAATCTTTTGGATCTGCCAATGCTACAACATCCTTATAGTTTTTTGCTGCTGCTCTAAGAAGAGAATAGCCTCCAATATCGATATTTTCTAAAAGTGTTTCCTCATTCTTTGTTTTTTTGGCAATTTCCTCAAAAGTAGGAAAATTACCCACAACCATATCTATCCTTTTTATATTGTAATTAATCATATCTTCTTCATGCTTTTTATCGTTAGACTTGGCTAAAATGCCACCGGCTAATTTTGGATCTATGCTTTTAACACGACCTCCTAAAATTTCAGGAAATCCAATATAATCAGCCATTTTTACAGTAGGGATTCCCTTTTCTTGTAAATATTTATTTGTTCCTTCTGTACATATAATTTCGACACCATTGCGATATAAGAAACTAGCTAAATCCTCTAAATTAGTTTTGTCATAAACTGAAATAATTGCCCTTTTAATATTCATGAGATACCTCCAGTGAAAAATAAGTTAATTTTTATGAAAGGAAAAGCAGAGACGTTCAACATTTACGTCTCTTGCTTTGAGTTACATTTTCTAGGTTTTTTAATCAACACAACTAAATGGTATACTTTCCAGGTGCTTTAGCAAACAATCTACTTTTTTCAACATGATCCAAATCTAATATGTATTTAGTGAATCTTTCTATACCTATACCACATCCTGCTGAGTGTTTTAATAACCCTTCTTTTGCCAATTTTAAATAATCTTCATAGCTTTCCAGCCCGTTACCTTTCAATTTGATTCTTTTCACTATTTGCTCATACTCGTGTTCTCTTTCGCCACCAGATATGCCTTCCCCATGACCCTCAGGATATATCAGGTCAAAATCCAACAATACATCAGGATTATCCATATCTTGTTTATCATAAAACTCCCTGTTCAAGAGCGGAATATCAATTAACCACACAGGCCCTTCAGCTCGTTCAGATAAAATCTTTTCATAATCATCACCGTAAAGCTCTTTTGCCTTTTTTACGCTTATCTTTTGAAAAGGCTTTTTAGGAACAGTCAAATTTGGGTGATACTTTTCTATTATACCAGAATATTTCGTCAAGATACCTTTTAGTACATAAATTATTAAATCTTCCATCAAATCCATAATCTCTTCTCTTTTAGTTTCTTTAGCTTCTATATCTAGTTGAACAAAATCAATCAAGTGTCTACCAGAAGAATATTTTTCTGCTGTTTCCAACCTTAAATTTGGCGAAAAGGAAAATATCTTATCATGAATCAAAACACTAACTTGTTTTTGCAGAATCATAGATTTAGTAACGTAATATTTGTTACCGTAATAATCAATTTGTGCTTCAAAAACGTCGTGATTTAAAGGATCGGTGATCGTAGAGACAATCACTGGTAGAATTTCAACAAAACCCTTCTCTGCAAGAAATTCCCTCGATAATCTCAGTATCTCTGATTGAACTAAAAGCGCGTCACTGTAAGTCTCGTCCTCCAAATAAGTTTTTACTAGCTCCACAGAATCCACTCTTCTATCCTGCTTCTCTACTTCTGCCATAATTTTCCCTCCTGTAGTGTTTTTTAAAGACGGTATATCGTCTTTTAAAATACAAATAAAAAAACCGACGCTATTTTTTCTGCGTCGGTAATTTTCAAAATAACAATGTCCAGCGTAATCACCGACGCTGTATATTGTTATTATTATTATTTACTTTATTAGAACTTGATAATAATTTTAATATTTTCATAGCCATTTTCTCCTAAACAAATTTAATTAATATCTTAATAGATTTTCAAATTTAGTTAATTATACTATAAAAAAAAATATTTGTCAAATTAAAAATGACCTCTTTCATTCAAACATATATTATGTTATAATATGTTCAAACAATCATTCTTTAAATAGATTGATATTGAGAAAATCTGTTTAACAGTTAAAACGTGGAATCAAAGGTTTTAATGTTTTGTAAGTAAGTAAAAAAGTAGATAATCCGATAGGAGGTGTATGAACATGTTGAAAAAAGCCTTTTTAGTTTCTGCGATCTTGATTTCTTTTGTGTTTTCAGCTTTCTCAGTTACTTATGTTGTCGGTACAGAAGCATCTTTCCCACCTTTTGAGTACGTTGAAGGTGGAGAGTTTGTCGGATTTGATATGGATTTAATAAGGGAAATCGGAAAAATGTATGGATTTGACGTTGAAATAAGAGATATTAGCTTTGACTCTCTCATACCTTCTTTAATGACCGGAAATATAGATATTATTGTCGCTGGAATGACTATAACTGAAGAAAGAGAGAAAGTAGTCGATTTTACAATCCCATATTATAGTGCTGATCAAAGTATTATGGTAAGAAAAGGTGAAGATACCAATCTAACCATTCTTCTTAGGAAGCCAAAAATCGGAGTTCAAACGGGTACTACGGGCGATCTTTGGGTAACAGAAAATTTAATAGACGCTGGTTTCTTGCCAAAAACTAATCTAATCAGGTACGACACATTCAACTTTGCTGTTCGTGACTTAGTTAACAAAAATATCGATGTGATAGTGCTCGATAATCCTGTGGCTGAAAGATTCACAAAGACAGATCCCGTGGAGATTGTAGGAATCATTAAGACTAACGAAAATTATGGTATGGCTGTTGCACCAGGCAATGAGGATTTATTGAATATGTTGAACGAAGGTATAACAAAGTTACAAGAGTCTGGAAAAATGGATGATCTAATAGAAAAGTATTTTAAGTGATGTTCTAATTTTCTAAAAGAAAAACATAAGGGGGCTTCACCCCCTTTTATATTTAAATTAAAAAGGAAGGATGATACTTGGAAGACATTCAAGTGATTATAAATTCATTACCCTATTTATTAAAAGGAACACTTGTGACACTTGAATTAACCTTTTTTAGTTTGATCTTAGGATTTGTTGTTGGAGTTATAATTTCTTTTGGTCAATTGTATGGTAACAAATTCTTACAGTTAATTTTTTTAATCTACGAACGAGTTTTTAGAAGTATCCCTTTGATAGTTGTTCTTTTTTTAATTTTTTACGGTTTACCAGCCATCGGAATAAGATTAGATCCCTTGATTGCATCAATAATTGGATTAGGTTTGATAAGCTCAGCTTATCAATCACAAATTTTTAGAGGTGCAATTTCATCCATATCAAAGGGGCAACTAGATGCTGCTTATTCAATTGGAATGAACAAAATCCAGACTTTCATCTACATTATCTTCCCCCAGGCAATAAGAATCGCCTTATCAGGTTGGATCAATGAGGCATCAGTAGTCCTAAAAGATACATCAGTTGCTTATGCCTTAGGTGTGGTTGAATTACTTAGGCAAGGCACTTATATTATATCTGTAACTAATAGACCTTTGATAGTTTATCTAATTTGTGGAGCTATCTACTTTGTCCTAACTTTTAGTTTAAGTAGGGGATTTGGCATGATCGAAAAAAAGCTTACTATCCCAGGATACGAAACAAGGAGCGTTTAATAAATGAAAGAAGAGAAAGATATAATATTAAAAGTGGAAGATCTTCATAAGAGTTATAATGGAGCAGAAATACTCAAAGGAATAACATTTGAAGTTAAAAGAGGAGAAACAAAGGTAATAATAGGTCCGAGTGGAACAGGAAAGAGTACCCTTTTAATGTGTATAAATAGACTGGTAGAACCTGATTCAGGAAGAATATATCTCGAAGGAGATGAAGTATTATCTTCAAAGAATATTCACAAAATTAGGCAGGAAATAGGTTTTGTATTTCAGCACTTTAACTTATTTGATCACTTAACTGTGCTTGAAAACGTTAGAATTGGTTTGACTAAAGTGAAAAAGATTGAAAAATCTCAAGCAACGGAAATTGCATTAAAAGAATTAGAACGAGTTGGATTGAAGGATAAATCAGACCTTTATCCTGCTCAGCTTTCCGGTGGGCAAAAGCAAAGAGTCGCTATCGCTAGATCTCTAGCTATGAATCCCAAATTAATTCTGTTTGATGAGCCAACTTCTGCTTTGGATCCAGAGCTAATAGGAGAGGTTCTGAACGTCATGATTGATCTTGCAAAAAGTGGCATGACTATGGTGTGTGTTACACATGAAATGGGATTTGCAAGGGCTGTTGCAGATGAGATCATATTTATGGAAAAAGGCGTGATTGTTGAAAAAGGTCCCCCAGAATTGATGTTCAAAAATCCTCAAAAAGATAGAACTAAGGAGTTTTTGAATAAATTATCGCAGTTGTACGGAAAGGATGAAAATACATGAGCTTTTTTGAAATCGTTGGAAGTTCCTGGGTTTATATGGTGGAAGGTATATGGGTTACACTTTTTTTAACTTTAATTTCTATAGTCATAGGATTCTTTTTGGGCGTTTTACTTGCAGTTTCTAAAACGTATGGAAATAAATTATTCTATTATATAAGCTATGTTTTTATCGAGATAATAAGGGGGACACCATTACTTGTTCAACTTTTCATTCTATATTATAGTTTACCTGTTATTGGAATTAGGCTTTCTCCAATATTAGCCTCAATAATGGCTTTTTCTTTAAATTCTGCCGCTTATCAGGCCGAATATCTAAGAGGTGCCATTCAATCGATAAGTTCGGGTCAAATGCAAGCAGCTTTATCAATAGGAATGAAAAAATGGCAAGCTATCAGATTGATCATATTACCCCAAGCGTTAAGAAGGTTTATCCCTTCTTGGACAAATGAATTTATATACCTATTGAAGTATTCCTCTCTCTCTTATATCGTTGGAGCGCCAGAAATAATGGCTCAAGCTAAGTTTGTAGCGAGTCGTAACTTTGAATTCTTTCAAGTTTACCTATTTGCTGCTATCATATATTTTGTGTTGGTCACAATTTTTGGAGAAATATTCAGATTTATTGAAAAGAAAATCAAGATTCCTGGGACCCTCACTTATGCTAGGAATCGAATTTAGAAATGTAATAAAAGCTGAGTGATTGTAAAGTGAATGGCCGTTAAAGCCTTTTTAGAGTTATTAAAGCCGGTAATAAACGAAAAGACAGGAGGAAACAAATAAATGGAAATAATAGATCTTATAAAAAAACAGATCAATATAGCCTTGTCAGATATAGGTGTTTCTGAGATGGAACTCAATTTTACCATCGAAACACCTCCTAAAGACGATATGGGAGATTTTTCTTCCAACGTAGCATTCTTATTAACAAAAAGGTTAAGAAAATCACCTCAAGAAATTGCTCAAATTTTAAAAGAAGAACTAGTTAAATCTTCTTTTTTCGAAAAAGTTGATAATGCAAATGGTTTTTTAAATTTTTTTGTTTCTCCCCAAATATATCAAAGGATATGTTCTAAAATTTTGAGCAATCCAAAAACCTACGGGAAATTTGACATAGGGAAAGGTGCGAATATACAGTTTGAATTTGCAAGCATTAATCCCACCGGTCCCATCACTGTTGCTCACGGTCGACAAGCTGTTATGGGAGATGTTTTGGCAAATATCTATGAACAAGCTGGATACGTAGTTCAAAGAGAGATGTATCTAAACGATGCAGGTAGACAAATAAAACTTCTCTCCTACTCCCTATGGGTAAGATACAACGAAATTCTTGGTTCAAAATATGAAATACCCGAAGATGGTTACAGAGGAGAGTATCTAGTAGATACTGCAAAAAAAGTATTGAACAAATATGGAGAAAAGTTGAAAGACAAATGGGATGAAGAAACCGAGGATATATTCAGAAAAGAAGTTCTTGAAGATATGCTAAAAAACATGTTGGAAACGCTTGAAAAAATAAACGTAAACTTCGATGTAATCTTCAGTGAACAATTATTATTTAAAAATAAAATGGTAGAAAAAACCTTGAACGATTTAAAATCTAAAGGCTACGTGTATGAAAAAGATGATGCGTTATGGTTTAAAGTATCTGATTTGATAGATGAAAACGACAAGGTATTGATAAGATCTAAAGATTCGATGCCAACATACTTTTGTGATGACATTGCTTACCATTATTACAAGTACCTAAGGGGTTTCGACACTGTGATTGATATAATGGGTTCTGACCATCATGGTCACATACCTAGAATGATGGCTTCAGCAAAAGCATTAGGATTACCAGAAAATTTTTTAAAAATAATTTTGCACCAATTTGTAAATGTAAAAAAAGGCGAAGAAATTATAAAGATGTCAACAAGAAGTGGGGAATTCTTCACTCTTGACGATCTTATACAAAATGTTGGAAAAGATGCTGTTAGGTACTTCTTTGCTATGGTTGATCCTGATACAACATTGAACTTTGATATCGATCTGGCTATAAAAAAATCCAATGAAAATCCCGTTTACTACGTTCAATATGCTCATGCAAGAATATGCAGCATATTTAAAGAAGCTCAAAAAAGAGGGATAAATTACGAATTATTTTTAGGTTTAGAAAATCTAAAAGAAGACGAAGAAAAATTATTGATGAGAGAGTTATCCTTATTTACAAATGTATTAACCAAAGCTGTAATTCAAAACAAACCTAACTTACTCACCCAATATTTGGAAAGAGTAGCATCAAGATTCCATCATTTTTACAATAACTTATCTGTTCTCAATGCAGAAAATTATGAGCTTATTCAAGGTAGGTTAAATCTTTGTCACGCAACAAAAATAGTCATAGCAAGAGGTTTGTCTATTTTGGGTGTAAATGCTCCTGAAAGCATGTGAAAGACAAAATCTCGAAATTAGAATTTGAAAGGGGGGTTTGGGGGTGCTCCCCCAACGTATGGTGATAAAACACAATTTCATCTTTTACTTAATAATATTAGGTATCACTCTATTCGTAGGTGTTCTATTCATCTACAGTTCTCTCTTTGCAATCAGTGACATCAAAGAGATAAACCCCGATCAAAAATTTCAAACATATATAATCGCCTTAATTCTCGGCTTTTTAGGTGCCGTAATTGCTTTTATGTTCAGTGATACTTTTACAAAAAACAAGCATATCATGATAGCTCTTTTTGTATTTTTAAATCTCATTTTAATTATAGTTTTATTCACTCAACCTATCGCAGGTGTGAAAAGGTGGCTGAATATTGGTCCTTTCCAATTTCAACCATCAGAGCTTGCAAAACTCATTATTCCTGCTTTCTTAGCTTTTTATTACACTCAAATACAAAATAAAAAGAATCTACTAATAAATGTAATTTTCCCCATTTTAGTATGTGGATTTAGCATATTCTTAATCTTTTTGGAACCAGATCTCAGCTCTTCCCTTATAATTACAATGTTAACCTTAATAACGATTTTTTTAGGAATAAGAGATAAAAAGGTTATGTTGTTCTTCTTTATTTTTACCTTGATTATCATCTCTCTTCTTTTTATCTTTAAGGATAATTTTCTCCAGACCTATCAAATTTCAAGATTGACAAGTTCCGACGATTTTCAGAGTCAACGTTCGAGAGATGCCATTACAAATGGTGGGCTGATTGGTACAGGACCTTTTGCCGGTGAATTTAAATACTATGTACCTGAATCTTACAGTGATTTTATCATATCCGTTATAGGAGAAGAATGGGGAAAATTAGGGATAGTAATGGTTCTAACTCTTTTCTTTTTTCTGTCTCATGAGCTTGTGTATTTAGCTTATCTTACTAAAGATCACGGTACTTTTATATTCTGTGGAGCTACAGCTTCTTGGATCTTCATTCAAGTTGTCATAAACACCTTGGTCGGATTGGGAGTACCATGGATGCCAGTTACAGGGGTAACGCTTCCAATGGTAAGTTATGGAAATTCTTCTATGATAGTTACATTAACATCTATAGGGTGGGGACTAGGATTAATATATCATAATTCGGAGTTGGCAAGTTCAGATGAAGAATAATAAAGAGTTAAAAGTTGTTTTTTCCGGTGGCGGTACAGGAGGGCATTACTACCCTGCTCTCTCTGTTTTAAAATATTTAAATAAATATTATAATAAGTTGGAGATAATATATTTTACTACAAAAGGAAGAATTGAAGAAAAAAAGTTGCCTACCGACTTTCCAAAAGCAAAGTTAATTTCTCTAAATACCAAAGGTCTAGAAAGGCCATTATACAGCGTTAAAAATATAAACAAAGCCTTTGAAGTTTTAAGTGATATGCGTAAAGTTGAAAAAATAATAAAAGAATTCAAACCTGTTTTTGGATTTCTCACTGGTGGATACGTAACTGTTCCCGTCGGTTTAGCTTTAAAAAAACAAAATATTCCATTTTATCTTCATGAACAAAATTCAACACTTGGAATATCCAATAAAGTACTATCTAGATGGGCAAAAAAGGTTTTTGTAAGTTACGAAGAAACCAAATTGAATGATAAATTTATTTTTACAGGCAATCCTGTAAGAACGCCTGAAAAAGAAATCCCCAGAACTTACTTACGTAATTTTGGGATAAAGGATCTAAACAAAAGATGTATATTAGTCTTTGGCGGAAGTCTGGGTTCAAACGAAATAGATGAATTAATGTACAAAGTATACGAAAAAGAAAAAATTAACAATTACATACATATAACGAAAAACCAAGAAAAGTTCAAACAATTTCCCAACGTTTTTACTTTTGAATATATAGAAAATTTATATGAATTGATGGCTGTATCAGATGGGGTAGTATCAAGGGCTGGAGCAACAACACTCGCCGAAATTCAGTTTTATGATCTTTCTGGTATCTTGATCCCATGGAAAGGTGCAGCAGAAAATCATCAATTAAAAAATGCTCTTTCTCTTAAGAAGGAAGGAAAAATTGCTGTTATCGATGAAGAAAAAGTGGAAACTGATGAATTTATCAACTTTTTAAATCATATTCAACCAAAAAATACAGAATTTATCTACACACCTAAGATAAATAAAGCAACAGAAAATATAATTAATAATATCGATGAGATTTTATAATGTGTAGAGATCTAAAATCTTTGTATTTTGGTAAGGAGGTATCTATGAAGTACTACTTTTCAGGAATTGGTGGAATAGGCATGAGTTCCTTAGCCTTGTACCTTGCTTATAAACATGGTATAACGAGTGTGCTTGGATCAAACAACGAAATGAACGAAAGAGTGGAATACTTAATAAAAAAAGGAATAAAAGTTAAATTAAATCAGGACTCAAATCTTCCTGATATCGATTTTTTAATAAAAACAACCGCAATAAAAGATACCAATCCAGAGCTGATAGAAGCAAAAAATAGAAAGATAGCTATTATTAGTAGAATGCAACTACTGAATTCAATATTACAAGAGCATACCTCAATAGGTATAACAGGAACAGATGGAAAAACCACCACTACCGCTATGGTCTCTCAAATATTCAAAAACGCTGGTAAAGATCCGACAGTTTTTTTAGGTGGAATACATGATTCACTAGAAGATGGCAATTTTAGATTTGGAAATGGAATAGTAATAGCAGAAGTCGACGAAAGTGATGGTTTTATCGAAAAAACAGAAACTAATTTTTCTATCATAAATAATTTGAGACCAGATCATCTTGAGCACTACAACAACGAATTTGAAAAGTTGGAAAGTTCTTTATATAAATTTGCAAAAAACACGAAAGAGCTGGTTATATTAAATGGAGATGACGTTCATCTCAACAAATGGCATTTGAACGAAAAGAAAGTATTATACTTTGGGCAATCTGAAAAGGCTGATTATATTATAAAAAACAGACATCAATATAACGGATATCAAGTGTTTGAGATCTATCACAAAAACACATACATCGGAGATATCACTTTAAATCTTCCAGGATTACACTACGCTTATGATGCACTGGCTTCAACCGCACTTTCTTTAGAATTAGGGATTGAGTTTAGCACAATAAAAGAAACCTTTCATAGATATAATTCGGTTGGACGAAGATTCAATATACTTTACGATAAAGATAATCTATCAATAATAGACGATTATGCCCATACACCTGACGAAATCTTAGAAACTATAAAAGCAACAAAAGAGTATTTCCCAAAAAGAAAAATAATAACCATATTTCAACCGCACAGGTACACCCGCCTTTACTTCCACATAAACGACTTTATTGATGTCCTAAAATATTCGGATGAGGTATTAGTTTACAGAATTTATTCGGCCTTTGAAGAACCCATAAATGGTGTAGATGAAAAAAAGGTTGTAGAAGCTCTTAATTCACAAGCTACTTTTTCCAAATATTATAATTCGGAAGACGAAATCATATCAGATCTTTTACAAGAAAAAAATGCTGTATTACTCTTTGTTGGTGCAGGAGACATAACAGACATAGCAAAAAAATTATCAAAAAACAAAAAAAAACCTTGACATCTCATAATTTTTATGATAATATATTTCAGGTTTGAGATAATGCCCCCATCGTCTAGCGGCCCAGGACATTGGCCTTTCACGCCAAAGGCACCAGTTCGAATCTGGTTGGGGGCGCCATCATATTAAGAAGGGTGTTTAGCTCAGCGGGAGAGCGTCTGCCTTACAAGCAGAAGGTCGCAGGTTCAAATCCTGCAGCGCCCACCATGTTTATGGATGGGCAGGTAGCTCAGTCGGTAGAGCAACGGACTGAAAATCCGTGTGTCGGCAGTTCGATTCTGCCCCTGCCCACCATAATATTTTTTTAGTAGCATGTTACATATATTGAAAAGGCAGCCGTTTTGGTTGCCTTTTTTTGTTTGGTACTGGAGATTATGACTTATATCTCATCTCTGCATATTTTGATTTGAAACCAAGCTTTTCGTACAATTTTCTTGCCGGGTTATCGTACTCCACATGCAAAGATATATCCCCGTTACATCGACTAATTGTTTCTTTTAAAAGGTTACTACCAATCCCCTTACCTCTACAATCTTTATCAACAGCTATGTAGACAAGGACATGCTCAGGGATATATCCTTCCATACCCGTGTCGTTAACAACAACAGAACCCGTGATGCGCTCGGCATTATAGAGTACCAAAACAAACCCACCTTTTCCTTTATCTTTAGAAAAGGCGTAATCGATGGAATTAATAATATCTTCTAGAGGATCACCATACCTTCCCAAATTCTCTATTAAGAACTCTGCTATTTCTAATTTGGTGAACTCAAAATCGTCATCTAATAGATCTTCCTTTGAGTCCAGTTCTTTCAATGATAAGTTGAATGAATCGAAATTAAAAGTCTTTTGCATTTTGTATCCACCTCCAAAATACATTATACCACAGTTAAGCTTATATACAAAATGTGGATGAATAGGACTTTACTTTATACGACTAATAGATGTGGGGTTATCCAAAGGTAAGTTCAAAAAAATTCAGGAGGCTTAAAAGCCTCCTGAATTTTTAATTTTCTGGATCGTCTACTGGAGTTGTTGCTCCTGCAGTTGCTCCTGGGTTTTGATTTTGATAAATATATTGACCTACCTTCATAATCTCTTGTTGTAATTCGTCTTTAACTATCTTAATTTTACCGACGTTATCTTCCTCTAAAGCTTGCTTTAATTCTTTTGTTTTTTCTTCAATGTTGATTTTTAAATTATCGGGTATTTTATCTCCATTTTCACGTAATAATTTTTCTGTTTGATAGATTAAATCATCTGCTTGGTTTCTCAACTCAACCTTTTCTTTTACCTTTTTGTCTTGTTCCTCATACTCTCTTGCTTCTTTCATCATCCTATCTATTTGGTCTTTGTCGAGCTTGTGTCTTCCAGTTACAACCATAGATTGCTGCCTTTGAGTTCCTAGATCCTTTGCGGATACACTTACTATTCCATTAGAATCAATGTCAAAAGTAACTTCTATTTGAGGAACTCCTCTTGGTGCAGGGGGAATACCTGTTAATGTAAAACTCCCTAAGAAAAAATTATCTCGTGCCAAAGGTCTTTCTCCCTGGTAAACTCTTACTTCAACTTCCGTTTGTCCATCAACAGAGGTCGTAAAAACTTTAGATTTTTTCACAGGGATTTTGTTGTTTCTTGGTATAATAACTTCCATTAAACCTCCTTTAACTTCAACACCTAAGGATAAAGGAGTAACATCTACTAAAACTAAATCTCTTTCTGTTTCTCCTACCATTATAGAAGCTTGAACACTTGCTCCAACTGCTACTGCTTCGTCTGGGTTAACATTCTTAGAAGGATCTTTTCCAAAATAATCTTTAACCAATTTTTGAACTGCTGGTATCCTCGTTGAACCACCTACAAGTAAAACGTCGCTTATGTCTTGTGGGGAAAGTTTAGCATCCCGCATTGCGTTCTCAATGGGCACTCTTGTTGATTCTATTAAGTCTCCAATGAGTTCTTCTAATTTAGTTCGTGTTAGTTTCTTTTCTAAGTGAACAGGTTGACCATCCACAACCGTAATGAAAGGTAAATTTATATCCGTTTCCAATTTACTTGATAATTCTATCTTAGCAGATTCAGCTGCTTCTTTCAATCTTTGAAGTGCTTGCTTATCTTTTCTTAAATCAACCTTATACTCTTTCATAAATTCATCAGCTAACCAGTCGATTATTCTTTGATCAAAATCGTCTCCACCTAGATGATTGTTCCCCGAAGTAGCGATAACCTCTATGATATCTTCTCCTATATCTAAAATGGAAACATCAAATGTTCCACCACCAAGATCATATACAACTATTTTTCTCTCTTCTTTTGATCGATCGAGACCAAAAGCTATTGAAGCCGCTGTTGGTTCGTTTATTATTCTTAGAACCTCTAATCCTGCAATTTCCCCTGCTTCTTTGGTAGCTTGCCTTTGAGCATCGTTGAAATAAGCAGGAACAGT
Source organism: Petrotoga sp. 8T1HF07.NaAc.6.1 (assembly GCF_016772115.1). Classification (NCBI taxonomy): domain Bacteria; kingdom Thermotogati; phylum Thermotogota; class Thermotogae; order Petrotogales; family Petrotogaceae; genus Petrotoga; species Petrotoga sp. 8T1HF07.NaAc.6.1. The sequence goes on from NZ_AUPG01000007.1 coordinate 25,675, forward strand.
AATAACGGCCTTTTTGATCTTTCCTCCTAAATATTCTTCTGCATCTTTAACCAGCTTTTTAAGTATGAACGCACTAATCTGTTGAGGTGTATACACCTTATCATCGATTCTTACTGTGTAGTCACTTCCCATGTACCTTTTTATGGAGCGAACAGTTCTATCGGAATTTAAAATAACTTGCCTTTTAGCTGGTTCACCTACTAATATCTGACCATCTTTAGTAAAAGAAACAATAGAAGGTGTGGTCCTTTTACCTTCCGCATTGGGTATTACTTCAGGGTTACCATCGGGTTTTACCCAAGCGATAGCTGAATAAGTGGTACCTAAGTCTATACCTACAACATATTCTTTTGTACTCATGAAAATACCCCCTCACTAAAACTTTTTTATTTCTAAATGTGTATTTGTTATTTGACTCTAGTACTATTATAATTCAAACAATCGTTTTTTTCAAGTGATTTATTAAGTTAAGAGAATACATATAATATCTATGATAAAGTGCTTATAAGCTAGCTAAATTTAAACGCAATCAAAAATTATATCACTCTTAATCTAAGAGTGAAAATAATATTTTGGTTTTCGATCTTGGAAGAGATCGTTGTATTCATTAATACGTTTATTTTGAGATTTCCTTTCATCTATTTCTGCTGTTTGAATAAAATCACCTTGCTCTGGTAATCTAAAAAGCACCTCTCCATCAGGTGAAGTCACTTGACTTTTACCCGTGAAAGAATACTCTATTTCACCGTTGATCTGGGTTCCCCAAATATTTGATGTGGCAATATAAATCTTGTTTTCTAAAGATCTAATTTTATTGGCTTCTTGACAATATGGTAAGACTAAATTGGCTGGATGCAAAATTAAATCTGCACCTAATAAAGCCAATGTTCTAAAGGATTCCGGAAAGTACCAATCAAAACAGATGGCAACTCCAACATTTATTCCGTTAATATTATCCACCCAAAAACCCGTGTCCCCCGGGGTAAAAAACAGTTTCTCTCTGAAAAACAAGTGAGTCTTTCTATATATTTTATATGTCCCATCACTTTTGATCAAAATTGATGAATTATAATACTTACCTTCATACTTCTCGTTAAAACCATATACTACACTTACACCAGTATCTTTAGAAAATTCCTTAAAAGTTTTAAAGGCGTATCCGATCCCATCTAAAGGCGACTCGTAAGTTTCTTCTACTTCTTTTTTAGAGGAAAAAGCATAACCGGTAAAAGCTAATTCTGGAAAGACTATAAAATTGCTATCGACTCCTTCGATAATCTTCATTACCTTATTTACATTTTTCTCGATCTCAAATAGTTCTGGTTTGAATTGAACTACGCTAACTTTAAACATTTTTCAACCTCCTCTTCACTCACCCATTTACTCTACTCCAATGCACATTATATAATAAAAAGAAGAAAACTTTTGCCAACTATTTAAAATTATTGTATAATGTTAATTGTCGATTCTAAAAAACCAATTAGACAAAAGAGGGGTTTAAAAATTCTTTATAAATTTAGATATTCAAAAATTCTCTACCTGCTACCTCTAATTTTTGTTTTATTTTTATTCATATTGGGTAATTATGTGTACAGTCTTTATCCGAAAGGTATTATTGCTTATATATTTCTTGGAATAATAGTTACACTTTTATTTTATTCCATTAGAAAATTCATGCGATATCCTATTATTTATGATCAAAATAACAAAACCTTTTACGTTATCACCTCCGTATTTTCAGAAAAATATGAACATTTCAGTAAATCCTCCATAAAAGAAACGGTTATAACTTCCAGAAAAATAATAATAATTTTAAAAGATAAAACAATTATTTTGCCTAAGTATATAAAAGAACGAGATAAACTCATTTCTATTTTAAAAGGGGATAAACTTGAAGGGTAGAGAAACGGCAGCATATATAAATATTGATAAATACTTAGAAAATTTAAATTATATACAAAATCAAACAAAAGCGCATATCATACCAGTTTTAAAAGCAAACGCTTATGGACATGGTATGTTGCCTTTGGCAATGCAAGTATTTAAAGAAGGTTATAGTATGTTGGCTGTTGCTTATTTGGAAGAAGCTTTAGAAATCTTAAACCGGGGGATACACCTCCCAATTTTAATCTTTAATTACTTTAGCCCAGATGATTTTAAAGAATTATTGGAATTCGCTCATTTTTTAAGGCCAACAATTACTTCTTCTACATTTTTAGAAAAAGTATGTGATATACTAGGAAAAGATGTTGATAAATTTAAGTTCCATATCAACGTGGATACTGGAATCAACAGAATTGGCATAAAAGAGGAAAAATTACCTCAATTAATAAAGTTGATCAAAGATAGAAACATTCAAATAGAAGGCGTTTATTCTCATTTTGCCAATGCAGATGAAAAAGATGATTTTACCAGAGTTCAATTTGAAAAATATAAGGGGTTATTGGATTATATAATTGGTTCAGGCATAGATGTTGAAAAAAAACATATTTCTAATAGTGCTGCTGCCCTTTTTTTCCCAGAATTCGCTTTAGATTATGTGAGGCCAGGCATTGCCACTTATGGCTTACAACCATCTACAACTTATAAAATAGATCAATTAAAACCTATTTTGGAACTAAAAAGCATTGTCGCGAACATTCAAAACCTTCAACCGAATGATACTATCGGTTATGGACGAACTTACGAAGTGCAAAAAAGGATGAAAACCGCTATTGTTCCTATAGGGTATGCAGATGGTTATTTTAGAGCCCTTTCCAACAAAGGAGAAGTTTTAATTAACGGAAAGCGATCTAAAATATTAGGAAGGGTATCTATGGATCAAATAGTTGTGGACGTTACTGATAATAATGTATCACTAGGTGATGAAGTTGTAATCATTGGGAGGCAAAAATACGATCAAATAACCGCAGAAGAAGTAGCTGAAAACGCTTCTACTATAAACTATGAAGTAACCTCAAGAATAGCTCAAAGGGTTCGGCGGATTTACATTAAGGGAGGAAAATATTTTGAATGAAGAATATTCTTTGGGAGATATAATAAAAGATAATCCGTTTCAACCAAAGGCAGCTGTAGAAAATATTACTTTAATATCTGATTTAAAACCCACTGAAGACGCAGAAGTAGAAGGTAAAGTTGTGAGCAAAAAGCTTCAAAAAACAAAAAATGACAAAACGTTTTTATTGTTTACAATTGCCGATAAAAGTCAGTCCATTAGAGCTATCGATTGGTATAACGCAGAAGCAAACAATAACAAGATTCAAATTGGAGACGTTATAAAAGTAAAGGGGAAAATAGTTTACTTTGAAAATAGGCTTCAAATCAATATTAGTAACGAGACCAATTCAGTGCAAAAGATCAACATAACGAATATCAACCCCGAAAAGTACTTGCTATTTTCTAATAATGATCTATCAAAGTTAACAACTAAACTCGAACAATACATACAAGCCGTTGAAAATGAAGGTATCAGATCTTTATTGAAACAGATCTTTTTGGTTAATTCAAAATTAAGAGAATCCTTTCTTTTTTCTCCAGCTGCAGTGGAAGTACATCATGCCTATCCTGGAGGTTTATTGGAACATACTGTAATGGTTACTGAACTATCTTTAAGATTGTATGATCTTTATAACGAAGATAATGAGATATGGATCAATAAAGATATTATAATAGCTGGATCACTGTTGCACGATATAGGGAAAATAGAAGAATACGTTATAAAACCCAGTGGAATAGAAAAAACTGAACTAGGTGAATTAATTGGACACATACATCTGGGAACAAAAATAGTGTACGAAGAGTCAAAAAAAATAAATCCAAAAATAAAAGAATCAGATCTTAACCATATAATACACATCATCCTCTCCCATCATGGAGAACTAGAATATGGAAGTCCTGTAGTCCCAAAAACCATCGAATCATTCATAATTGGTTTAAGTGATAATGTCGACTCCAAAATCGCTCAAGTTAAAGACAATATTAGAAATACCTTACAAATAAACAAAGATCAAAGTTGGAGTGAATACGATAAAAGGCTGGCACGTAAGATAAAAATAGAAAAATACTAGCGGGAGGTAATTCAATTAATGCCCAAAAAAAGCACTAAATCCAACGGCAATAGTGGGGAAAGTAAATACGTAGTAATAGTAGAATCCCCGTCAAAAGCAAAAACAATAGAAAGATATTTAGGAAAGGAATACAAAGTAATAGCTTCAAAAGGTCATATCCGCGACTTACCTAAAAAAGAGTTTGGAGTTGATATCGAACACGACTTTGAACCTATCTTTCAAGTGATTCCCGGTAAAGAAAAGGTTATACAAGAAATCAAGAAAGAAACAAAAGGGAGAAAAGTATTACTAGCATCGGATATGGACAGAGAGGGAGAAGCTATAGCATGGCATCTTTCTCAGATTTTAGATCTTGATCCAAAAGAGAAAAATCGAATTATATTCTCAGAAATAACAAAAAATGCAATAAAAAATTCAATAAGTAATCCTCAAAGTTTAGACTTAAAAAAAGTGGATGCTCAAATAGCTAGGAGAATCTTGGACCGATTGGTAGGATATAAAATTTCACCTTTGGTTTGGAAAGTATTAAAAGATTACAAAACAAGCGCGGGAAGGGTTCAATCTGCAGCATTGAAATTGATAGTGGATAAAGAAAGAAAAATTTTTATCTTCAAACCAAAAAAATACTTCAATATCTATCTTGAGTACAAAGGTCAAAATATACCTTTAACAAAAGAAGACGGTAAAAAAATTAAACCCGAAAGCATAACAAAAATAAAGAAAGACCAGATCTTCGAATATTTGAAAGACAAGGATTTTAAACTGGTGAACGTAGAAGAAAAAGAAACAATAAGAAAACCCCCATTACCATTCATTACAAGTACGCTACAACAAGCAGCGGTTTCGACTTTTAACTGGGCTTCATCTAAAGTAATGAAAATCGCTCAAGAGTTGTATGAAGGTGTGGAAACCTCTGAAGGAAGTATTGCGTTTATTACTTATATGAGAACTGATTCTACAAGAGTTTCAAATGAAGCTCAACAGGCAGCTATTAACTATTTGGAAAAAAATTATGGAAAAGATTACGTTGGACATTACTTATCAAAAAACAAAAAATCCAATGTTCAAGATGCTCACGAGGCTATAAGGCCTACAGACATCAACATGGATGTTAACAATGCAAAAAGGTTAATTTCTTCAGACCATTTGAAGTTGTATACCCTTATTTGGAATAGATTCATGGCCTCTCAATCAGCTCCATCAAGATATTTAGAAAAAACATACACTATTGAAGACAACACCAACAAATACGCATTTGAAATAACGTCCAAAAAATGTATCTTTGATGGATTTGAAAAATTCTGGAACCCTAACAATAAAGAAGTGGAATTTGAAATAGGTAAAAATGATAAGATCACATACGACCAATTAAAATCCGAAGAAAAAGAGACTAATCCTCCAAATAGATATACGGAGGCAACATTGATAAAAGAATTAGAATCTAAAGGTATTGGAAGGCCATCAACATACGCAACCATAATATCCACACTTTTGCAGCGTAAATACGTATCCAAAATAGCAAAAAGTACCTTGAGGCCTACAACAACTGGTTTTGTAGTAACTGACTTTTTGGAAGCATATTTCCCAGAAATAGTCGACGTAAAATTCACCGCGAACATGGAAGAAGACCTTGATAAGATAGAAGACGGAAAAAACAAAAGTAAAGTCGTTCTAGAGCAGTTTTACAAAGAGTTTGAGAAGTTCCTTTCGACTGCATCTAACAACATCAAAAATAAAAAAGAAATTTTACACTACGAAAGTGATGTACCTTGTGAAGAATGTGGGAAAAATATGAAATTAAATTTTGGAAGATACGGTCTATATTTATCCTGTGAAGAATGCAAGGAAACTCAGAAAATCCCGGCGGAATCATTTGGAGTAACAATTAAGGAGAAATTATACATAAAAGAATATCTACAAGAAACTTTAAAAATAGACAAAGAAGAGAATAAAATAGATGAAAAATGCCCTATTTGCGGTGGAGATCTCATATTGAAACATGGGAAATTCGGAGAATTTATTGCATGCAGTAATTACCCAGAATGTAAATACACTCGGAATGTGAAAGCGCGAGGGAAATGTCCCAACTGTGAAGGTGACATCGTAAAATTAAAAAGCAAAAAAGGAAAAACTTATTTCAAATGTGATTCTTGCGGAACCATGTATTGGAACGAACCTTCAGAGTATAGTTGCCCAAACTGTGGTGAAACATTATTCTACAAAACCTCAAAAGGAAAGGAAAAGTTATACTGTGAAAAAGACAAAACATACTTTGAAATTGAAGAAATCAAACAACTAACAAAATAAACAGACAAAGTAAAAAAGGAGAAAAAACGATGTACATCCCAATCATTACAGGTGGGAAATCTAAAGAGAGAGAAATTGCCTTAACAAGCGCAAAAAATGTTTTTAATTCTATAAATAATTTAGGTTATAAACCAGTAATCTTAGATTTAATAGATGATGATTTTATAAATAAAATTCAAAATTATAAATTCGCCTTCAACGTGGTACATGGAGATTACGGAGAAGACGGAAGATTACCTTCCTTATTAGAAATCTTAGGAATAGACTACACATGTTCAAACCCTGAAACATGTGTAGCTACATATGATAAATTTATTTTTTATAATCTATTTAAAAATTATATACAAATGCCTCAGACAACCCTAACCAACAAATTTATATTACCGCCCTTTGAATACCCTTTCATCATCAAACCTAGAAAAAGTGGATCGAGTAAAGGAGTATACATCATTCACAACGAAAATGAATACAAATTCTATTTAGAAAAAGATTTGAAAGAATTTCAGGAAGTTCTGGTTCAAGAATATATAAAAGGCCGGGAAATAACGATATCTTATATTCAGAAAAATGAAGAGTTCATATTACTACCAATTCTTGAAATTATTCCAAAAAAAGAATTCTATGATTATGAAGCAAAATATACTAACGGGTTAACGGAACTCAAGCCACAGCTTAATTCACCCGAAAAAATCATACAAAAAATAAATGAAATAGGGAATCACGTTATGCAAACACTCACTTTTAAAGACATGTTTCGGATCGACGCCATCTTAAAAGACGATGAAGTTTACGTTTTGGAAATAAATACTGTGCCTGGTTTAACAGAATTAAGTGATCTTCCTACATCCGCACTAGCTGCTGGAATTAGCTTTGATGAGTTAATAAATATAATAATTAAAAACCATGTTGCGCGGGTTGCAGGGTGAAAGAGTAAAAAGCTCTTTTCCTTATGGGTGGGGAGCGGGGAGAAGGGGCGCTATAAAAAACACAAAAATGTGACTGCAAGGAGGAAAAATAATTTATGGATTTTCATGGGACAACAATATTAGGAGTAAAAAGAAACGGAAAAACTGTAATATGTGGTGATGGACAGGTAACAATGGGAGAAACAATCTTTAAAGGTAACGCCAAAAAAGTGCGAAGATTAGGCGAAGGAAAAGTAATATCAGGTTTCGCTGGATCCGTAGCCGATGCCTTGGCTTTGTATGAAAGATTTGAAGGAAAGTATAAGTCTTCACATGGCAATCTTATGAAAGCAGCTGTGGAACTGACCAAAGAATGGCGTATGGACAAAGCACTTAGAAGACTTGAAGCATTATTATTAGTCGCCGACAAAGAAAATATCTTTCTAATTTCAGGCAATGGCGAAGTAATGGAACCACAAGAAGATGCAATCGCAATTGGTTCCGGTGGACCTTATGCTTATGCTGCAGCAATGGCTCTATTGAGAAACACAGACTTAGATGCTGAAGAAATCGCTCAAAAAGCAATAAAAATTGCCGGTGAAATTTGTATTTATACGAACGATAATATCACCATGGAGATTATAGAATGAGTGAACAAATTTTAGCTATTCCCACAAAAAAAATGGACGAAAAAATATCTTCGAACAATGACAATTTTTTTAAAATAAAATTCAGCGATTTTGTGGAAATATTAGAAAGTGGTAATTTCTATGAAAGAAATGCACTCGAAAACGATTATAATTACAAACAAATCATACCTTATGTAGTGTTCAGAAACTTCCAAGACGAGATTTTAGTTTTAAAAAGGACACAAAATCAAGGAGAAAAAAGACTTCACAACAAAATATCGATAGGGATAGGGGGTCACATAAACAAAGGAGATAAGGGTATTACTATGGAACAAACTTTTTTCAACGGGATGGATAGAGAAATTAACGAAGAATTATGGATTACCAATTCATATAAATATGTTTACAAAGGAATAATCAATGATAACGATGAAGATGTATCCAAGGTTCATTTAGGTGTTCTTTTCGTCGGATTCATCGATTCTGCTAAGATTAAAGAAGAAGATAACTTTGAGAGCACTTGGATGAAAAAAGAAGAAATCGTAAATTTAAAAGATGTGAATTTTGAAGGTTGGACAAAAATTGCTTTAAATAACTTGTAAGTTCCCTTCCTTAAATGGGTGCAGCTAACTACCCGTAAGGGACAGTGGGTTTCAGCTGAAGCGAATATAAAGGAGGTCTAAATTTATTTTATGAACAACATTTACGGAGAAAATTCAGGTAAAGGTTTTATAAAGGAAGTTCCTTTATCTACCTTTGCAAAAGCAGTAGAAAGTGCTATTTATAAAGCACCGCTTAGAGAAAACAACAAAGTTTGGTTAAGCGACTTATGGCTCATCACTTCTTTACCGGAAGATTTGATCAAAGAAACTATATCCAAATATATAGAAGAAATCGATATACCCGAAGACGTTGAAGAGATATACGACGATGAAAAAAATAAAGTTCTTTGGAAAAAATAAGTAAAAGGAGCGTTGTAATACTAATTAAAACTGGAGGGAAAATGTGAAAGTAGATTTTCATACTCATTCTACAGGATCAGACGGAAGTAACACTCCTAATGAATTATTGAATCTGGCTTTAGAAAAAAATATAGAATATCTATCTATCACCGATCACGATACCCTTGATGGAGTAAAATCTTTAGAAAATTTTAAAGATTTAAAAAAATTAAAATTTGTTCCTGGAGTAGAGATAAGTGCAGAATTCCCAACCACTCTACACCTATTAGGATACGGTTTTGATAGCAATAACGAAAGACTAAATAAGGTTTTAGAAGAGCTTCAAGAGTTTAGAAAAAAAAGAAACGTTTTAATGATCAAAAACATGCAAAAACTTGGTTTTCAAATTACCCTTGAAGAACTAAAAAAAGAAGCAGGTGGAGAATTGATTGGTAGGCCCCATTTTGCTTCTTTAATGGTGAAGAAAAATTATGTAAGCAACAAACAAGAGGCTTTCGATAAGTATTTAAAGAAAGGAGCTCCTCTTTACTTAGATAAAAAAAGGTTAGAACCAAAAGATGCAATATTGTTAATTAAGGAAGCGGGTGGTGTAGTTGTTTTGGCACATCCTTATCAAACAAAACTCGATGAACAAAATCTAGATAATCTGATCAGAGAGTTAGTAGATTATGGGTTAGATGGCATAGAAGCTTATTACTCCTTGCACACCAAAGAAATGATCGAAAGGTATAAAGCACTTGCCAAAAAGTATGATTTGTTTATAACCGCTGGTTCGGATTATCATGGAACAAACAAAGCAGGGATAGAAATGGGGATTAACATCAGCAAAGAAGAATTAGAAGCATTTTTAAATATTTTAAGGATGCTTTAAGATTCTTTGCATATAATAGATTTAGAAAACAATAACCCCCAATAAAATCCCCAACTTATCCCGCTTTATGCGGGGTTTTTTTATAAAAGAAATATATTTAATGGAGGTTTTTATGAAGAAAAAAAATCTGTTAATTCCGTTGTATGGTATTTTCATGGGTATTTCTGATTCTATCCCGGGAGTTTCAGGCGCTACGATAGCTTTGATACTAGGCATTTATGAGAGTTTCATATCTGCATGGTCTTTTGTTTTTTCTAATTTATTCAATTTCAAAACTTTAACGAAAAGTCGGGAACTTAGATTTTTGATATTGTTGTACATAGGTGTTTTTCTTGGAATGTTCTCAACCTTGGGACTTATAGACTTTTTAATAACTAACTACCAAACAAGTGTCTTTTCATTCTTTTCAGGTTTAATTATCGGGAGTATCTTTTTTTTAGGCTCAGATATATTTAAAAATTCTGATTTCAAAAATACGCAAAAATCTAAATACGTTTCTTTTTTTATTTCAACGGCTATTGGTTTTTTAGTTGCCTTCTATATTTCAGGGGCACAGTTTTTATTAGAACAACACGATTTTTTAATAATCTTTTCTTCTGGATTTTTGGCTATCTCTGCTATGATCCTACCGGGCATTTCCGGTGCATACGTTCTATTACTTTTGAATCAATATTCATTCATTGTAAAAGCAGTTAATGATTTTAATTTCCCTGTACTGATAACCTTTGTTTTGGGTGTTGTACTGGGATTGGCTTCTATGAGCAGACTATTGAAATGGGTGTTGGATAATTTTTACCTCACGACAATGTTTTTTTTGATGGGACTAATGGTTGGAGGATTGAGGGCTCCCATTTCAAGAATAGATAACTTTGTTAGTTTTTTAATATTTGGTTTAATTGGAGCCATAGTAATTGTAATTATCGAGAGGTTCGGTAGAAACAATAAATAATTTCACTGTTTCCTTTTTCTCTTTTTTGGTATTCCAAAAGTTTGATCAATTTCAACCTCTTTCCCCAACTCTCTATGAACAAGGGAAAGAGATTCCAACTTTATTTGATACTTTAACTTTTTATCAGACAAATAACTGGTAATCTGTCCAATGTTCTCTTTATTAATATCTTCTACCGCTAAAGTTATATGTGGAAACCAATTATCAGGAGAGTAATATTCATTAAGCTTTGAGTCATTTACATTGACCAAATTCCAAAGGTATTCGTGAAAGTTCAAAATTTCTTTTGTCGGTTTTACAGGGATGTACAAGGTTAATTTTTTGCCGGTAAATAAGGCTACACCTTCCGTTTTTATGGTTAATGAATCCAATTCTTTGGTTGCCTTTTTGAGTAACTTATTTAAATCGTTAACTTTATAATTCTCAGCAACACTCCAAGTTATATGGGGAAAAGGTACGTTGTTTTTTACCCAATTAACGCCAAAATTCTTTTCTAATTCATTCCAAAGTTTTGTTATTTTATTGTAAAAAGGTTGAGGTAGAATAGTCAAAAGAGCTTGCACGATTATCACCTTTTTTAGTGGGAGGTTTAAAAATGAGCTACAACAAAAAACGAATCATAAAGTTTCTTATCTATTATTTCTCTATTTCTGTTGGAGTTCTTTTAATATTCTATTTTTGGTTCACAAAACTTTTTTGGTTTTCTCTAGTAACTTGGATTTTTGCCACATTTGGTGTTGTTTCAATTTCTTTTTTCACTTTGATGAACCTAAGAATCGCTGAACTTCAAAATGAGTCAAAAGATGTAAAGAATAAAAATAATGAAAATGATTAAAGTGTTTATCAAACTAAGTTCAATTCGTCTTTTATTCGAACCATACCATCTATGGCTATTTTGAAGAAATCGTCTAATTCGATGTTCAGTTTGGTTATTTCTTTTATTTTTTCTCTGTCCGCTCCTCTAGCAAAAGCATTGTCTTTGAACTTTTTTTTTTAATGATTTAACTGATAATTCAGCTATATCTTTGCTTGGCCTTACTAAGACAGAGGCAACAATAAGCCCAGAAAGTTGATCTGCAGCATATAAGGCTATCTCAATATCTTTTTCCAACGCTTTTTTTTCGTTATGCGCCAATATAGCGTCTTTTACATCTTGATCGACCTTGTCTCCAAGCATTTCAACAGTTTTTAACGCATGATTAGCTGGATCATCTTTGGTTTCTTCGTAATCCAAGTCGTGTAGTAAACCGGTGATTTCCCATTTTTGCTCATCTTTGTTTAGATGTATTGCTAACTCTTTCATAATAGCTCCAACGGCAAGGGAATGAGTGAACAAATTATCCGTTTTTAAGTTTTGCTTTAGTAACTCAAGGGCTTCTTCTTTAGTCAAAAAAATCACTCCTTATTCAAATTTATTATAAGCAAATTTAAAGTAATAATAAAAAATTAATACAGTAAATAAAATAGCTCCAAAGATGATCCATAAACCGATTACCACGGGTGGGGTAGTGGTAAAAATTAATATTAAACATGCAACTAAACCAAAAAATAACCAAAACATGATCTTCAGATTACGCCATATTTTATTTAATTTTTCTTTCATCTTTGAATTTTGAAAAAGCAGGTCGTCCAAAGTTTCCCTATTTTCTTTATTTTGTTCTTCTAATAGTTTTATTCTATTCTCTAAATCTTCAACATTATTCTTAGCCATCCTTTTTGCGTACCTCCTTTGGAAAAAGAGATTTTTATATCATTTTAATTATTATATCACAATTTTGCAGATTTCAAAGGCCTTTCGTGCAATAAATAAGCTTTCTCAAACTTATTAACCAATCAATTAGTCTATTTAGGCATTTTCTAAATATACAAATTATTTGCCCTGTATTTTTAATAATTAAATAACCAGAAAAAATATGGTATAATTTAAGGACAAAAAGATAAAGATTTTTTATTGTTCGGGCTGCTAAAGCTTGGTTTAGAATTCTTAAAGTTGCTATAACTACTACACTTAGGAGGGAATTTGATGAAGGGAATGATCGTAGAAACTTGGATGGAAACTTGGAAAAATACATATGGAGAAGATTATGTTAATCAGCTTTTAACCGAAATAGGAATTCCAAAAGATAAACACTTCTCTCCTTTCGAAGATTTGGAAGATTCAAAAGTTTTTAAACTTCTTGATTTAATGAGTAAAACAACTAATAAATCAAAAGAAGAGCTCATGAAAGAATTAGGGAAAAAAAACATTTATACGTTCAAAAAATATTACCCTAATTTTTTCAGAAAAAAGGGACTTCTGTCATTTTTATCAACCATGAATGACGTTCATAAATCGTTGACAAGGAGAATAAAAGGAGCCAAACCTCCCGCCATTGAATTTGAAATCATAGATAGCAACTCAGCCTACATTACCTATCGTTCTTTCAGAGATATGAGATACTATTTCTTAGGATTGTTGGAAGGTTCCGCCGAGGTTTTTGGTGAAAAAATTGAATATGAGATTATTGATCAAGGAAACACTGATCAGGGAAGTTTTCTAAAAATAAAATTAAAAAGCGAGAAACCATACGCAAAAATCAAGAAGGCAAGGTTTTTCACAGCTATGAGCTTATCATTAATGAAAATGTTTTTCACTTCTCTAACTTTTTATACAATAATCATTGTCTTTTTATTATCTTGGCTTTTTACTTGGATTTTAGGAAACCATTGGTATACATTTTTAATTACAGGTATCTTATCTGGAGCGTTTATTCTTTCGATGGGTAATTATTTCAAAAGGTTATTTTCTTCTTCTTCAGAAGGGTTGCAAAATTTAAATAACCTCGAATATGATAAACCCGTACTTTTAAAGGGAGAAAAAATGCTTGAAAAGCATTCTTTAGAAATTGATAATTTGAGAAGCAATTTTAATGGTATTTTTATTCAATTAACTGGAGATATAGAAGAAATAGAAACCTTTACTGAAAAAGTTGGCGAAAGAGCTGAAGAAATGAAGGAAATAAGTGACTCAATAGGAGAACTAGTTGAACAGGTGGCTATAAGTTCGGAACAGATCGCTCAAGATGCCGAATCAATATCAAATGTAGTTGAAGTAAATGTAAATACAATACAAAGTATCATATCTAGAGAAGATCAGATGGTAGACTCTTTGGAAAATGCTGTCAAAAGAATCAATGATTCCTCTTCAAAAGTAGAAGCATCCTCAAAAGAAATAGAAAATATGAGCGAAAGATTCAATAATTTAGTGAAAGAAAGTGATAAGTTAGAAGAGGATACTAAAGAAATTCTTAAGGTTGTTGACACGGTAAAGGGTATTGCTGATCAAACTAATTTGTTAGCCTTAAACGCGGCAATTGAAGCTTCAAGAGCAGGAGAAGCTGGCAGAGGATTTGCGGTGGTAGCTGATGAAATAAGAAAATTAGCAGAGGAAAGCAAAATAGCCGCTTCACAGATTGATAATATACTTAGTAGAATATCTTCAGGTATTCAGCTATTAACAGAAACTGTGGAAAAAGAGTTTAAGGCAATGAGAGAAGGAGCTAACAATCTAAGAATTAGCTCTCTAAATAATAAAGAATCTGCTACTAATATAAAAAATATCTCTAAAGAGATACACGAAATATTAAACGAATTAAGCAGTGAAGGGGTCAAACTAGAAGATTTAACTAAAAACACCCAAAACTTACTAGCTATATCCGAAGAAGGTTCGGCTACCGCTGAAGAAATATCTAGCTCCGTCAAAACGTTTGTAAATAATATAAAAGAAATCCTACAGAACATAAAAGAGGTGGATAGATTTATTTCTTCACTTAAAGAAAGCTTATCCAATAAGAATTGATCTTTTATTTCAAAATTATGTTATTTTTTTAATCTTTTTTTAAAACTTTCATGTTATACTTTACTTTAGAATGTGCCTTTAAAACATTTGAGAATTTTGAAAGACGATAATAAGTTTAAATAAGGGGGTAGATAACTTTGGTAGAAAGAGAAATGACAAGACAGTTTTTGGAGGATGCATTTTGTGGTGAATCCAAGGCACATATGAAGTATTTGATTTTCTCTACTGAAGCGGAAGAAAAAGGGTTAAAAAACCTTGCAAGAATGTGGAAAGCTATTGCACATGCTGAGTTTGTTCATGCAAGGAATCATTACAGAGCCTTGGGTTATATTGGATCAACTCAAGATAACCTCCAACAATGTATAGATGGAGAAACCTTTGAAATTGAAGAAATGTATCCAGTGTACAACAATGCAGCTAACTTTCAAGAAGAAAATGAAGCGGTAAGAACCACCTATTTTGCTTTGGAAGCAGAGAAAATACACGCAGAGTGGTACAAGAACGCAAAAAAGGTTGCAGACCAGGGTAAAGATGTTGAAGTTGGTAAAATCTTCATATGTGATGTCTGTGGTTATACTGTAGAAGGAGAAGCACCAGAAAAATGTCCTGTTTGCGGAGCTCCGAGAAGCAAATTTGTAGAATTCTAACTAGATTTTTTAAGAAAGGAGATGATTCTTTGTGTTAGGTGATGTAATTAAGATTAATGATTTCAAAAATGAAAAACATGTCCCTACAATCGATTGTCCAGACAAAGTTGAACCTAACGAAGAGTTTGAAGTTGATGTACAGATAGGTAAAGAGATTAAACATCCGAACACAGTAGAACACCATATTGAATGGATAGATCTTTTTATACAATATGATGATGATCCAAATACCGTACATGTTGGCAGATATATTTTTGGACCTGTGGTGGGGGAACCTCACGTAAAAGCAAAAATTAAGTTAACCAAATCAGGAACGTTGATCGCCCTCTCTCATTGCAATATTCATGGACTTTGGGAAAACACTAAAAAAGTTTCTGTAGGATGATTTTTGAAAATACTAAATAGGAGCTGATAAAAAATGAAAAAATACAGGTGTATGATTTGTGGATATATTTACGATCCAGAAGCAGGAGATCCTGATAACGATATAGAACCAGGAACCTCTTTTGAAGATTTGCCCGATGATTGGACTTGCCCAGTTTGTGGTGCAGCTAAAGAAGACTTTGAATTACTTGAAGAATAAAAAGCGGGATGTTAATCCCGCTTTTTTAATAATTCTCCTCCAGATTTTCTTATTTCTAAATTTTCACCATCTTTTGAGTCAACTATAACCGTATCTCCTTCTTTTATAGTATCTTCAATGATCATAGTTGCCAAAGGAGACTCTATTTTTCTTTCTATGACTCTTCTCAACGGTCTAGCCCCATAAACTGGATCAAATCCTTCTTTTGCTATAACGTCCTTCGCTGCTTCAGTTATTTGAATGCTGATATGCTTTTCTTTCAACCTTCCTTCTAACCTTGAAATCATTATATCGACTATTCTCTTTATCTGAGAGATACTCAAAGGTTTGAATACTATAATATCGTCCAGCCTGTTAATAAATTCGGGTCTAAAGGCCATTTTTACCTGGCTCATAATTTCATTTTTTGTGTTTTCATAAGATTCTTCTTCTGTTTCTCCAACAAAACCAACACTTTTCTTGGTTTTATTTAGTAACTCTGAACCTAAGTTGGAAGTTAGTATTATGATGGTATTACTGAAATTGACGGTCCTACCTTGAGAATCTGTTAACCTACCATCGTCTAAGATCTGTAACAATATGTTGAATACATCGGGATGAGCTTTTTCAACTTCATCGAATAATACAACGGAATAGGGTCGCCTTCTGATCATTTCTGTTAGTTGTCCACCTTGTTCGAAACCTACGTAACCTGGTGCTGCACCTACTAACCTAGAAACGTTGAATTTTTCCATGTATTCACTCATATCTATTCTCACGAGTGCGTCTTCAGTACCAAATAATATCTCGGCTAATGTTTTTGCTAGTTCAGTCTTTCCTACTCCAGTTGGACCAAGGAACAAGAATGAACCAACTGGTTTCTTAGGATCTTTCAATCCCGCTCTGGCCTTTTTAATATGATCTGCAACAGTGTTAACCGCTTCATCTTGGTCAACGAGTCTTTTGTGTATTTCGTTTTCAAGGTTGGCAAGTTTTTTCTTTTCATCTTCAACCATTCGTGTAACAGGGATTCCAGTCCATTCTTGTACCAAAGAGGCTATTATGTCTTCATCTACTACATTGCTTATTTCGCTTTGTACTCGTTTAGCAGCTTTTTGTGCTTGTTCTAATTCCTTTTGAAGGTCAAAATACTCTGCCTTTTTTTTGGAGGCTTCTTCATATTTTTCCTCTAAAGTTAGTTTATTAATCTCTTCTTCTAATTTTGACAATTTCTTTTCCAATTCTCTAATTTTCTCTGGTTTGGCTGAGTTTCTCAACTTCACTCTGGCACAAGCTTCATCTATCAAATCTATGGCTTTATCGGGTAAGAATCTGTCGTTAATATATCTATGAGAAAGATTAACTGCTGCGATTAAAGCTTCATTCAATATTTCGACCTTATGATGTTTTTCGTAAGTTTCTTTTATACCCTTAAGTATTTCAATAGCCTGCTCAGGGGTAGGCTCTTGTACATACACCGGTTGAAACCTTCTCGCTAATGCTTTGTCCTTTTCAATGTATTTTTTATATTCTTCATAGGTTGTTGCTCCAATAACCTTTATTTCACCTCTAGCTAAAGCTGGCTTCAAAATATTTGCGGCATCCATTGCATTTCCTTCAGCCACTCCAGCCCCTATTATATTGTGAAGTTCATCGATAAAAAGAATAATTTCGTCGCTCTTTTCTTTTACAGTATCGATAACTGATTTAAGCCTTTCTTCAAATTCACCTCTAAATTTAGAACCTGCCAACAAGGCGGCCATGTCTAATTGTAAAATTTTCTTATTTTTCAAATAAGAAGGAGGATTTTCATCTACTATCAACTGCGCTAAACCTTCTACTACGGCTGTTTTCCCAACTCCAGCGTCGCCAACTAATACTGGATTATTTTTAGACTTTCTTGATAATATTTCAATCATTCTATTTATTTCTTTTTCTCTTCCTATCACAGGCGTAAGCTTTCCTTTCTTTGCCTCTTTGGTTAAATCAACAGTAAATTTTTTCAAAGGATCTCCCATACCTGATTCTATTTCTTCGTCTCCGTTTTCTAACATCTCTTGTAGCCGTTCTCTAATTAAAGCTTCCGTAGTATAAGCAGACAGAAGTTTGGAAGCGTAAGATGTACCTTCCTTTAAAATCCCTAACAATAAGGCTAGTAAAGGAATTTTTTTAAAACCCATCCTGTCGGATTCTGATTTAGCTATTTGTAAAGCATTTGCTAAACTAGTTGATAGGTAAATACCTTGTGCACTACCATAGGACATTGAGTAATAAACTCCCATTTCTTCGGATAAAGCTTCTTCAAGTTTGCTTTTTATAGAATTAGTATTGGTACCTTGAAAAATTTTCCCCACATTTTCATCTTCAACATTTAAAATTGCTAACAACAAATGCTCAGGTTTGAGAATATTACCTCCTGAATAACCTAGAACATTTTGAGCTTCTTGAAATGCTTTTAAAGATTTTTCAGTAAAATCATTCGGATTGAATCTCATTAAGTCACCTCCATCCATAGATCCCTTTCAGGGAGTTTTTTTCTACGTAATAAAGTATTTTATCACTCGTTACTTTTATTTGCTAATTCTATTTTCATTATATCCTTTTCAATGTAAAATGTCAAGAAAAATTTTTAAATTTCTGTTTTAATTCATTTTCTTTTATAAAACCGCCCAATATATCCAACTTGTCATTAGAAAATTTCATTCAATTGGTGAATTTACAGTATTTTTTATCCCATTTTTAAGCAATTTAGTGTTATAATTAGAATGAAAAAGACAAAATATCGGAGTGTGGAGCATATGGTAAGCAAAATTTTAAATATTATATACAATGATAAACCTCAAAATGTATTAAAATCAACTTTTAAAGAAGTATCTTCCCAATTGAAAGAATCAATGGAGAAAGACAACATTATGTTTATTTATCAATCAAGCAGAGAGGTTTTTAAAGCTTTAGCTTCTACAATAGATAAGTTTGAAAATATTAAAATATACCTACGCGGAGACGAAGATCTAAAAAACAAAATTTTTTCAAATGAGATCGTACCTGTGAATCTAAAAGATGATATTTCACAAGTAAGTTCTACTGCAAACGATATAAGAGAGTTATTTTTGTATCCGATATTTTCCGAAGAAGGCTTAATTGGCGCCGTCGGATTATTTGACAATCAAATTGATAAAAATACTTTCGACCAACATTTTTTTTATTATTCCGTATTGATTAATTTGATTATAGAAAAATTGAGAATTAGGGATTTGCAAGACAAGGTAATTTTAATGGAAAAGCTCACCGACATTATAGAAGAAATTACCGAAAAAGATATAATAGTCAATAATGTATTAAAACTCCTAAAAGATTCTCTACATGCAGAAAGCATAGCATTCTGGAAACTTCAAGGTGATACTCTCGAAATCAAATACTTTTTAGGAATAGATGAAAGCACAATCATAACTAGAACTATCCCTATAGAAAATACCCTCGAAGGTAAAGCAATAAAAGAAAGATCGAGTTATATGCTAGTGGGACGAGAAAACTTTCAAAATTATTTTATTCCTTTTAATATAGATCTCAAATCTTCTATTTATTCTGTTATAGAACAAAATGATGAAGTTTATGGCGTTTTAAGTGTTTATAACAGAGAAGCAGAATACTCATTTAGAACTTACAAAAATTTTGATGATGCAGATTTCCACGTTTTTTCGGACACCGCCAAAAGATTAGCTTTTTCTATTCATAGAATAAATTTATACAACAAACTTCAAAATGAAGTCAGTAAATTGACTGAATTGAAAATGAATTATGAACAGCTTATTGAAAAACAAAAAGAACACTTAGATATGCTAAATGCATTGGATAAGATATCCCAAGCTGTGAGATCTGTTTACGATAAAAATTTGGCAATAAAAATAATGCTTTTAGGCTTAACTTCTGGGAGAGGTCTCAAGTTCAACAGAGCTCTTTATTTAGAAAAGGACAAGGTTCGGGGATTCCTTGTTCCAAAAATATGGGTTG
Organism: Petrotoga sp. 8T1HF07.NaAc.6.1; assembly: GCF_016772115.1. NCBI lineage: Bacteria > Thermotogati > Thermotogota > Thermotogae > Petrotogales > Petrotogaceae > Petrotoga > Petrotoga sp. 8T1HF07.NaAc.6.1. Next base: position 45,423 of record NZ_AUPG01000007.1, read on the forward strand.
GTCCTGATACAGAAGAAGACGCTACCGAAATCTGGAAAGACGCAAACATTAGGGCTTTAAAATACGGAAACGTCGTTCAGTACCTAAAAGAGGAGGCCATAAAAATACCCACCAATAATAAACTAATCCTCAGTTTACAAAATAAAGTTTTAGCATATAAAGGGCATCCTATTTTAGAACGAGTCGTTGAAAAAAAACAGGTTTTACATATCGTTCCTCAAATGTTGGAAATTAAATGGGAAGATTTAGAGGATATATACGATATAGTTAAAATTAATGAGTTTCTTATTTTCCCAGTTACTGGAATGACAGAAACTAAAGGAGTAGTAATAGTTGATAACAAAATAAACAAAAAACCCATCACCAACATTGAAACTGAAATTGTAAAATTATTTAAAGATAATATGGGATTAGCTTTGGAAATGATAGAAAATTATCAAGAATTAAAGGAAAAAACATTAAGATTAGAAGAACAAAAAGATTTGATGGATTACTACAGAAGATTCAAAGATAATATATTACAAAACCTGGCTGTTGCCGTAGTTGTGGTTGATAGAAATGGAAAAATAAACGAATGGAACAGAATGGCAGAAAATTTTTTCTCCAGACCAAGAGAGACCATGATAGGAACTGCTATCCAAGATATAACAGAACTAATCGGGGAAGAAATAATCGAAAAAATTAAAGACATTTATGAAACCAGAAATAATATCAAATTAAAGAATTATGAAGTAAAACTTTCCGATACCAAGAAAATTTTTGATATTCAGCTATCTCCTTTGAGAAACGAAGAATTAGGAGTGATAGAAGGCGTTATAATTGTTTTTGATGATGTAACCGAGCTGTACAACCTTCAAAAAGAAATGGAAAAGCGAGAAAGACTTGCTGCCATGGGAGAAATGACCGCTAGAATAGCTCATGAAGTGAGAAATCCTATTACGGTTATCGGCGGATTTTTAAACAGAATAGCTAAAATGAACGAAATGGATGATATTCAAAAATATACCCAAATTATTAAAGAAGAACTTTCAAGGCTCGAACATATAGTAAATGAGATCTTAGAATATTCTAGAGGAGGTAAAATTAACCAGATTGAAGAAGTCGATTTGATAGAAATCATACGTGGAATAATATTGATGTACGAAGATTTTATACAACAAAAACACGTTATGGTGAATACTGATTGGTTAAAAGAAGAGATCGTAATAAAAGCAGACAAAGATAAAATAAAACAGGTATTGATGAATTTAATAAAAAACGCCTTAGAAAATGTATACAACAATGGGAAAATTGAAATAAAAGTTGGATTTACCGATGAAAATAAAGTTTTTTTTGAAATAACCAACGATGGACCCTCTATTCCCCAGGAAATTAAAGAAAAATTATTCACACCTTTTCTTACTACAAAAAGCAATGGGACAGGATTGGGTTTAGCTATTTGTAAAAAAATAATAGAAGAAGAACACAAAGGTAAAATTTATTTGGTAAAATCTGACAATAATGGAACCTCTTTCAGATTTGAAATTCCAACAGGTAACAACTAAATTATTGTATAATTTAGACGCTAAGGGCCAATTGTGGGGGCGGGGCAAAGGGGTGCTAAATCGGATTCGATATTACTTACATGGACACTTTAAAAATAGGGTAATTTTCAAAAATTAAATTTAAATTTTTAAAAGGTTACAGGGCGAAGCCCTCACCCACCCATCTGGGCGGTGTGAGGGAAAAGATAAAACTTTCTAGGAGGGGTTAAGTTGTCTAAAGTACTAATAGTGGATGATGAAGAGAACATAAGAACTTTAATAAAAGAAGAATTGGAAGAATCTGGTTATGAAGTTATTGCGGTAAGCAATGCAAAAGATGCACTGGAAACCTTAGAAAATGATCAAGATATAGATATCATATGCACTGATATCGAAATGCCTGATGTAAATGGCTTAGAACTCGCAAGTGAAATCAGAAAAAGGTATCCAAACAAAAAAATAATATTTCTCACAGCCTACTCACATTATAAAAGCGAGATGGCATCCTGGGCTGCAGATGCTTATGTTGTAAAATCAATGGATTTAACAGAAATAAAAGATACAATCGAAACTCTTTTAAAAATTCAATAATATTTTATCGGAGGTGCGGGTTTTGGATTACAAAGACACAATCAATCTTCCAAAGACATCATTCAAGATGAAGGCAAATCTAAAAGAAAAGGAGCCTCAAATTCTTCAAAAATGGGATGATTTAAATATTTCTTACTATCTCAGAAACAAAAGAATCGGGGAAAAAAAGTTTGTTTTACATGATGGTCCACCGTATGCGAATGGAGACATTCATATGGGGACTGCCCTTAATAAGGTTTTAAAAGACATAGTTTTAAAATACAAAACATTGAGAGGTTTTGATGCTCCTTATGTCCCTGGCTGGGATACGCACGGTCTTCCAATTGAACATAATGTTACTACCAAGCTTGGAGAAAAGGCACACACCTTGAGTAAGTTAGAAATAAGAAAACTTTGTGAAGATTACGCTATGAAATACGTAGACATTCAACGAGAAAGCTTTAAAAGGTTGGGGGTAATAGGTTTTTGGGATAAACCATATTTAACTTTGAATCCCGAATATGAAGCCAAAGTTCTAGAAATTCTTCGTTCTATAGTTGAAGCTGGCAATATTTATCGAGGAACAAAACCTATATATTGGTGTACAGAATGTCAAACAGCTTTAGCAGAAGCTGAAGTTGAATACCATGATCATACATCAGATTCAATTTATGTAAAGTTCCCTCTAGTTGGAGAAAACAATGCATACGTGATCATTTGGACGACAACACCGTGGACTTTACCAGCGAACGTAGCTATTGCTGTTCACCCTAATTTTGATTACGCAAAAGTTCAAGTTGGAAACGAATATTGGATAATGGCTAAGGAATTAGTTGATAAAACTATGAAAGAATCAGGAATAGATAATTACAAAATAATCGATACCTTTAAAGGATCTACATTAGAAGGGAAAAAAGCTAGACATCCTTTTGTTGACAGAGAAAGCCTTTTAGTACTTGCAGATTATGTAACTTTGGAAGAAGGTACCGGATGTGTTCACACTGCTCCAGGACACGGTATGGAAGATTATATAACAGGTACAAAGTACAACCTTCCAGTAATATCTCCAGTAGATAGTCGGGGATATTTCACCGACGAAGCTGGAAAGTATAAAGAGATGAAAATTTGGGAAGCGAACAAAGAAATTATCAAAGATCTAAAAGAAAACGGTTTTCTCGTTCAATCAGGAAAGATAACTCATTCCTATCCACATTGTTGGCGTTGTAAAAATCCTGTTATCTTTAGAGCCACTCCTCAATGGTTTATAGATCTTGAAAAAAACAACTACCGTGAAAAGGTGTTGGAAGAAATAAAAAAAGTAAATTGGATACCAAGTGGGGAGAAAATAGAATATCCTCTATGGTGAGAGAGAGACCTGACTGGGTAATTTCAAGACAGCGTGCCTGGGGAATCCCAATACCAGCTATTAAATGTGAGAATTGTGGAGAAACAATTTTGGATACCAAAATTATAGACCACGTTATAGAAATTATAGAAAAAGAAGGGAGTAATGCGTGGTTTGAAAAAGAAGCGAAAGAACTTCTACCAAATGATTACAGGTGCCCTAAATGTGGTGGTTCAGAGTTCAAAAAGGAAGAAGATATTTTAGACGTTTGGATCGATTCTGGATCATCTTTCGAAGCAGTTGCAAATTCACGTGAAGAATTAAAAAAATTCCCTGTAGATTTATATCTTGAAGGAAGCGATCAACATCGAGGGTGGTTCCAAAGTTCTATATTCTTATCTGTTGCAAAACACGGAATTGCCCCTTATGAATCCGTTTTGACTCATGGTTTTATAAAAGACGAAGAAGGAAAGAAGATGTCTAAATCCTTGGGAAATGTAGTCAACCCAAAAGACATTATCAACAAATATGGAGCAGACATATTAAGGTTATGGGTTGCATCAGCAGATTACAGAATGGATATTAAAATATCTTACAATATTTTGGAACAACAGGTTGAAACCTACCGCAAACTTAGAAATACTATAAGATTTTTGCTGGGCAATATAAATGATTTTGACCCTGATGAAGATTCTGTGGCTTATGAAGAAATGTTAGAAATAGACCAATGGGCATTGATGAAGTTACATAATTTGATAAAAAATGTCACCAAAGCTTATGACAACTACGAATTTTACAAAGTACACTATCTTATAAACAATTTTTGTACAATAGATATGAGTTCTACTTACTTGGATATAATAAAAGATAGAATATACGTAGAAGGAAAAAAATCTAAACTCAGGAGATCCGCTCAAACAGTTTTATATGAAACCGCTATAGCTTTAAATAAGATGATTTCACCCATATTGCCTTTTACTGCGGAAGAAGTTTACGAGCATCTCAATTACTCAAACAAATATGAAACCATATTCGCTGAACTATGGCCTGAATATAAAGAGAATTACCTTAGCGAAGAATTAGAAGAAAAGTGGAATAAAATTTTTGCTTTGAGAGAGGATGTTTTAAAAGCCCTTGAAGAGAAAAGAAAAGAAAAATTTTTAGGAAACTCTCTGGATGCTAAAATTATCCTCAACCTAAAAGATGATACATTAAAGCAAATTCTATCTCAATACGATAACAACTGGATTGCTGATCTATTTATAGTATCTCAATTTGAATTTGGTAATGTAGATGAAGGATTTGAAGGTCGATACGCAACAATTAAAGTTACCAAAGCAGAAGGGGAAAAATGCGAAAGATGTTGGAAAGTAGATCCTAATACGGACAATGACCCTGACTTTCCGGGCGTTTGTCCAAGATGTGCAAGAGTATTAAAAGAGGAAATAAATGCGTAAACTCTAGGATGGGCTGTATAGCAAAAGAACACAAAAAACAGTTTTATTAATTCTAAAGGTATGTGAGGGGGTACATAATGAAGCTTTTTTTTGGAAAAAAGGAAGAGAAAGTAATAAAACTTTTTTCTAAACATTTAGAAAAAGTAGAAGAAGGGGTAAACTTACTCACAGAATTAGTAGAATTGTATGTAACAAACGATATGGAAAAATCTGTTGATTTATCAAAACAAATATCTAATATAGAAAGCGAAGCTGATTCTTTAAGAAGAAAAACGGAAAGCGAAATGTATCAAGGAGCTTTTTTGCCAAATTTTAGAGGAGAACTTTTAGAATTAATAGAAGCGGTTGATAAGGTTATGAATAAAACACAAACGGTTTCAGAAATCTTAATTTTTCAAAAACCAAAAATACCCGAGAATTTTAAACCAGATTTTTTAGAACAAAGTCGATTGGTAAAGAAAACTTATAAATCCTTGAAAAAGTCTATAGAAAACGTATTCGAAAATATAGAAAAAAGTAGTGAGTATATTCAAAAAGTTGAATTACAGGAACATGAAGAAGATATCTTAGAGAAGGATTTAATACGAAGATTGTTTGAAATAGATAGCCTTGAATTATCGGAAAAATTGCAGTTGAAAGATCTTTTTCTACAGATAGGAGATATAGCAGACAGGGCCGAAGATGCTTCTGATAAATTAGAAATTATAGTCTTAAAAAGGAACATTAAATAAAAATATCGCTGGTCGAAAAAACCAGCGATATTTTTTTATAGCAAGTTCATTATAGCAAAGGATAAACCTGCAGAAATTACCACTGAGATAATGATATCTAAGAAGTTTACTCCTCCACCGGCACCTTCAGCTATTTGTTTTACATCAGTGACCTCTTGAGAGAGCTGATCAACACTACTTTGAACGGCTTGTAAGTTTTGGGACAATTCAGAAACAGATTGGGTATTATTACTTAATTGAACACTTAATTCGTCAGTAGTGTTTTTTAACGAAGTAAACTCAGTTTTATCAACTTTAGAATCTATCTTCGAATTCAAGTTAGCCGTTAAAGCATTCAATCTGTCCAAATCTTGGTTTACACTAGAAAAAGAGTTTTGAATACTAGCTACTGAATTTTTTAACGACTGTATTTCTTGATTGGAATTAGATACTGTTTGAGAAAGATTCTGATAATTACTATTCAGACTTCCAACGGTGTTTTCCAGATTGGTAACTCTGGTATTTAAGTTTCTGATGTCAGTTTCGCTTACCGCGGGCACTGATATGGCGTTGACCTTTCTCTCTAATTCGTCTATCTTCGTGGTGGCATAACCAAGCAACTCATAAGAATTCTGAAGTTCCTTGACAGAACTATCCAACCTCGAAACGGAACCCTGAAGAGTAGAAAGATCACTTGTAAGAGAGTTTAATTTTGTTTGAAGTTGCTGTAATTCCGCTGAAGAAACTCCTTGCGGAACAGATAAACTACTTACAGTCCTTTCCAAATTCGCCAAATTTTGGGCTAAAGGCTCAATCATACTTTGTTCTACGTAATCAATCGTTCTGGACAAAGCAACAGTCAGTTGATACCTGTTCATGTTTTCTAATCCTTTAAAAGTACCATCGGGGTATCCTTCAATAATGCCAATACCAGAAAGCCTTTCAACTGCATCATATGCCCAATGATTGATGGGAACATCTTTAAAAGACTGCGAAAATAATCCCAAAGCCAAAAATAAAAACAGAAACACAATACCTACCTTTTTCACTACACACACCTCCTGAATTTTGGAATTTTAAGTTTTTTGCTGTTATCGATTTTATTTTACCACAAAAAATGGTAAAATAAGATGAAAAAATATTGGAGGTGTTATTTTTGTTTCAAAAAAGAACTCACACTTGTGGAGAATTAAACGAAGACGATATAGATAAGATCGTTATTTTAAACGGATGGATAGATAGGATTCGTGATTTAGGTGGAATTATTTTTGTTCTGATAAGAGATAGATACGGTAAAACTCAAGCGGTTTTCGATTCTAGTGATAACAATACGCTTTATCAAAAAGCCTTAAAATTAAAAAACGAATATGTTGTTTCTATCCAAGGAAAAGTTAGGGCGCGTCCTGAAAAAGACAGAAACCCAAATATGCCAACTGGGGGTATTGAAATACTTGCAACAAATTTAGAAATCCTTTCTGAATCTGAAACACCACCAATATACGTCAACATAGAAGAGGATATTTCGGAAAATTTAAGGTTAAAATATAGATATTTAGACCTTAGAAAAGAACGAATGCAAAGGAACTTAATAATTAGACACAAAGTTATGAAAATCACTAGAGATACGCTAAGTGCTGAAGGCTTTCTGGAAATTGAGACCCCTTACTTAACAAAATCAACACCAGAAGGGGCAAGAGATTTTTTGGTTCCTTCTAGATTAAAACCAGGCAATTTTTACGCCTTACCTCAATCTCCACAGCTTTTCAAACAACTACTGATGGTATCAGGTTTTGATAAATATTTTCAAATAGCTCGCTGTTTCAGAGATGAAGATTTTAGGGCGGATAGGCAACCCGAATTCACACAAATTGACATAGAGCAATCTTTCGTTGAAAAAGAGGATATATTTGAACTAACGGAAAAATTAATTAAAGAAATATTCGAAAAATCTATAAATTACAAAGAATTAGAGATTCCGTTTCAAAAATACGCCTATGATGAAGTAATAAAAAAATACGGTTCAGATAAACCTGATATACGGTATGGTATGGAATTTATTGATCTAACAGCATATTTTCAAAATACAGAGACTAATTTTATAAAAAACGGGATAGATAAAGGCCTAATATTAAAAGGATTTATTGTCCCTGAAAGGTCTAACAATTTTTCAAGAAAAAAATTCGATGATCTTACAGAGTTTGCTAAAGAACAAGGCAGTACCGGTTTAATTTGGATAGCTAATGACAAAGAAATAAGATCAAATATAAAAAAAGCCGCAGCCAAAGAGATTAATATCTTAGTAGAACGTGGTATAATGAAAGAAGGTGACGTTTTATTAGCTATTTTGGAAGAAGCAGACAAAATAGATAAGATTTTAGGACAATTGAGAATAAAAATGATCAAAGAAGAATTTGAAAAAGAATCCGGGTTCAGCATAATTTGGGTCACTGATTTTCCAATGTTTTCTTGGAATGAAGAAGAACAGAGAATAGTAGCCGAACATCACCCCTTTACTATGCCCAATTTAGATGATTTAGCTAAATATGATAATACAGACCCTTTAAAAATCAAATCTCAATCTTACGATCTTGTAATAAACGGTTATGAGATTGCAAGTGGCAGCATAAGGATACACAAACAAGATATACAACAAAAGGTATTCGATATTTTAGGTTTGAGCAAAGAAGAGGCACAAGAGAAATTTGGATTCTTATTAGAGGCTTTCAAATACGGTGCTCCACCTCACGGAGGCATAGCAATCGGAATGGATAGATTGGTAAGCATACTGGTAGGAGAAGATTCAATAAAAGAGGTCATTGCATTCCCAAAAACAGCTTCTGGAACAGATCCTATGACCAATGCTCCATCAGAAGTTAGTGAGAAACAATTGGAAGAATTACACCTCGCTTTGAAAAAATCAAACGAGAGTGAGATGAAAAATGACTCAAAAAGCTAAAAAAATAAAGATTGCAATAGATGGGCCGGCAGGATCAGGCAAATCTACAATTGCACAAAAACTAGCAGAAATACTAAAAATAAATTATCTAAATAGTGGGGCTTTGTACAGAATCATTGGTTATTACCTAAACGAACAAAAAGTGGACCCACAAGATTCAAAAAATATAGAAAATATTTTAGAAAAACTTAACATTGAAATAAAAAACAACCGTTATTTTTTAGACGAAAAAGATGTTACTATCTCCATTAAAGACTCAAAAATCGGTGATTTAGCTTCTCTATACTCTCGTAATAATATTATTAGAGAAAAAGTTAATGAGATAATTAAAAAGATTGCCGAAAAAGACAGTATAGTGGTTGATGGAAGAGATATAGGAACCGTAGTTCTGCCCGATAGTGATATTAAAATATATCTAACCGCCTCTATAGAAGAAAGAGCTAAAAGAAGATGGAGTGAAGAAAAGGGGAAAAAACCCAATATTTCTTTTACTGAAATATTGGAAGAAATAAAAAATAGGGATTACAACGATTCAAATCGTTCTATAGCTCCATTAAAACCAGCTCAAGATGCAATAATTATAGATACTACTAATCTGTCCATAGAAGAAGTCCTTCAAAAAATATTAAAAATTATCGAAGAGAGAGGTATTTATGGAAATTAATGTAGCAAAAAGAACTGGTTTTTGCTCAGGCGTTCAAAAAGCGTACAATGAAGTTAAAAATTCCTTAGTTAACAAAAATAAGATTTATATTTATGGTGAGTTAGTACACAATAAAAAGGTAATAGAAGAGTTAAACAAATCAGGTGCAATAACTATAAAAGGATTGGATGAGATACCCGAGGATTCCATAAACGAAACGGTAATCATCAGAGCCCATGGTATTTCAAAGGCTGAGAAAGATCTTTTAGAAGAACGATTCTCTAAAGTTATAGACATGACTTGCCCAATAGTTACAAATTTAGTAAAATACGTAGGTAACAAGCAAAAAGAAGGATTTTTTGTAGTCGTGTATGGAAAACCTGACCATCCTGAGATACTTGGGCTAAAAGGGAATGTAGATGAGAGTAAATTGCTAATAACACTTTCTCCAGTGACAATACCTCAAAAAAAAGTATTGATAGTATCTCAAACAACCATGGGCGAAGAAGAGTACAAAAATTTTATAACCAGTATTTTAACTATTAATTCTTTTACGGAGGTGTTGATAAGAGATACTATATGTTCTGAAACTATCCTAAGGGAAAAAGAGACACTAGAACTTTCTCAAAAAAGCACATTGATGCTAGTTCTAGGCGGAAAAAACAGTTCAAATACTCAAAAACTATACCGTATTTCAAAAAAATATTGTAAAAGGACATACCATATTGAATCTGGTGAAGAACTTAAAGAAATAACTATCTCTCCACAAGACAAAATAGGAATAGTTACTGGTTCATCCACACCAACATCAGAATTAAATAAAGTGTTGGAGTATCTAAGCCAAGAGAAGGAGGATTTTTCATGATGGAGGAAAAAACATTTGAAAAACTTTTGAACGAACAAGAGATAAACGAGGTAAAAAAAGGAAAAATAATAGAAGGAAAGGTATTTGAAATAAATAGCGATGGTATATGGGTTGCTTTAGAAGGTGCCACAGGAGATGTGTTTGTAAGTCAAGTAGAACTCATAAAACCTCTCCAAGAATATCAAGTAGATCAAAAGATACTAGTAGAAATAACAAAAACAAATGATGCAGAAGGTTTAAACTTTGCCTCCGAAAAAAGGGCCGTTTGGAATGAAACTATGAATAAAATAAACGAAGGAGAAAATTATCCTATTATTTTTAAAAACAGGCTCAAGAAAGGCTACAGCGTATTGATTGAAGGACTTATCGGTGCTTTTCTTCCTGGTTCGTTATCTTTATTAAGCCCTAAAGATGATTTACCTCAAGGAGAAAAAATGGCTAAAGTGATTTCTAAAAATGGAAAAAACATAGTCGTATCGATAAAAGATTACGCAGAAGAAAAAATTAGTCAAACTTTCAATGAATACGAGGAAGGAATGGTAATTGACGGTGTGGTAGAGGATATAAAAAACTTTGGTGCCTTTGTAAGATTGAATGATCATTTGAATGGTCTCATACCAGCAAGTGAGGTTAGCTGGGACGAAAAGATCTCTATAAAAGATTATCTAAAGGTGGGTCAAAAAGTTAAAGCGCTGATAATAAAATTGGACAGAGAGAAAAAAAGAATTTCACTATCTCTTAAACGCTTGAAAGAAAATCCCTGGAAAACAGTGGATGAAAAATATCCTATAGGAAGTATTGTTCAAGGTACTGTAACTAAGATATTACCTTTTGGTTTTACTGTCAAGATAGACGAAGGTTTAGAAGGTTTGGTCCATGAAACAGAAATATTCTGGGGCAGGAAAGGTAGGATAAGTGACTTAGTAAATGTTGGGGACGATGTTCAAGTCAAAATATTGAATATAGACAAAGAGAATAAAAAGATTAATCTAAGCTACAAACAAGTTTCAGGAGATCCATGGGAAAACATAGAAGAAAAATACTATGAAGGAAACATTGTTACAGGAACCGTCGAAAAGGTTCTCGATAATGGGGCGATTATAAAAATAGATGAAGGAATCACTGGATTTTTACATGTTTCAGAACTTTCATGGGATTTTGTCGACGATATTTCAACAGTGCTTAATGAAAAACAAAAGATTAAAGTAAAAATAATAAAAATAGACAAGGATAACAAAAGGATGAGACTATCAGTTAGAGAAACAAAAGAAAATCCTTGGAAAAAGGCTTCAAAAGAGATAAAACCAGGTGATACTGTTAAAGGAAAAATAATTCGTTTTTTAGATAAAGGAGCAATAGTCCTCATTGATGGTTACGAAGTAGAGGCTTATCTACCCGCAAGCAAGGCTTCCACAAATTCAAAAAGTCTCGAGGAAACATATAGTATCGGTGATCAAATAGAAGCAAAAGTTTTAGAGATTGGACTTGAAAATGAATTTAAAAGAGGGAACATGATTATAAGTGTAACACATCTAGAAGAAGAAAGAGAAAAAGAAGAGGCGCTACAAGTAATTAATGAAATGAATGAAGAGTAAAATGCTTCAGTAAAAAACAAGAGGTGGAATAACTTGGAAAAACCGACGGTTCTCATAATTGGAAAACCCAATGTGGGAAAATCAACATTATTTAACAGAATGATTGGTGAAAGAAAATCAATAGTTCACGATATGCCTGGTGTAACGCGGGATAACGTTTCCTCCACAATCCAATGGGACGATATATCTTTTACATTGGTAGATACTTGTGGAATATTCGAACAACCGGAAGACAACATAGAAGAAAGGCAGAAAAAAATAATTTTTGAAAGTTTAAAAGACGTATCTTTGGTAATATTTGTAATCGATGGAAAGATTGGACTTACCTCAGAAGACTATCACATTGCTGACTACTTAAGAAAGACCAATTCGAAAGTTATCTTAGTTATTAATAAGGCAGAGAATTTTGAAAAATACGAGCTTGAGATGAAACCAGAGATCTACTCTCTTGGCTTTGGTGAAGGAATCCCTGTTTCTGCAGAGCATAACAAAAATATTTTTACTTTAATGGATACTATCGCAAATACTTTAAAAACTTCTGGCTTAAATTCGGAGGAATCTGTTGATAGCGAGAAGGATAGCGAAGAAATAAAAGTATCTATCGTCGGGCGTCCTAACGTTGGGAAATCTTCTCTTTTTAATAGCATAATTGGTTCAGAAAGGGCTATCGTTTCAGAAATACCTGGAACAACCCGAGACGCCATTGATCATCTAGTTACAATGGGCGATAACACCTTCAGATTTATAGATACTGCTGGAATGAGAAAAAAAAGTACCATTCATTATGCAAGTATTGAAATGTTTTCAATATCAAGAACAATCAACGCAATTGAAAAGTCAGATGTAGTAATTTTAGTAGTTGATTCAACAGAAGGAATAACCCACCAAGACAAAAGCATCATAGGTATTGCAGAAAAAAGAGGAAAGGGAACGATTATAGCATTTAACAAGTGGGATTTAGTTAGTAACAACCATCAAAGAAAGGAAGAGTTTTTTAACTATTTTGAAAAAGAACTCTACTTTGTAAATTATAGTCCATTAGTTTTCACATCGGCACCTAAAAGATGGGGGATTCAAGAATTAATAACCGCTATAAAAGAAGTCGAAAAATCAAGAAACAAAAAAATCCCAACAAGTGCGTTGAATGCAGCTTTAGAAAAATACACATTGGTTACTCCACCACCAATTAAAAAAGGAAAAAGAATCAAATTTTACTATGCTACACAAGTTGGGACCAAACCACCTGTTTTCGTATTCTATTCAAATTTACCATACGACATACCAAAATACTATCAACAAGGTTTGAGAAACATGATAAGAAATTACATTGATCCTTTCATTGGTTCGCCTATATTTCTAAAATTCGAAGCAAGAAAAAATGAAGAAACTTCAAAAACCAAGCAAAAAACACTATAAAATTTGTTGTTAAACTTTGACTAAATTATAAATCCTATTTCAGGGAGGAAAACATATGTCCATTGCTGCTTTGATCATCAGTTATCTATGTGGATCTATTCCTTTCAGCTTCTTGATTCCATGGAGTAAGGGGATAGACATAAGAAAAACTGGAAGCGGAAACGTTGGAGGAACCAATGTTTTAAGGGCTTTGGGGCCAAAATGGGGACTCCTTTCAATAACACTTGATTTTTTGAAAGCATTCATTCCCATTTTAATAATAAGACTTATTTTTGGTGTTGATTCGTGGGTTCCTTATTTATCTTTAATTGTACTTGTCTTAGGTCACGACTATCCAATTTTTTTAAAATTCGAAGGTGGAAAAGGAGTGGCTTCTACATTAGGTGGTTACTTTGCTTTGAGCCCGATGTTAGGTGTAATATTTCTGTTAGTTTGGATATCTGTCGTATTATTGACCAAATATGTTTCTGTATCGTCCCTTTTAGGTTTGCTTGTAACCGCTATTTTAAGTTATTTTTGGAATTTAAAATTGGGTATTACCTACACACTTTTATTTTTTCTGAGCTTGTATAGACATAGATCGAATATCAAAAGGTTACTATCGAATTCTGAAAATAAAGCAGACATTATAAAAATCCTAAAAAAGGAAGAAAAGATTCAATGAAAAAAGCACTTATCACCCTTTTTATTTATCTTTTGCTGACTAACGTTTGGATATTCTCTCAAGAATTATCAGAAAGTGAATTAAACTCTAGAGAACTATTTTCAGATAGTCTCCAGTTGTTATTTGAAGGGGAAAAATACGAGGCACGTGTTCAATTAAATCAAGCAATGAGTGGAGAAATATATATAACAGATATACCCAAACTTTGGTACTATGCAGCAAAATTGGATTTACAGTTAGGAATGATAGACAAAGCCATTCAGGACTTGGAAAATTCTTTGTTATTCTCAACAGTAAATGAAGAAGCTAATACATTGTTGAACTTTATAAACAGTATCAAAAATTTTTCACTTTCCAACTATGCCACACCTGTATTTCTTGAAATTAGCCAAACAGCAGGCGTTAAAGATTCTTTTGAAAGATTTTATAATCCAGTAGATTGCGAAATCATCAATTCAAATTTGTACGTTTTAGATTCTCAAAATCACTTGATATTTAAAACAAATAACTACGAAGAAACTTGGATAAGATTGGACAAAGGCAAAAATTATTATTCTATAAACGCTGACGAAAATCTAAATAGAGTTTACCTAGGCTCGGATAAAGGGATTTATTACTTTGAAAGTTATTCTCCAATTGTTAGAAAGGAAATTAAAACCAATTCAACGGTGGAAAGTACGGTATTAACAAACGAAATAGAAAACCAAATAGAAGTTTTGACAGAAGGTTTTCCATTTGTGATTTACGACATCGATAACGCTGGAAGATTAGTCGGATACGATCCATACAACAATGAAATAAAAATCATAGGTTACAACGGTGAGATACTTCAACAAAAGAAATTTGATCATTCAATAACGTTTCTCGATGGAGCCTTATGGCACAACAATTTATACTTAATTGATTATGCAAGTTCATCAGTTTTTAATTTCGATATATTAAAAAATGAAGTGGTGAACACAACAAAACTACCAAATAAAACTTATATTTCTCTTGATGTTCTTCCATGGAATAAAATTTTAGTTTCATCAGTTGAAGATGGCATAGAAATTTTAGAAGAAGATGGAGAACTCAACCCAATCGATGATAGTTTTAATGGTAAAAATACTAGTCAATTCAGGGGAAAAGTCAAAATTGAAAATGGTGTGCTTATCCTTTCGGATTTAGAAGATAACAAAGTTTACTTGGAAAGAATAGATTCAAATACTGAAAGTAACCTGTATATTTTGAATTTGTACGGGTTGAAGTATAGTAAAAACGATCGAACAGTGACCCTAAAAATTAATGTCAACGATATCTCAGGCGAAAAAATGGATTTTTTGACCAAAAATATATACGTAATGGATTCAGGGGGTAGAGTGCCTTTTAATTACCATCGTACTTATTCGTTATCAGATACTTATGAATATGAAATTAACGATCTCTTCCAAGTTCATGTACCCCAAATTAACACCGATTCGAAGATATTAACACATGGTGAGATCGACACAGAACTAACCCCTGAAAAGACGATACCTTTTATCCTTTCAAGTAGTTCTTTATTCCACCTGACTAATGGAAAAGAAGTAAACGCAAACTTAGAAAACCTTGCCTTCATGAGCGGAGGAGGTATTATAGATCAAAGCCAAGAAGAATATCTGAAAAGTTATTTGAAAGTTTCATACAAACCTATTGATTACATAGAATACAACTTATTTCCTCCAATAATCAGTGGGATAAATCCAGCCGGTGTTTCTCTGTTATTAGAAGATAAAACTTTAGTTGATACTCTTTTTTACTATACTGAAGGGGATATAAATGAGTAAAGAACTGGCATATTATTACAACCAAAAAGCAAACACCATGTTAGAAAAAGGGAATTATCTAAATGCTGCTTCATATTATAAAAAAGCGATATCTTTACTTCCTGAAGATCCTATGTTCTATCATAACATTGGGGTCTGTTATATGCTAAGTGAAGATTACGAAAAAGCTAGTAAATTTTTAGAGATTGCTTTAGAAAAAGGCATAGACTTAGACGAGACAAACCTTTACCTTGCCCATTCATTATACGAAATAGAAAAGTATGAAGACATATTACATTTAAAAGAACCTCAGGATGGCCAAAACAAAATAAACTTTTTGATCATAAAATCAAAAGCCGCGTTGAAAAGTGGAAACAACGAAGTTGCAAAAAAGATAGTAAGTCATTTAAAAATCTCGGGTTACAATTCTCAAGAATTGGAACTAATAGAAAAAATGATATAACAAAAAATTTTAGTGGGGAGGATAAAAAATGAAAAAAGGTAGCTTTATTATCATTCTTTTAATTCTTTTGGCTTTACCAATTATTACATTCTCATATAACGTAAGGATGGGTGACATCTTAGGAATTTGGGTCTTAGGATATCCTGAATATTCAATAACCAATGCAATTGTGGGGCCAGAAGGAGACGTCACGGTACCTCCTATTGGCAGAATAAAAGCAGAAGGTAGAACTTTAGAAGAAATTGAAAACGAGATATCCACTAAAATGGAAAGTTACATAAAAACTAATAAAGTTACAGTAGGAATCACCCAGTATGCCCCTTTTTCGGTAACGGTTTTAGGAAACACCAACATAAACGGGGTCATTAACATAAAAAACGAAAAGATTAAACTTTCAGATCTAATTGGATTAGCTGGTGGGATAAAAGATATCACTAACTCCTCTTATGCGTTGATCAAATCTCCCGATGGAAAGGAACAAAAAGTTAATATCGAATGGATCAAAAGTGGAGAACCTGGTGAAGATCCTTATATATATGAAAATTACTTTGTTCTCTTCCCTTACGATTATACCAATAAGGTCACTGTTTTTTCAGACTTCGGCACGTCATCTTTAGATTACTATGAAGGTTTGACGTTGAAAACCGTCATCTCTTCCATGAATATACCTACTAACAAGATGCCTGCTGAAATTATGATTGTTCGAGAGGGAAAAATTCAAGAAGTCCCATTTGATGAAATAGTAAAAAAAGAAGATTATTCCTTACAACCAGGTGACACAGTAATAATCCCTTACAACTATACTAATAATGTTCTTGTTTTTTCTGATTTTGGATCAGCTTCTTTAGATTATTTTGAAGGCATGGGAATAAAATCTGTAATAACGTTACTTAACGTTAGTCTAAGCGAAGTAGAAGACTCTGTAACAGTTGTTAGAGAAGGAGAAACTACTACTTTATCTTTACAGAAAACAACCAACAATGAAGATTTTTTTCTTCAACCTGGCGATACAGTAATAATAAACAGATTTGAAAATTATGTATACTTAAGTTCACAAGAAAATTCACAAAGAGTTGACTTTGAAAAACAAGAAAGAATGAACATCAGAACACTCTTAACTAAAGTTGGTATAAGTGAAGAAAATGTGGAAGAAGTTCGAGTAAACAACCAACCCGTAAATTCGAATACTGAGCTAAAAAAAGGTGATTTTGTTCAAATTACACTTAAAAGAAACTATGTTTATCTAAGTGGAGCATTCAACACAACGGGAAAGGTTGAATTTTTGCCAAACGAAAAAATAAGTATGGATAAGATAGTTGGATTAGCAGGTGGTTTCAGTAATAATTTTTCAGGAAACTTGGTTATCGTGGATAATTCTGGAAGTACAAAAAGTTTAACCGTTGATCCGAATAACTTAACTATGTTGAAAGATGTCTTAGTAAGTTCTGGCTCAACGATAATAGCCGACACAGAATTAAGAATGGCTTATATATTCGGAGAATTCTCTAATGTTATGGCCTACAATCAAGGAGAAAGTTTGTATGAACTACTGCTCCCATTAAACTTAGATGAATCCTACCAAGTTAGATATCAAATCGGTGAAAAAACCGGAACTTCAATAGCGAATGAATTTGACAGTTTAAAAAATATTCTACTCGAAGGCAAGGCCTTTGTAGAGATTTCAAAAATTGCTCCAGACCAAATTATCGTCTACAAGGCAGGAGAAACACAAGTTATTCAACAAAAAAATGTAAGGTTAATAGATGTCTTCTCGTCTGTAAATGGGTTCTCCCCAGTAGATACTGGAACAATAGCAATCTACCAAAATAATGAAGTTATAAAAACGATCAATTCTGAAGAATTATTGAACAATTTAATGATGGAAGTTCCTAAAGGTTCCTACGTCGTTGTTCAACCAGAAGTGAGTGGTTCATACATAGCTGTTTTGGGAAATATCTCTCCAAAAAGTCTAAGAACAGATGTTCCAATGAGTTTAGTTGAGATTCTCTCGAGCTATGATCTTACAAGCTCCGCTATCGACTGGAAAAACCAAGAGAGCATCTTCATCTACACAAAAAACAACGAGGAAATAAAAGTCGATATAAAAGACGTTGAATCACTAAGAAATGTACTTGTTAACCCTGGATCCATAGTCTACGTACCACCGGCAGAAGAGCAAGTTGTTTACATCTTTGGAGAAGTAACAAAACCCGGTATTATCCCATACAATGCAGGCATGACAGTGCTAGACGCAATACTCAAAGCAGGAAACGCTTCTCAATCAGCTCAATTAACAACGGTATACTTATTCAAAGATGGCCCGGAAAATCCACCTGTAACTTTGGACTTATCTGGAATAATAAACGCAGCCCCTGTAAAAACCGGGATGAACCCAGAAGTAAAACCAAAAGATATTATCTATATTCCAAAAAACACACTCACCAACATCGTAGAAGTTATGAGTACGGTACAAACATTCATGAGTTTTATTAACGCTGGCTTTGACACATACGCTAATGTATCTGGTCTGTTTTGATAAAATAAGAAAGGTGAAATTTGTTTGAAAACCTCTGAATGGCTTAAGAAGTACGATATAAGATTAAAAAAAGGGTTGGGTCAAAATTTTTTGTCTAACTCGACTGTGTCTCATGAAATAGTAAAAAAAAGTGAAATCGATGAAAATGACGTAATAATAGAAATTGGAACCGGCAACGGAATTCTCACAGAAGAGATAGCAAAGAAAGCCAAAAAAGTAATAACGTTTGAAATTGATGAAAGGCTCAAACCACTATTAGAAGAAAGGTTTGAAGTTTCCAAAAATGTTGAAATACATTTTGAAGATTTCCTAAACGTAGACCTTTCTAAATTCAAAGATATTCCAAAACTGAAATATATAGCAAACATCCCATATTATATCTCTTCAAAAATATTAGAAAAGATATTTGAAGAATCACCAAAATTCGAATACGCTATTTTTATGTTTCAAAAAGAGTTTGGACAACGGTTGATGGCAAAATCAAAAAAAAGTTACAGCCCTTTAAGTATATTCGTTCAGACTTATTGTACTGTTGAAAGAATCATGGATGTATCTAAAAACAATTTCATACCAATTCCAAAAGTAGATTCAGTAATATTGAAATTCAACCCTGTGTACAAGTATGTAGAAGAAATAGATCCAAAAGATTTCATGAAATTTGTTCACATATGTTTTTCTAAAAGAAGAAAAACAATAAAAAACAATCTAAAGGAGATTATACCTGATACAGAAAAATATTTAACTGAGGTACAAATTGACCCCTCATCTCGACCAGAAGATATTCCCATAGAAACATACATACAACTATACAAAAAATTGTTGGGGCGAAGGGGCGCTAACAAAGGTTTCTAAAGGCAATAGTAAATTTATCTTTGGAGGGATAGAAATGGCTGAAGAGAACTATTCAGAAAATAAGAATGAAAATAAATTAGAATACGAAAGTTTAATCAACCAAGAAGAAAAGAAACCACCACAAAACAGAGAGAGATTAATTATTATTACAACTATTATTGCAATAGTTGTCTTGGGTATTGTGATTATATTTTCTCTGTTGTTTTTTGGTGGAAAGTATAATGTAACGATCAACTACGAAATAGTTGCGTCAGAAGGTCTAAAAGAACCTTACAACGAAATAAAAGTTGAATTGATTGGAGCCAATACTTACGAAGCATCTTTTCCTGTTGGAGAAAGTATAGAATTAACGTCCATAGAAGAAGGGACTTATGAGCTAAATATCATGCAGTCGATGATACAGGACTTGCATATTACTATTATAACAACCCAGAATTGTTTGTGAATGAAGATAAAACCCTAAGCGACATAAATCTCGAAAAATTACCCCTAAGATATCAAATAGATTATGAATGGATGATAACGATTTGTACATAACACTCCCACAAGATTATGACCAATATTTAATTTATAGAAGAAACAGTGATGGAATGTACGAACCTTATAGGACCTCCGCCCAGAATACACTTATTTTAAGTTCAGTGCCTTCGGAAGGATTGGATCTGAAATTTGCTGTTGTTAGAAACAACATGGTTTATAATTTCTCTGAAAATTATTATTTTCAAAAAAACAGTTCTCCCATAAGTCCAATAATCTTATCACCATCTGAAAATCAACAATTAAGCGAGTCTAGTGTGTACTTCGTATGGCAAGCTGAAGATCCCGATAGAGATTCATTGGTTTTTGATTTATATTTAACTGCGGACTCAGGACAAGAGCAACTCATAGCAGAAAATATCGATACATATTTTTATCGATTTAATTCTTTGGAAATGGGAAAAAATTACACCTTAAGAATTGTTGCAAAGGATCAAAAAGGCGGAGAATCTACCTCTCAAATACGCTTTTCCACAAAAGTAGTGCCCGAAGAAAAAGTTTATCTCTACTCACCAAGTGGCGAAATGGGGGTAACTATATATGAAGTTACAGATCCAAGTAAACCCCAAGAAATCGCTACAATAGACACGCCAGGAAACGTCACAGATGTAATCAATCACGATAACTATCTATATATACTCAGATATATGGAAGGATTAAGCATCGCAGAAATAAGTAATCCTAACTCTCCCAGACTACAAGAAAACTTGAATTTAGAAGGTATTAACGGAATTAAAATCGCCAATGGTTATTTATACGCTAGATTTGAAAATGGACAAGTTAGTGTCTATTCAATTAAAGATAATCCACGTAATCCAGAATTTCTAGGATACACTGACATCAAATTCTATGGTGCCCTAGAACCTGAAATAAGATATATTCAAACTCAGCAAGACTTAAAAGTCGAAATTATCAAAGGCGAGTACCCGGTTAGAGTCAACCTTAACAACCGTGTTTTTGTTACAGAATATTCCCTTTTAGTTGCCAACGCAGAAATGAAAGAAACTGTAGAAAATTCCTTTTCGCAAGTGTTTGACACTCTTAGACTCATTTTCTCAACTTATAAACCTGAAGATTTTAGAAATAATGAGAAAATTGCCGAAATTGAGAACAAATTGCTTTCAGCTTTAAATGAATTATTTAAAACTAACACTACTAACGGTATAAAAGAGGTAAATTTAGAAATTTCTAGAGTTGAATAATCTCCTATTTTGTCAATTTTTGCTTTAGATAGCATTGTTCTCTGAAGGCTGCTATTTCAGCTTCGAGATTTGTATTTGCAGAATCTCCAAAAAATGCATGAATCATTGGAACAACCAATGAAGGATCTCGTTTTGATACTTCTTTGGCGATGGCATCCATTTTTGCCATCGCCACGCCTTCTTGCATGCAAGTGAAAGGTCCTACATGGAATATCCCAGAAACTTTTTGTCTACCGTTTGCCAATTCACCATTTAAAAATTTTAGAAATATCCCAATTACCAAAGGTGATTCTCCTACAATATCACCGTGGTACTTTCTACTATTTTGCATGTCATCGATGATTTTTTGAGGTTTGGGTAAAACAGCGTGGTCTTTAGAATACGCCCCAAAAATTTTTTTGAAACGCCAATCGGTGAAGCCCATGTAATTATCCACAAAACGGAAAAGAAAATTAGGGTTTCTTCTTTCGTTAATGTAAATTACATATTCTAACCATTCAGCTATTGTCCCTCTGATTATTTCTAACCTTTCCTCTTCTATCCTTTCCATTACATAATCTGTGTAAGGATCATGTTGTCTTGAATATATTTCCCCTATGTACAATACTAAAGGAAGTGAATGTTCTTTTGCACTTGGGGATAACTTTGTGAAAGTATCTATAGCGTTTTTCACCCATCTTTTTAGATATTTTATAGAACCGCCTTTTTCCATCAGTAATTGTTGTAGGTTTTCCCATAGTTTTTGTGTAGTTTCATCGAAATCGGAAAAATCATCTGCATATGGTCTGAATCTTCTGATTAAATCATCTGTCATATCCGCCATTTTTATTGCCCTGAAAACGTTTATTAATGCATCGGCTTTCTGATAAAGAGTTTTAAACTGTTCTGGTGCCTCTATCTGTAGGTAACCTGTATCAACAGAAGGGCTGATTATAGGGATATTGTCAAGTCCTTCTTTATGTAAAAAAATCTTCAGAACTTCTCCATACTTACCAAAACGACATGGGCCAGAAGTGGTCGGTAAGAATATAACTGTATTGTCATTTATCCAGTCCTTTCCTTTATCTCTGGCTATTTCTTCCAAGGTTGCCATTGCATCACCAACGACGCCTCTTAACGGGAAACAAACTTCCGTTGTGATAAACCTATCTGCCGCTTCTTTGGCTTGAACTGTGGCTGTTGGTAAGACCTTTGCTTCTATCCCGTAATGTTTAAGTATAGCTTTTCCTAGGTTACTTGCCTCACCCATGTAGGGAATGAGCCACTGCCTCTGCCCCAATTTTAATTTGTCCTTATGACCATCTGGGAATAAAACAAAATCTTTGAACTCCAAATCAGTTTTTGGTTTACTCTTTTTTACAACTCGATCGTGTGCCTCAGCCCTTGTAACAAAGGGGGCGTTGTTGGTTTGTGCATCTGTCACTAAATGCAAAAACGGTTTGTCTGCTCTTTTGAATATCTCATCTTCATGATAAAATTTGACTGAGTCAGGTCCGCAAGCAAAATTCATCTGTCTTATTGGAAATAGTTTTGGATGTTGTGCAACGAATATAGAAGCTTGGAGAATATGTGCATTTTGATACCAGTATTCGTTGAAAGAAAGTTCATCTATCGGAATATCCTTGTAGTACTCTTCCAAAAAAGTTTGTGGAATATAATTCATACCTCTTTGGTTGGTGAACATAGAACCTGATTGTGAGGAAGCCTGAGGGTCTAATACAACATAATCTCTTCCCAATCCTACATACCCCACCTCTTCACTTTTTTTCTAATTTGTTTAAGAATCTTTCCCCTTGTTTGTGTAAATCGCTTTTGAATGCTTTTAATTTTTGATCTGCATATTCTATGGCTTCCAATATCTTTTCTTTGGAAATATTGTAACCAATTCTTTTTAATTCATCGTATATCGCTTGAGCTGACCTTTCTTTATCTTTCCAGTAAAGAACAGGCAGAATCTCTCTATCTTCTTCTAATCCCAATATGTCTTGTAACAAGTAACCTTCAGCCTCTGTATATATGCAGAATTTTCTCATAGGTTTTTTATCTCTTACTTCTTCAATAACCGAAGGGTTAAACAGATGTTTTATCCTTTTATCTTTTGCCAGCAGATCCCCGTGACCTATAACAAGTTTCATAGCTATACAAAACTCTGTAGGAGCAATATTAATACCTCTTTGTGCAATTTCTTCATCTGAGACTGGAGATAATACTGGTAAAAATCCAATTTTACTAAACAATGCGGCAGACCAAATACCTATTTCTCCTAAGGTTACTCCAGCTCTGTGAATACCTACCGTTTTTTCATTATCGACATTTATTTCGTCCAACTTTTCGTATTTTATGCCTTCAAAATGTTTTTCAAACAATCTATGGAAAATTTCAACATAATCTACTTTTACCTTCTCTGCCCCTTCACTGTTCCCTCTTGGACAAAAACCACCTGTTATAACTTTTTCGCCTGCTATACTAAAGATTTTTAATCTGCAATTTCTTACCTTACAGGACAATTTGCCGAAGTAATCTGAACACATTACCTCTTCTTTTTCAAATTTCATATCTACTACTTCAAAGCCTCTGAAAGCTGAGCGCACTTCTTTTCCTTCTTTTTTCACCTTCAATATCTCTTCTCTTAGAAAAAGACCCGCTCCCCATGCTCCAAACAATTCTCTGTGGGGATAAGCGTAGATATCTTTGTTTGTAACTTGTGCCATTGCAGCCAAAAATGCTTTCCCCAAGGCTGGTCCCCCTTGACAAGAGCATTTGTTTTGAATATGTTGTGGACCTCCAACAAATTTATTAAAATAGCTAGCTGCGGTGGATCTGACTATCGCTGCAGCTATCTCTTCTTGTGAAAAACCCTCGGAAATTAAACGGTTTTCTTCCATTTCCATGAAAACGCCACAGGTAGAATCTATAATGGGTACTTTTTCTGCTTTCAACGCTGCTTCTTGAAGTGTCGATTTGACATCCAAGCCTAACAGTTGAGCCATGTTCTCCAATGTTTGACCAGCTCCGGCTTGACATGAGTAATTCATCCTAGCCTCTTTTATCTGATCTGTAGCTTCTTCTCCATTAAGTTTGAAAGAAGTGAACTTCATATCTTGTCCACCGATTTCAAATATCGTATCGATCTCTTCATCGTGAAATTTAATTCCCTTGGCGTGACATGTGACTTCATCAACGGCTCCATCTAAAACTGCGTATCCTTCTTCTTCTAAAGTTTCTTTTTTCTTTTGACTTACTAAAATTCTCTCGTACAATTTTCTGGCTGATCCTGTGGTACATACACCAAGAACATTATAATTATTGGATTTTTTGGCTAAGTGTCTAAACACTTCTTTAAGAGCTCTTTCTGGATCACCATGGGTGCTGATGTAAATTTTGTCTAAAAGGGCACCCGTTTCAACGTCCACAATCGCAGCTTTTGTGGTGGTTGAGCCTCCATCTACTCCTATGGTTACATCTCTAACCACATCAGGTTGCACTTTCTCAATTTTTCCTTCGTAGCTGTGGACTTTATCAAGAAAGGCATAAAGAGGCTTAGCATAGGGACGTTTACTCTTCGTAAAATTAGAGATCTCAGAAAGTCGGTTAAAATCTATCACAAATTTGTTTTTCTTTTCTAACGCTTCCAGAGCTATCCCAATAGCTGCAACAGCGGTATGGTACTTAGGCCTTTTTACATTTAAATTAGTTAACATATTGAAACTTTTGAGGATATAATCACTTGAAAAGACTCCTCCTGTAGCTATGGCTGAGAGAGATGGATCAAGTTCCCTCGCTCCAATCACGTCATTTTTAAAATTCCTAGCTACTGTAGAGTACAATTTTGCAACTAAAAAGGGCCTTTGAGCACCTTCATTTTGTTCGTGGATCAAATCTGATTGAATTACAACACCACATCTAGCATTGAAGCCCTGAATATCGCTGTAATCTTTCACCTCGTTTTCTGCTTGGGCATACAATTTTCTCATTAGTTCAATTTTTTGTGAGTAATCATCTATCTGAAAAAACTCTGAATCGTTTTTTAAGTATAATCTTTTCAATTGTTTTTCTACTAAGATTCCCGAACCACCACCACATTTGCTGTTAGCTGACCATTCCAAAAGGTTCACCTTTTCTTTAAGATGTCCAAGTCTTAAAAAATAGGAGTCTTTTGCTCCAATGTGGAATACATAGGAAACATTTGGTTCAAGAAAAGAAGCACCTTTGGGGATAGTAACGCTCTCGTAATCAAACAAGAGTTCGGGAAACACTTTGTTGAAAAGTTGTGCCCCTATTCCGGTAAAAGAAGTGGAAAGTATCTCCCCATCCAATTCAGGCTTTATCGATTCCCAAATCTCGGGTAACCTTTTTAACGGCACACCAAAATGTGGAATACTTTCTTTAACGTATTTTAGTTTTCCTTCTTCATCAATGACCGCTACATGAATACTCGATGAGCCAATATCAAACCCAACGTAATACATATCTTTTCTCCCCTTAAAACCAAAAAAATTCTCTTTTTTTTGAAACCCTAAAAACTACTTTAGCATCCCTTTGCCCCACAGCCCGCCTTATCCATTTTCTTCTCACTATTATGATATACCTTTTTACAATCATAATCAAGTTTCTTAAGATCTTATAACAAACAAAAAAAATTAAGCCCCATTAAGGGGCTATAAATTCTATCCGTTGCCTTTTCTTGATTTTTGCTACTCCATACCGGTAAATTTTTTCAATCAATGAGACTATAATTGTTTCATTATTTCTTTGGTATTTTCATACAACTTTTTGTATAAATTGAAGTATTTATCATAAACACTTTTGTTATTAACGTCTGGAGAAGTATTTTCTTTGAACTTTATCCATTTCTTAATATCTTGTGAATCGTGAAATACACCTGTTCCTAAGCCAGCTAAAAATGCATCTCCTAAAGGTGCTTCAACATCTTGATCCGTTCTTTTCATAATATATCCTGTCACATCTGCAAATATTTGAGTCCAAATATCACTCTTAGCAGCTCCTCCTACTAAGTAACATTCGGAATTCAATTTCATTCCAGTATTTTCTGCATATTCCATATTATGTCTCAGGGAATAGGCTACAGACTCCATAAAAGCTTTGTAAAGATGTCTTCTTTTGTGGTACAAGTTAAGTCCTATAATAGTTCCTTTAGCACTTGATTCCCAAACAGGTGATCTTTCACCCATAAAATATGGCAAAACTATAATCCCATCACTTCCAGGAGGAATATCTTTTGATTCCAATTCAAGAAGTGAATAAGCAGAAATACCTCTTTTTCTTTCAAATTCTTTTTCATATTCCCCGAACTCTTCTCGAAACCATCTCACTATGGCTCCCGAAGTGGCTCCTCCCCCAAACGTGTATATCTTTGCTAAATCATCTACAACATATGGAAAACTAACCAATTCAGGGGTTAGGTATTTGCCATCGTGAATATTGCCCCAACATGTCGAAGTTCCAACCATAGCTACGTGTTCACCTTCGTTGACAGATCCCGCACTTAATTGAGCAACGGGAGCATCTATTCCTCCAGCGATTATCGGGGTGCCCTCTAAAAGTCCGATCTCTTGAGCATATGTTTTATTAAGGGCTCCTACAATCTCAGAAGATTTAACTATCTTTTCAGG
Source organism: Petrotoga sp. 8T1HF07.NaAc.6.1 (assembly GCF_016772115.1). Classification (NCBI taxonomy): domain Bacteria; kingdom Thermotogati; phylum Thermotogota; class Thermotogae; order Petrotogales; family Petrotogaceae; genus Petrotoga; species Petrotoga sp. 8T1HF07.NaAc.6.1. Next base: position 72,174 of record NZ_AUPG01000007.1, read on the forward strand.
CAATTTATCTGAATCTATTCCAAGCATTTTGCACATCTCTTCTGACCAATATTTTTTATGAATGTCGAAAATCCCTCCGATATTACCTGCAGAAGAGAAATCTATTATTACTTCACCTGTTAATTTGTGAATGACGAAATCTTTTGGTGTTATAAATTTATAAGTTTTGTTCCAAATATCCTTCTCATTATTTTTTATCCAAATGATTTTTGTGAAACCAAAGTAACTATCAACATAATTACCTGTTATCCCAAATAAAGTTTCTTTGGGAACATTATTTTTAACCCAATCTGTTTCTTTTGTTGCTCTCCTATCCATCCAGATCAAGCAGGGCCTCAGAGGGTTGAAATCTTTATCAACCGGGATTCCCGAACCTCCATATAATCCACTGATAGCAATTCCTGCAACAGTTTTTGGATCTATTTTCCCTTTTTCTATTGCTAGTTTCAGAGTATCAATCACAGCATCAAACCACACATTAGGCCATTGTTCAGCCCAATTGGGTTGAGGTGTCAAAACAGAATATTCTTTAGAAGCTTCTGCAATGACTTTTCCATTTTCATCCGTGATAACTGATTTAGTGCTTTGAGTTCCGATATCCACTCCCACTAAATACATTTTTAGTTCCTCCCGGTGTACTTTATATTTTTATTATAGTATAAGCAATATTTCTTCTTTCATAAGTATATGCAACCATTAATTCAGATTCACTGATTATCTGAATCCATGGATATGAATATTCTTTGTTTTTTGAATTTTCTAAAATAATTTCTTCATGCCACGTATTTCCAAAGTCATATGAAGTAAAAATAGACAACTTTTCTCTTTTACCCCAAAACGGATCCTCCAAATTAGATAACTTTCTAGGATCTTCAATAATTTCTCCTTTCTCTAAACCCAACGGATTACAACAACAAACTAATAAATTTCCTATCTTTTCTAAAGCCACTCTTGAATTTGGATTTGGTATTCCTGTAGATTTGGGTTTATCCCATTCTTTCCTTTCTAAGTCATAAGTTGTTTTATAAATATAACCATCTCTAGTTCTTAGCAACGAAAAAATGTGATTTTTAATTTCGACCATGTCTTGTTGAATATTTCCCTTTTCCGTCTGAATCTCACCAAATTTTTTCCATTTGTTTCTTTGAATATCATTTGATATATAGGGGGTACTAATCCACATCTTTTCATTATATATAGGAAAAACATATCTGTTATCTCTTAATTTCAATAATTTAGTTCCAAACAAAAGGTTATTGTTAACTAGAGAAAAAGGTTTTTCTTGAGTCCAAGTTGTTCCTTGATCATAAGACTCTTTATACCACAATGACGTTTCAGTCCAATTTTTACCTTCCATGGCAACATAATAAACCCTTATTTTATTATCAAATAATACTGGGCAGGTATTCCCCAGAGATCTCACAGGATCCTGCACAAAAAGTTTTGGAGATTCCCAACTTCCTTCAAGAATATTGTACCGGGAAGTAAATAAATCAACATCTTTATTACCTTCCCAGGTTCCCGCAAACCAAAAGGCTAATATTTCTTTTTCATTGATTTTACACAGACTTACTGAATGAGAACTCAGTTTACCTGGGATTTTGTCAAATATAAAAGATTTTCTAATAACATCCATTTTTTCACTTCCATATAAATTTTTTTCAATCCAAAATCTGATAACCGATATTTTTAATCTTACAAAAATGTACCAACTCATCTAAATAATTTCCATATACCCCATGTGTATGGTTGCAAGGATAATATTCCAAAAAAGTTTCCATATCAGTATCTAGTTTAGCATATGCATGTGGCCATTCGATTTGCACTTGTTCGCTCAATCTTTTCTTTTCTTCCTCAGAAAGTTCGACAAACTCAGCGGGAACTATCGTCATTACATAATTTCCATCTTGTCTTGCAAGTCTTGCTAATGTGACTCTTCCAGGGGCTGCAAAGTGTTTAACAGCACCACCACCCGCTGGAAAATAAAAATCTTCAGGGTGTATAATCACGTTTTTCAAATTTTCTTCAGGTTTGTTAGATTTTCCTGCAAAATATGTCGCATGCTGTCCAGAGTTTGCTAAATCCAATAAATTCTCTTCTTTGAAGTAATGCCTCACATCAGCAAACAGTACAGGGGTTTGGGCTATATGTTTAAAGATTTCCATCGTTAAAGCTCCATCCATATCTGTTTCGGTTGCTGCAACAATAGGTTCCTTTGCACCATCAAAATCGTATGGATCGTTCAAAAAAGCTTCTGCGATATCTAATGTTGTATAATTATTTGTCATTTCAGGTTGGCCCTTGAATCCAACAAAATCAAGCTCTTCTTCTTTTATAATTTCAAGTGCAGCGTAATATAGTCCTATCTGTTTTTCTAAAATTTCAGGGGTGAGTCTTTTGCCGTCATATTTAACGGTTGCCAATTTTTCAAGCCATTCTCTTGCTTTCTTTTTTTTCTGGGATGGTACTTGTTCAGCTTTTAAAACTAATGCATATTGGTCTACTTGTTCAACATCGATTCCAAATTCTTTCATCCATTGATCTCCGTTGGCAGAAGCAGTGTACATTCCCATGGGTCTTCCACCAAACATTCCATACCTTTCTCCTTTTAACCTATGTGCAGCACTGGCAGCACGTATGTATTTTAGTAATTTTTCTAAAACCGTCGGATCTTCTGGCTCACCCCAAACTCTTTCTGGGAATATTCCTATTTGCTCTAAAGCACCAGCTGCAGCTAACAATCCTACCATTCCAGGATACTTTGGATTTATTTGGCCATAAGTTAAATACGGTCCAGGGGCATAAAGTGAAGCCATAACACTTAAGTGAGGCCAACACCATATAGAATAATTGAAGATCGTCATTTCCACTTCTGCCTTTAGCATTTCTTTTCCAGCTTTTTTGGCTTTGGATGGTTTGTTTACAATGTCTGAAGCTCTCACTACTTCTACTTCACCAGTATTTTCTAACGCTTTTACCAGCCTGTCTTCAAATTTTTTGTTCATCTCCAAGGTTTCCTTATGAACAAAATCTCTACCGTCTGAAAATGTGATTATTCCTACTTTCCTTTTTTGCATATAAAAATAACCTCCTCATTCTACTATATTTACTATCTTTAAAAATTCCAAAAAATATAAAATATCTCCTTTCCTAGCAAAAATATTTTTATTCTATCTATATACACCAATTAACTATTTAAATCTGAGGTAATATTTTTCTAATTTGCTTAAGAATTTGACTAAATTCTACTTGAAGTTTGTTGGTTTCATGTATGCCTAATTCTCTAAAAGGTTGTCTCACGTAACCTCCATCAATCCCTCTGAGTTTCATTCCTGCTTTTAAAGCAGGAATATTTCCATATTTAAAGAGTTTAGCAATCTCATTACCAAAATAATGAAGTTTATTTGCTGCTTTAAGATTATTTTCTTTAAAACTTCTAAAAATAGCTAAATACAATTCGGGAAGAACATTTGCATTTCCTGAAACTAACCCATCGCACCCTAAACACAACGCTGGATAAAAAAGTTGATCTGCTCCTGTAAAAATTTTAAAATTATTCTTTTTTAATTTTAGGTATTCTTGCGTTCTCATCATATTGCTTGAACTATATTTAATACCTGCTATATTTTCAACTTTATCTAACAATTTTCCTAAAATATCAGGATTTACATCATTACCAGCTGCTTCAGGAAAATTGTAGACAAATATCGGATAATCTTTTGGAACGTTGTTGGATAGTCCAACGTAAAAGTCTAAAATCTCCTTATCACTCATTTTGAAAAAATATGGTGCAATTGAGGTAATTGCATTAGCACCAATATCTACAGCATGTTGAGCAAGAGAAAATACTACTTTTATGTTGCTACTACCAACGTGTACTATCACAGGAACAGTTCCTTTTAATTCATCGACAACAATTTCGGCAATTAATTTTCTTTCATCCATACTTAATGAAATTCCTTCCCCAGTTGTTCCTAGAACCAAAATCCCATTAACTTGCTTATTAGCTTGATATTCACATAAACTTCTTAATAACTCTTCATTTATATTTCCTTTTTCATCAAAAGGAGTTACAAGTGCTGTGATTATTCCTTCTAAATTCATATATAACACCTCTTTAGCTAATATTTTGAATGAAGTAAATTATTTAGTCACACCTGACCAACTCATTCCTTTAATTATTTGCCTTCTTAAAATTAGAAAAACAATCATTACAGGAATCGAAGCCAAAAATGCGGCGGCCATAAGTAAACCATATTCAATATCATATGCTCCTTGCAATGTATTCAAACCTATTGGTAATGTGAACTTATTAATTCTTTGTAGTGCTATTAAGCTCCAAAAATATTCATTCCAACTAAAGATAAACATGTAAATCCCTAATGCAGATAAAGCAGGAGCTGAGACAGGAATAATTATTCTAAAAAGAATGTCTAATCTATTACAACCATCAATTCTAGCTGAATCCTCTAATTCAGTTGGTATTCCTATAAAAAATTGTCTCAATAAAAAAACTCCTATTGGCATAGCAGAAATAGGTAAAATAACTGCAATTAATTTATTTAACAAGTTTAAATTATTCATTAAAAAATATAGTGGGACTCCATTTATTTGCCAAGGGATTAGCATACTTGCGAGTAAAACAACAAACAAAAAATCTCTTCCTTTCCACTGAATTCTAGCAAAGGAGTATGCTGCAAATATTGATAAGAAAAGTGAGATTAACGTTGAAAAACCAGAGACAACTACACTATTTAATAACCATCTTCCAAATGGCCAATTATTAATTACACCTCTAATGTGTTCTAATGTAAAGCTTTCTGGGATCCATTTGGGAGGTCTAGTGAAGATTTCTGGTGTTGGCTTAAAAGCAGTATCAACCATCCAAAAAACTGGTATCAACCATAATATGGCTATTATTATCATTATAATATCAAAAAATTTTGTGTTTCCGCGCTTTTTCAAAAAAACCCCTCCTACTCTATCCTTTGTTTTCGTTTCCCATGTATCTCATAGCAATCAAAGTGAAAATAAAAATAATTACAAATAAAATAAATCCGATTGCAGCAGCCCTCCCCATTCGGAAATATGAAAATGCTTCTCTATATAAATATAAAGCTAAAACTTCGGAAGATCTACCGGGCCCACCTTCAGTCATTATCATCACTTGTCCCAATACGTTAAATCCAGAAATTATTGTTAAAACCATTGCAAAAAGAAATTGAGGTCTTATTAGAGGGAATAAGATTTTAAACATTATTTGCCATTTGTTAGCTCCATCAATTATTGCAGCCTCCACTATTTCAACAGGTTGACTTTCTAACGCTGCCCGAAAAATTGTCATCCTATAACCCATTAACCACCAGGCACTTGCAAAAGCTATGGCTGGAATAACCCACACAGGATGATTCAGAAATTGTGGTGCGTTAGAAATCCCGATCATCTTTAATGATTCATTAATTAATCCAAAGTCAGGATCAAAAAGCCATTTCCAAACAAGACTAATTATAGAAACATTCAAAAGATATGGGAAAAAGAGAGCACCTTCTACAAAACCTTTGGCTTTACTTTTTGAAAAATATAGGAAGAATGCAAATAGTAATCCAAAGATTAAAGTTAAAGGAATCATAATAAGGGCAAACTCAAAAGTATTAAAAAAAGCATTCCAAAAACGTTCACTTGTAAAAAGATACTTATAATTTTCAAAGCCTATATATTCTGATCCTCTTAAAGGGTCCCAATTGTGTAAGCTAATTATAAAACCTGAAATAACAGGCCATAAGGTAAAAACACTCCATACTATTACAAACGGTAGAGCAAATAAAATTCCACTCCATTGATCTCTAGCCCTTTGCTTCAAAACTTATCACCTCAATATCTATATTAATAGAGGGGGAAAATCCCCCTCTATTAGTATTCATTCTTCTGATAGAATTCTGTTACATTCTTCTTCTGCTTTTGCTAAGGCTTCTTCAGGTGTCAATGTTCCGTTATAAGCCTGTTGAACATGAACTTGAATAGCATTTTCTAACTCTGCTGCTTTAGGGTGGTTTGGGGGATAATGTAAATAACCTTCCTCTGCCATTAGACTAAACACATTTAAACTTTTTCTCCATACAGGTGAATTTAACAATTCGGGAGAATTTCTTGATTCGTTGTAAGCTGGAGAATGTCCACCAAACATACCCCACATATAACTTAGTTCCGTTATTCTTCTAATTAATTCCATGGATTGCTCATAAATTTGAGGATTTGAGGTTGCTTGTTTAGGAATAACAAGATTATGGCTGTTCCCCCAAGTTGCGGGACTGTTAAATATGGTTGGTATTTTTGCTACTCCATAATTTATCTGAGCGTTTTCAGCTGAATAATAGTACCAATTCCCAGCAAATAGTATCCCTAATTCTCCAGCAGCAAACTGCTTAAATCCATCTGAACCGGGAATATTCCAATTCCATTCTTGAACACTGTTTACCAAATACTCCAAAGCTTGGAGTCCCTTTTCATTGTTGAAAGTGGCTTTTGTATAATTTCCATCAAATAATTCTCCGCCTAATTGCCAATAGAAAATATACCAAGCTCTCATCAGCTTTCGAGCAACCCCATCTTCTGCGAAATGAACTGCATAATATCCGGCTTCTTTTATTTTTTGGGCTGCATATTCCAGTTCTGCAGCATTAGTTGGGGGATCATCAGGATCCAACCCAGCTTCTTCAAAGATATCTTTGTTATACCACATTGCCCACATATGGGTATCTAATGGAATACCATAATGTTGACCGTCAAAAGTTGAAGAGTCCCATACATCAATATAGAAATCTTCTCTGGAAAATCCAGCTTTTGCTAATAAATCACCTGCCGGGGAAGCATTCAGTGGGGTAAGTGCATCTTTCATAGATGGAAACATATTTGAATGTACAATACCAACCTGAGGAGCATTCCCTGCAACTACTTGATTTATAAGTTGAGCGTAGTAATTTTCCCATGCTCCTTGCACCAATATAACATACATGTCTTCTGATTCTTGGTTGATTCTTTGAACGATCTTTTCCATAGCTTGTGCATCACCACTATGAAAAAGAGTAGTGTAATAAAGAGTGGTTTTTTCAGCAGCAAAAGCAATCGTTAATCCAACTATCAGCAAACCAAACAGTAAAAACTTTTTAAACCTCATAATACCACCTCCATATTAAAGTTATAGGATACTTATAAGAAATTAGAAAATTTATCTCTTATACATAATTCTTTACTGATTTTCTTTTTATTAATTCTCCTTTTAATATTACTCTCATAGGTCTGGCATATCTATCTTCTATCCTTGACAGCAAAGATGTGGCAGCTATTTTACCTTCTTCTAATATTGGTTGTTTTATAGTCGTTAAAGGTGGATCTATCAGTTCATTTTCTGGTAAATCATCAAATCCAACTAAAGACAGTTCTTCAGGAATTTTTATGTTATTTTTTTTAGCTGCGTAGACTATATACTTAGTTATATTGTTGTTTGTAGCTATTATCGCCGTGGGTAAATTATTTTTTCTCTTTAGATCTTTTAAAACTTCTATTGTTTTTTCGTGAGGGTATATATCTTCACATATCCACTCATTTTTAACGGGAATATTCAACAGTTTACAACCCTTTAAAAATCCTTTGAGCCTTTCTTCTATGGTAAAAATTCCTTTTTTAGATAAAAAAATGCCTATCTTTTCATGGCCATTTTCTTTTAAATACATTAAGGCTTGAATAATTGCATCTTGGTTATCTACAATCACATGATCAAACTGATTCTGATTATAAAACATTCTATCGTAGAAAACTATTGGTATACCAATTTTGAAAAAGTCTTGATATATTCTCAAATTGCTTCTACCAGTACTTTCTGTAACTGGTGAGGCTAAAATACCTTCAACTCCATGACCGATCATCCAGTTTAAATAGATCTTTTCTTTATCCACATTCTCGTCGACGTTACTTAACAAAATCTTATATTCACGTGGGAATAAAACATCTTCTACTCCTTTTAAAAATTCCAAAAAGAAAGGGTTCCTTATATCAAACGCTATAACCCCAATAATCTTTGATTTTGAATTTTTAAGGGTACCTGCGGATAGATTTTTCATATATCCTAATTTTTGAGCGGTATCTATAACTTTTTTTCTTAATTCTTCACTTGCACCAGGTTTACCAGACAACGCCCTTGAAACTGTAGAGGGAGAGATATTCAAAACCTTTGCGATGTCCTTTATTGTTGGTTTTTGCATGGGATTACCCTCCATAAGCATTTAGTAAGCAATCGATTGCGTTACTAATTCTTATTATAAATTAATAAATAATAAAATCAAAATTAACTCTCGACGAGTAAATCGAAGATTTTTGATAATAATTGGCTTTATTTGGCAATAATTCCAAATTTTGGACTAAATTGGCGGATTTTAGACAAAACTACCAGAAACTCTCTATTTATCAAAGAAATATCTATTGTAAATTTTGTGTAAATAAAAATCCCATTAAAATTTAGATGGGATAGTTTATGATTTTTTGATTCTATTGAATTATATATGCAGCTTTTAAGAAAGACTTTGGGTCAGAAGATATATATTTTATTATCTCTGAAAGATCGCCAGCACTATTAAGAATTTTCACGGCTCTTTGCATGGTGAAAGGATTTACATTGGAGCCAGTGATCGATCTCATTTTCTTTAATAATTATTTTAGCTATTTCTGAATTGGGTAATATTTGACAGACTGATTCTTCTTTTGTTACTTTCATTTTTTTCAGATTTTTCAAAGAGTAGGCGTGAAAAATACGGCCGTGATTAAAAAAGCTATTATAGATATAACCGTACTTATTGACAACGTATTATATACGTAACTTTTTTCACCCGCTTGTTCGTTTTCTTGATTAAAAAAGAGAGGAATAATAAATGGCGGAGGTAATATTACAACCGACAGTAGAGCAACGCTGTAAAGAGGTTCTAATTGAAGAAATTTATTAAAAACAAAGTTCCCAACTAAAAGAGCAATAGGTACTAATATTAACAGTCTAACGCCAATAATTTTTACAGGTAAACTCATATTACTGGTTTTAAAATTAATTTCGTATCCTATCACTAATAGTATTAAAGGCACTGTTAAACTCCCAAGCATATCGATACTGTTAATAACACCTTGAAATAGGAAATTTTCACTAATTAAAGATTTTATCCCGCTAGAATTGATAATGATCCCAAGTAAAATAGCTATAATTATCGGAGAAGTGATAAAAGATTTAAATAACCCTACAAAATGCAGTCGCTTTTCTTTTTGTTGAAGGCTCAATAACATAGCAAATAATACAAACCAAACGTATATCTCCTGGCCAAGATCAACCACAGCCATATATTTAATGCTTTCCGTACCGTATATTGCTCCAAAGAGGGGTATGCCAAGCATACCAACTTCAAAACCGGTGAAAAGCAAAGGTAAGTGAGGATCCTTTAACTTTGTAAAAAATGCAAAACCCTTACCTATTAATAACATCAAAAGATTGATCAAAAAAACAATTAGAATGACAAAAAAGAACTCTATAGTTAAATTAACATCCAGAAACGATATGAATAATAGTGCAGGAAGTGAAATGTTAACGATCAATTTCTTGATTTCACCGACGGAATTGTTAGAGATGAACTTCTTGATTTTTAAAAAATAACCAACACCTAACAAGATGAAAACCGGTATGATCTTAGGTATTATTTCAATATAATTTGTATTCATTGTATAATGTCCTTTCGAATTTTATTTGGTAAAAAGCTTAAATTATATCACGAAAATATTGGGTAAATAACCTGGAATTAAATCAAGCTTACCAACGGAAATAAAGAAAAAAGATACTCTTACCTATTTTGTGTTTTTTTACATGATACCAGATTATTTGATCATTTATTCATATTTAATTTTTTCTATCCATACTTTTTGGAAGGGAACCAAGAAATATGTATTGTAAATTTTGTGTAAATAAAAATCCCATCTAAATTTTAGATGGGATAGGTTATGATTTTTTGATTCTATTGATTTATATATGCTGCTTTTAAGAAAGGCTTTTTGTCTGAAGATATATACTTTTTTAGCTCTGAAAGATCACCAACATCGGTTAATAATTTTTGAAAAAGGAATTCATTGCTATTAAGAATTTTCACAGCTCTTTGCATGGTGAAAGGATTTACATAAGAGCCGGTGATCGAAATTTCCTCACTGTATATTTTAAAAGGCTCTACTTCCTTTGATTTCAATCCCTTTGGTGTGACTCCAAAATCTATAATTTTTCCACCTTTTTTTACTAAGTTATAAGCTGTTTCAAAACCTGAAACAGTCCCAGAACATTCAAATACTATATCAAATTTTTTAGATTGACGATTATTGTTAGGATGCTCTACTTCCAAGCGAAACTCGTTTTTTATAAATTCTATTTTTTCTTGAGAAATCTCAAATATAACAGTTTTTCCTACTGAAAATCTGTTTAACAGCATAGCGAAAATCAAACCTATTGCTCCTCCTTCTGTTATTGCTATATCATCAGTGTAAGAGAAATTAGAAAGGTCTATTCCATGGATTATACAGGAAAGAGGCTCTGCAAATATCGCATCTTTTACTTGTATATTTTCGTTTAATGTATAGATCTGTTCATTTGGAACCGAAAGAAATTCAGCAAAACCACCATCTCTATTTACCCCAACTGCGTTTAGATTCTCACAAAGATGAATTTTACCTTCCCTACAATACTGACAAACACCACAAGGTCTATTTGGATCAATGGTAACTTTGGTTCCTTTCTCAAATATCTTAGATTTTACTATTTCTCCAACGATTTCATGTCCTGGTATAAGAGGATAAGTAGCCAAAGTTTCCCCCTTAAAGATTTTTAAATCCGTCCCACAAACCCCACAACCTAATACCCTTATCAATGACTCATTTTCCTTTGTAGATGGTTCCTCTTTATTAATTACTTCAATTTGATGAGGTTGCTTTATATAAATAGCTTCCATAAGCACACCTTCTTTATAATTTAATCAAAGTTTTAAATGAGTTTTTTTCATTACTTGCGTAGTGAAATGCATCAGGTACTTGATCTATTCCATCGAAAATTTTTGATATTAATAATTGAGTATTAATTCTCTTTTGAGAAATTAAGTTTATTGATTCTGAAAAATCATCATCAGTATACATTAGGGCCCCCCTTATAATAAACTCTCTATCTTGAATTAAATGTAGTGGAACAGTACCAGGACCAGCGAAAACACCTATTACAATAATTGTACCATGTTTTCTAACTAAGTTAAAAGCTGTATCAATTGACGATTGTATCCCTACAGCTTCAAAAACAACATCAAAATCTTTATAGGCATTAGTTTCTTGAGGGCTCAATGCATCTGAAACGAAGTTGAATTCTTTTGCTTTTTGCACCTTCCAAGAATTAACATCAAAACCTATTACCTCTTTTGCACCATAGACCTTAGCAACTGCAGCCGTAAGAATTCCAATTGTTCCCAAACCAACTACGGCTACTCTTTTTCCAGCTAGACACGATAGCTTTGCGGCATGAACAGCTGTTGACAATGGTTCAGTTAATGTGAAGGCTTCAACTTCATCGTTTTTAGGATTAATTGGGAAAATCGCTTCGTTTGGTATTATAACTTTTTCTGCTAATAAACCCTCTTCTTGAAATCCTCTAACTTTTAAGTTCTCACATATATGAGGCATTCCATGTTTACAATAGTAACATTCATTATCCCAAATGGAGGGCCTAATAGCAACATATTGGCCTTTTTTAAATATATCAGACTTTTCAATGATTACAATAACTTCATGCCCAGTCGAAACTGGAAATTCTACAAAAGGATGTTTCCCTTTGAAAACGTGAACATCTGAGCCACAGATTCCGCAATATAAGATTTTTAAAAGGCTTTCGTCATTTTTTGGATCACGATCTAGTGAATATTCTTTTATAACAATTTTATTAGGCTCAAGGATTACCCCTCTTTTTAACATTTTAACACTTCTCCTCTTTATAATTTTTATTGTCTATAGAAATTCTAAAACACGTACTTTAACTACCTTTTATACATTTTATACATTCAATATTAAAGGTTTACCTTCTTTATATTATAATTTATTTGATACCACGTTTTTATCATTTACCATACAAAGCTCATTATATGGTAATTCTTCTCAACTGTATTTCGATTTCGTCTACTAAACATACTGAATTTAAATTGAAATAGTCACACAGTTTAGTAGAACCAAGAGTTTTCAAATAATGTTTTGAGAAATACATATTTAGAAGTTTCTTGATTTTTATCAGTCCGGCAATTACAAATCATTTTGTAATAACTTTAACCTTAGAGGAAGGAATACACAAAAAATATTACAGTGCATACGATACTGTTCAAAGAAGCAGAACCACTTATTTCAAAAGATAGATCAATTTGTGAACAGTTTAAAACGGGATATGCAAGCGGTTAGAAATTTTATACATCGAAAGATTAGCAGATGGTTCTGTGAATAAATTGAAAGTTATTAAGAGGATAATGTATGGAAGAAATAGATTTGAGATGTTGAGACAAGAAATTCTTTTTCTTGAGAATAATTGATAGGGTTCAACAATCAGTGGAAAGAACAACGTTTTGATTAGTAAGTGTACCTTGTTTCTTTAATTATCAACGGTTTCTTTAGTTGTTCTTGAATTTTCTCTTTATTCATCCTTGAATGTCGACCTCCCCTTTCGTTTTTCCTTCCATTGCGCACACAGCAGCGCCAAAACTTGTAGTTTCTTCCAATTTACTTAGGTAAAAATTTTTATTAAAGACTTTTTTTATGATGCTTATAAAATATTTATTTTTCTGTAGACCATTCCCCACCCCTAAGATATCTTCATAATCAATATTCATTTCTCTATAATATTTGTAGAGTTCTTCCACTATTCCATATGCAGCTGCTGTAACTAGATTCTGAATTGTAAAGTTGTTTAAACTTATGTTATCAATGGCTCCTCTCAATTGAGGATTATAACGTGTACCGTTTAATGTAGTGCGAAATTTTAAAGGTGAAACAGGTAACATTGAATTCTTGATGAATTCGTAAACATAATCGTCTTCAACGTTTTTTTTACAAGCCAAGCTTATAAAGCTTTTTATAAAATCTTTAATAGTGTCAATAGTCTTACCAGCGGATAAACTAGCTCCAACTAATAAATAATAATTATTTAAAAAAGGTCGATAATCTATGTATTTTGAAATCCTTTTTATTTCCTTAACTACAGCAGATATTTGCCCACTTGTTCCTATGCTTATAACCATCGAATTTATTTTATTGTAAGAAGTTTCAAGTTTCTTTTCAAAAATTGCGCCTAAAACTGACGCTTGATTGTCACCCATCCCTAAAAAAATCGGGGTACCAGTTAATTGAGGGATGTACTTTCCAACATTCCCAACAAAAGTTCCAGGTTCAGCAATTTTGGGAAGGTGAATTTCGCTGTATCCCAATGCATTGATTAGTTTCCAATTCCAATCTTTGTTTTCTAATGCGTAAAATCCACTGCTATGCGCTATAGTAGGATCTATAGGTATTGAATCGTATGTAGTATCTCCAGTGAGCTTTTTTACAATGAAATCTGGAGCAAAATGGAGAGAAAACCCCGAAGTACGTAGAAATTTTTGTAAAGGGAGTAAAGTTGTGACAGCATACCCTGGGCTTAGAAAGTATTGAAATTTTGAAAATAGCGATTTATAATTTTTATTAATATAATCTACATATGTAATTCCATTTTCATTTTTCTCTAAAGCTCTTTGATCTTGCCAAGTAATTATATTTGTTATTGGGGTGTTATCTTTCACAAGAAAAAAACTATGCATATTTCCGGTGACCGAAATAGCTTTGGTTCCTTTTAAATCAAAAACTTTAGTTAGATATTTTATAAAAGAATCAAAATCACTTTCTAATTTTTTTATGTCAAATTCACTTTTTAAACCATCGAAAATTAAACTTGTATTTTGTTTATTTGCGAAGGCAATTTCTTTACTTTTACTGTCGTATAAGCATGCACTGTAAGAAGTTGTCCCAAAATCTATCCCCAACACTTTCATTTTTTACACCTTCTAAGTAATTCCCATTACAAAAATTATTTTTTTCATTTTAATCACACTTTAAAGGGTTTTATTTCGTATGGTGTTATATTGAATACGATTTTATGATTTTTAAAAGGTAATTTTAGTTTCCTCTCCTTGAATTAAATTACATTCAACGGCTGGCGATCAATTTTTCAATGGAAGCCAGTCAAGAACTTTTTCAATATAAGTATCCCAAAATTTCCAGATTCTGGTTGATCCAGATAAAAAGAATTATTCCCAGAAGGCATCACAACAGCCAGGTTCCTTCCCTCAGCTAATCTTTGAATGCTTGTTTCTGACACCCAGCTAGTATAATTACCAAATCCACCATAAAGAAGATATAGTGTTTTAAAAGGATTATTGCCACTATCTGCGATTTAAGATGTAATTGAAAAATTTAATTTATCAACTGGTAGAACCACTATATTAAATTGTACCATTTTTGCCACCTTTCATTTCCTCCTGTACAATTTTTTTAGAAAACGAATTAGTAAATTTTTTATTTGTTTTAAGTAAATTTTAGATTAAAATTAAACACGACAGTTTTAATCTTATTTTCCTAAACCCTCAAAAGAAGGAATTAGAAAGGCTTTTAATGAAATTTTTTTCAAATCTTGCAAAAACAGAGATTTTAGAGTATAATCGCTAATAATTTACGCTAATCTTAAATAGTTACCAATAATTAGGAAAAATGAAATTTTTTTCATTTTCTTACAACTCTGAAAATATTTTCGTAATTTTTTTGAATTAAGGAGTTAGATGCTTTGGATAAAGATCAGGCATTAAAAAAATGTGGTTATTTGGGACCCAAAGGGACTTATAGTGAAATTGCCGTGGGGAAATATTTTGGTGAAAATGTTTCTTTGATTCCATTACAATCTATTTCAGATGTTTTTGAGATGGTTCAAAGTAAAGAAGTAGATTTTGGAGTTGTACCTATTGAAAATTCCGTGGAAGGTTCAGTGAATATTACAATGGATCTTTTATTCGAGAAATCAGATATTCAGGTAGTAGGAGAGTGTGTTGTTCCAATAAAACATTTTCTTCTATCTTATGAAAATTTAGACTTGGCAGAGATTAAAAAGCTTTTTTCCCATCAACAAGCTATTGGACAATGTGGTAAGTTTATAAAAAATAGATTGAATAATCCTGAAGTTATATTTACCGCAAGTACCGCAAATGCATGCGAAATAATAAAAGATGTGCCAAAAAGTGCGGCTATAGGTTCGGAAAATATTGTTAATATCTATAATTTAAAGGTCTTAGCTAAAGATATTCAAGACTCAAAAAGTAATTCAACCCGTTTTTTTGTGATTGCAAATCGTGATGGCTTTACAAATATTAAAGATCCAGAACAAAATTACAAAACCTCGATAATATGTTCTCCCAAGCAAAATAAACCTGGTGTTCTATACAATATGTTAAAAGCTTTCAAAGAAAAGAACATCAATCTAACAAGGATTGAGTCTCGACCAACCAAAAAGCAATTAGGTGAATATTCTTTTTATATAGATTTTGAAGGTTATACAGAAGATAAAGATGTAATAACAGCATTAGTTAAATTAGAAAAAATGAGTTCTTTCTTTAAAATTCTTGGAAGTTATCCAAAATGGAAAGAACGGGAATGAATTCTACCGGGGATTTTTTCAACATTTTTAAACATTATGAAAAGGGAGGATTATATGAGCGATAATAAACAAAGAAGCGACGAAATTAAAAAAGGAGTATCAAAAGCTCCACATCGTTCTTTGCTTTATGCCTTAGGGTTGACAAAAGATGAGATCGATAAACCTATAATAGGGATAGCTAACTCTGCGAACGATATAATACCAGGACATAAACATTTGAATGAAATATGCGAAAGTGTAAAAAATGGAGTATACGCTGCTGGAGGTTTGCCTTTAGCTTTTTCAACAATAGGAATCTGTGATGGTATCGCTATGGGACACAGCGGTATGAACTATTCATTACCGAGTAGAGAATTAATTGCCGATTCTATAGAATCTGTAGCTAGAGCCTACAAATTCGATGGATTGGTTCTTATTCCCAACTGCGATAAGATCGTTCCAGGGATGCTAATGGCCGCTTTGAGGCTAAATATTCCTGCCATTGTTGTAAGTGGAGGTCCAATGCTTGCGGGGAATTACAGAGGAAGAAAAATCGATTTACACGATATGTTTGAAGCGGTTGGTGCGAGAGTTGCCAATAAGATTTCTGATGAAGAGTTAAATGAAATGGAAATGAACGCCTGTCCTGGGTATGGATCTTGTGCTGGGATGTTTACTGCCAATTCAATGAACTGCCTAACAGAGGTTTTAGGACTTGCGCTGCCGGGAAATGGGACGATTCCGGCAGTTTTTTCTAGTAGGAGGGCTTTGGCAACAAAAAGTGGAGAAAAGATAATGGAGTTAGTAGCTAAAGATATTAAACCGTTGGATATATTCACCGAAAAAACAGTAGAAAATGCCTTTACTTTAGATATGGCTTTAGGTTGTTCTACCAACACGGCTTTACATTTGCCGGCAATTGTTCACGAAGCTGGAATCGATTTTGACATAGATATTATAAATAAAATTAGCTCAAAAACCCCACACCTATGTAGTTTATCCCCTGCAGGGATTCATCACATTGAAGATTTACATTATGCCGGTGGTATTCCTGCTGTACTAAAAGAATTGTCCAAGAAGAATTTGCTCCATCTAGACTGTTTGACCGTAACTGGGGAAACATTAGGTGAGAATCTCAAAACCGTTGGTTATGTCAACCAGGAAGTGATAAGGCCTATAGATAATCCGTACCATAAAGATGGAGGACTAGCGGTGTTAAAAGGTAATATAGCTCCTAACGGGGCAATCGTTAAACAGATAGCTGTATCGGATGAGATGTTGGTACATGAAGGACCTGCAAAGGTCTTCAACAAGGAAGAAGAAGCCATCAAAGCTATTTATGGGGGAAAAATTAAAGAAGGAGATGTAGTAGTTATCCTGTACGAAGGGCCAAAGGGAGGACCAGGTATGAGAGAGATGTTAGCACCTACTTCTGCATTAGCTGGTATGGGATTGGATAAGAAGGTTGCGCTGATCACCGATGGTAGATTCTCAGGAGCAACACGCGGCTCTGCCATAGGTCATGTGTCTCCCGAAGCTGCGGCAGGAGGTCCAATAGGGGTTGTAAGGGATGGGGATATGGTATCGATAAACATACCACAAAAGACTCTAAATTTAAAAATATCAGAAGAAGAATTACAAGCAAGATTGAATACTTTTAAACCGATACTTCCAAAAACTAGTGGGTATTTAGACAGGTACAGTAGGTTTGTACAATCAGCGGATAAAGGGGCGTTTTTAGAATAAAAAAATTAGAGAGGTGATTTTATGCCGATTCTTTCCGGGGCAAGAATATTCGTTGAATCACTTTTGAGGGAAAAGGTTGAAGTTGTATTTGGATATCCAGGAGGGAAGGTTATTCCCCTTTATGATGAACTGTACGACGCACCTATAAAACATATATTAGTTCGTCATGAACAAGGGGCAGCACATGCTGCAGATGGTTATGCAAGGAGTACAGGGAAGGTTGGGGTGTGTATAGCCACTTCTGGGCCTGGAGCTACGAACCTAGTTACAGGGTTAGCAACAGCATACATGGATTCCGTTCCAGTTGTTGCTTTTACAGGTCAAGCTCCGACGAGCCTAATAGGTACGGATTCATTCCAAGAAATAGATATAAGAGGAATAACCTTGCCTGTAACTAAGCACAATTACATGGTGACAAATGTGAAGGATTTAGCCAAGACAATAAAAGAAGCTTTTTACATAGCAAGAACCGGCAGACCAGGTCCCGTTTTAATTGATTTACCGGTGGATGTTCTTAAATCTCATGCTGATTTCATGTATCCTGAAAGTGTTCATCTCCCAGGATATCAACCAACATACGAAGGAAACTATATGCAAATAAAATCAGCTGCCGAGGCAATTAACTCTTCGCAAAGGCCTGTCATCTTTGCCGGTGGAGGGGTTATAAATTCTAATGCCTCAGAAGAACTAACAAATATGGCAACAAAGGGAAGAATACCAGTAGTTACGTCTCTCATGGGGCTTGGTGTTTTTCCAGAAGATCATGAGCTTTCTTTAAAGATGTTAGGTATGCACGGTACAATGTATGCCAACTACGCTATATCTGAAGCAGATTTGATAATAGGAATTGGAGTACGCTTTGATGACAGGGTAACGGGGAAGTTGGAAACGTTTGCTCCACATGCAAAGATCATCCATATAGATATCGATCCAGCTGAAGTAAATAAAAATGTTAAAGTGGATATCCCCATTGTTGGTAATGCGAAAAACGTTTTAGATAAATTAATTCCACTAATAAAGACGATCGAAAGAAAAGAATGGCTTGAACAAATAAAAGAATGGAAAAGACGATTTCCACTTAACTACGAATACGATGATAACAGTATTAAACCACAATACTTGATTGAAAAATTGGATGAGTTAACTGATGAAAATACGGTAATAGTAACAGAAGTTGGCCAAAATCAAATGTGGGCAGCCCAATACTTTCGTTTTTCGAAACCTAGGTCATTTATAACCTCTGGAGGTCTTGGAACTATGGGATACGGTTTACCAGCCAGTGTAGGTGTTCAGGTAGGAAATCCCAATAAAACGGTTATCAACATATCTGGTGACGGAAGTTTTCAAATGAATCTCCAGGAGTTGGCTACAATAAGTTCTAACAGGCTCCCCGTGAAAATAATTATTTTAAACAATGGAACCTTAGGGATGGTAAGACAGTGGCAAGAGTTATTTTTTGATGAAAGATATTCTGCCACTATACTTGAAAATCCTGATTTTGTTAAATTGGCTCAGGCTTATGGAATAAAATCGTTAAGAATCGATCAAACAAACGATGTAGAGATGGCTTTGAAAGAGGTTCTAAATTATGATGGCCCAGTTTTACTTGACGTCATTATTCCTCAAGATGAGAACGTATTCCCAATGGTTCCAGAAGGGGCATCGATCAATGAGATGTTGGAACTAAAAAAGAAAAAGAGAGAAAAGGAAAAACAGGGGGAGGTTGCATGAGACACATCTTATCAGTAACGGTGAATAATCAACCTGCAGTTTTGGCAAGAATATCTGGTCTATTCAGTAGGAGAAATTTCAACATACTGAGTTTAAATGTAGGGGAGACAGAATTTCCTGAGTATTCAAGAATGACCATAGTTGTCGAAGGAAACACAGACACACTCGAACAAGTGAAAAAACAGCTTTACAAACTTATAGATGTTATAAAGATCACTGAATTGAATCAAAGCAATATGATAGAGAGGGATATGGCGATAATTAAGGTAAATTGTGGAAAAAATCAAAGAAGCCAAGTTATTCAGGTGGTAGACGTTTTTAGGGGTAAGGTTGTCGATTTTTCCCTTGACACAATAACAGTTGAAATTACGGGGGATGAAAATAAAATAAATGCCTTTATCGAAATAATGAAGGATTTTGGCATTAAAGAAGTCGTGAGAACAGGGATCGTAGCTATAGATAGAGAAATGAACAACAACGCTTTGACAAATTCATAAAAATCAAAAAATAAAGGAGTGATAGTTCATGGTGGAAACATTTTATGAAAAAGATGCCGACTTAGGTTTATTGAAGGATAAAACTATAGCGGTTTTGGGTTACGGGAGTCAAGGTCACGCTCAGGCACAAAATCTTAAAGATAGCGGGTTAAAAGTAATTATAGGTCTGAAGAAAGATAGTAAAAGCAAAGAAACCGCTCAAAAAGATGGCTTTGAAGTGTACGAGACATCTGAAGCCGTTAAAAAAGGAGATATTATTCAAGTATTGATCCCTGATGAAGTTCAAAGTGAGGTGTACAAAAAAGACATAGAACCCAACTTAGACGAGGGTAATGCACTTGGATTTTCTCATGGTTTTAATATCCATTTTGGACAAATTGTGCCTCCAAAAAACGTAGATGTATTCATGGTTGCTCCCAAAAGTCCTGGCCATTTAGTTAGAAGGATGTATTTAGAAGGTAAAGGGGTTCCAGGATTATTAGCTGTTCATCAAGATTTTTCAGGAAAATCAAAAGAGTTGGGTTTATCTTACGCCAAAGGAATAGGTTGTACACGAGCAGGTGTCATCAAAACAACTTTTAAAGAGGAAACAGAAACAGACCTATTTGGAGAACAAGCGGTCTTATGTGGTGGAACTACATCACTTATCAAGGCAGGTTTTGAAACACTCGTTGAAGCGGGGTATCAACCAGAAATAGCCTATTTTGAATGTTTGAACGAACTAAAATTAATCGTAGATCTCTTGTATGAAGGCGGATTAAAAAAGATGAGATACTCCATAAGTGACACTGCACAATACGGAGATATTACCATCGGTCCCAAAATTATCGATGATAGGGTTAAAGAAACCATGAAAGATGTACTTTTAAACATACAGAATGGGAATTTCGCAAAGGACTGGATATTAGAAAACAAAGCCAATAGGCCTGTATTCAATGCTTTAACTGAAAAAGATAATAATTCTTTATTAGAGCAAGTGGGAGAGCAGTTGAGAGCGATGATGCCTTGGATAGAAAGCTAAAAAATATAGGCAAGTGGGAGAGTGATCAAATTTGAGAAAAATAAAAATTTTTGATACTACGTTGAGGGATGGTGAACAATCTCCAGGAGTAAGTTTGACAATGGAGGAGAAGTTGGCAATAGCCGAACAGCTTTCCTTGTTAAAAGTTGATGTAATAGAGGCTGGTTTTCCTATTTCTTCAAGTAGTGATTTTGAAAGTGTGAAAAACATCGCCCAAAAAATCAGAGATGTTGAGATTGCCGCTTTAGCAAGGGCGAATTACAAAGATATCGATTGTGCTTGGGAAGCACTTCAGGAAGCAGAACAACCAAGAATTCATGTGTTCATTGCCACTTCTCCTATTCACATGAAATATAAGCTGCAAATGAATGAAGATCAAGTTTTGGAAAGAGCAGTTGAGGCCGTAAAGTATGCAGCAAAGTATACTAATAACGTTGAATTTTCAGCAGAAGATGCTTCAAGAAGCGAGTTAGAGTTTTTGTACAAACTCTTTGAAAAAGTCATCGAAGCTGGTGCATGGGTAATTAACGTGCCTGATACGGTGGGATATGCAATTCCTCAAGAATTTGGTGAATTTATTAAAAAGATAAAAGAAAACACAAGGAACTTAGACAAGATTGAATTAAGTGTACATTGCCATAACGATTTAGGGATGGCAACTGCTAACACACTCGTTGCTCTGAAAGAGGGTGCCGATCAGGCAGAGGTTGCAGTCAATGGAATAGGAGAAAGGGCAGGCAACGCTGCCTTAGAAGAAGTTTTAATGGCGTTAGTTACCAGAAAAGATTATTTTGAAGATTTAGTCGTAACCCAGGATACAACTAAGATTTTAAAATTAAGCAACATGGTTTCACAATTTACTGGAATGGTTGTTCAACCTAATAAAGCAATAGTAGGTAAAAATGCCTTTGCACATGAATCTGGTATTCATCAAGATGGTGTTATCAAAGAGAGAACTACTTACGAAATAATGAAAGCAGAAAGTATAGGGTTGAATTCAAATAAACTAATTTTAGGGAAGCATTCGGGAAGACATGCCTTAAAGGAGTTCTTAACATCATCTGGTTACACCGTGAATGAAGAAACCTTTGAAAAGTTATTCATTAAATTCAAAGATCTAGCCAGTAAAAAAAAGAATTTAAATCCGCTTGATGTTGAAGCATTGATAAACGACGAACTATATAAAACCGAGGATTATTTCAAACTCAAATATTTATCCGTTACTACTGGAAACACTACACTACCGACAGCGACTATAAAGATAGCAAGAGGAGAAGATTTGATAGAAAAAGCAGCTTGCAGTGGAGACGGGCCAATAGATGCAATATTTAAAGCCATAAACGAAATCGCTGAAGAAGAAAATATCACTTTGATTTCGTATAAGATTGAAGGGGTTACAGAGGGGACCGATGCCTTAGGAGAAACAACCGTTAAACTCAAAATTGGAGAAGATGTGTACGTTGGGCATTCTGTTGAAACAGATATTACCCAAGCGAGTACTTTGGCTTATCTAAATGCCTTGAATAAATATATGACTAAGAAACTCCAAACTACAAAAAAATAAAATAATAAAGTGAGGAAATAAAGAAATGACAATTGTAGAGAAGATCCTTGCATCTCATTCAAATAAAAGTGAAGTTAAACCCGGAGAGATTGTTAATGCGAGAGTGGATCTTGTACTTGGGAACGATGTAACAACTCCTGTTGCCATCAAAGAATTTAGAAAAATAGGATTATCCAAAGTATTTGATAATGAAAGAATTGCAATAGTTCCAGACCACTTTACCCCAAACAAAGATATAAAATCCGCGCAAAATGCTCTACTTATAAGAAATTTTGCAAAAGAGATGAATATTCTTAATTATTTTGAGATAGGTAAAATGGGAATAGAACACTGTCTAATACCTGAAAAAGGACTAGCCTTACCAGGTGAAATCGTTGTAGGAGCAGATTCCCATACGTGTACCTATGGTGCTCTTAACTGTTTAGGTACAGGTGTTGGAAGCACCGATATGGCTGCGGCAATGGCTACCGGTTACTTATGGTTCCGAGTCCCAGAAAGTATAAAAATCGTATACAAAGGAAAGTTAAACCCATGGGTAAGTGGAAAGGATTTGATACTTTACACGATAGGAGATATAGGAGTGGATGGAGCCCTGTATAAATCTATTGAGTTTACTGGAGAAACGATCGAAGACCTTTCTATGGATTCGAGAATGACTATGGCGAACATGGCGATAGAAGCAGGGGCTAAATGTGGATTATTTGAATACGATGAAAAAACCAAAGAGTACTTAAAAGAAAGGGCAGTAAGAGATTATACACCGGTAAGTAGCGATCCCGATGCTTCATATGAAGAAGTTATCGAATATGATGTATCAAATATTGAACCACAGGTGGCTTTCCCACATTTGCCAGAAAACACCAAACCTGTTACTGAAGCAAAGAGGATAAAAATTGATCAATCGGTAATTGGTTCTTGCACCAATGGAAGAATAGAAGACTTAAGAATCGCTGCTCACGTACTTAAGGGACACAAAGTTAACTCTGATGTAAGATGCATTATTTTTCCTGGCACCCAAGATATATACATGCAGGCACTAAAAGAAGGTTTAATTGAAATATTCATCGAAGCGGGAGCCGCCGTAAGTACACCAACGTGCGGACCTTGCCTAGGTGGACACATGGGAGTTTTGGCAAAAGGTGAGAAGGCGATATCTACAACTAACAGGAATTTTGTTGGAAGGATGGGTCATCCAGAAAGTGAAGTTTATTTATCCAATCCTGCGGTGGCGGCAGCTTCTGCTATTACTGGATACATCACTCATCCTGAGGAGGTTATAAGGTGAAATTCAGAGGGAGAGTTTTCAAATACGGTGACAACGTTGATACCGATGTTATTATACCAGCTAGATATCTAAACAACCCTGAACCAGAGATATTGGCACAACATTGTATGGAAGATATAGATAAAGATTTCGTAAAAAAAGTTCAAAAAGGAGACATTATAGTAGCCGGAAGGAATTTCGGTTCTGGAAGTTCTCGTGAACATGCTCCATTATCGATTAAGGCGGCAGGTGTTTCTTGTGTCATAGCAGAAAGTTTTGCAAGGATTTTTTATCGAAACGCCATCAATATTGGATTACCTATACTTATTTCTAAAGAGGCTTCTCATAATATCCAAGATGGTTCGGAAATAGAGGTAGACTTAGACAATGGAATCATCAAAGATCTAAAAAACAAGAAAGAATACTATTCAGAGAAATATCCTAAATTTCTTCAAGAAATAATATCTTCCGGGGGATTGATAGAGAAGATCAAAAAGGAGGTCGCTCAATAGATGCCGTCGATAGCTGTTCTACCAGGGGATGGAATTGGGAAGGAAGTAATCAACGAAGGTCTTAAAATATTAAATTTTATGGGAGAAAAGTATAATTTGAATCTCAAATTTGAAGAGTTCGAGGTTGGAGCCGAACGGTATCTAAAATCTGGAGAATTAATCCCAGACTCTCTATTGAAACGATTAGAAACCTTCGATGCCATATATTTGGGTGCAGTAGGGGATCCAAGAGTACCAGCAGGTGTCTTAGAGCATGGGATACTATTAAAATTACGATTTCATTTTGATCAATACGTCAATTTAAGACCAATAAAACTACTAAACGACAGGTTTTCGCCTTTGAAAAAGAAAGGCGTTAATGAGATCAATTTTACAGTAATAAGAGAAAATACTGAAGGACTCTATGCAGGTGTTGGTGGAATTTTAAAAAAAGATACTCAAGACGAAGTAGCAATACAAGAGATGATTTCAACTAGAAAAGGTGTAGAGCGTATCATCCGGTACGCTTTTGAGTATGCAAAAAATCTCAATGGGAAACTAACACTCTGTGATAAAAGTAACGTACTAACTTATTCTCACGGCTTATGGTTGAGGGTATTTGAAGAGTTAAAGAAGGAATACCCAGACGTTCAGACTGATCATTACTACGTAGATGCTATAACGATGAAAATGGTACGAAATCCCGAAATATTTGATGTGATAGTAACCTGTAACATGTTTGGGGACATCATCACAGATTTGGGTGCAGAACTTCAGGGGGGGATGGGGTTGGCTGCCTCAGGAAATATTAATCCCAACAGTGTTTCCATGTTTGAACCCGTTCATGGTTCAGCTCCCGATATTGCTGGTAAAGGTATTGCCAATCCTATAGCTGCTATTTTAGCTGCAGCAATGATGTTAGAATATTTTGGAAGAAAAGATTTAGCTGAAAAAGTTGAAGGTGCGATTAAAACATCGATCGATGAAAACTTACTTTCTCAAGACATGGGGGGAAATTTAAGCACCAGTGAAGTAGGAGACGAAATTGTCAAAATTTTAAAAAGAGGGTGAACCAAATTGAAAGAACCTAAATTGTTTGATACCACTTTAAGAGATGGAACCCAAGGAGAGAATGTTTCTCTAACTGTAGAAGATAAATTAAAGATAGCAAAAAAATTGGATGAGTACGGAATAGACTACATCGAAGGTGGTTGGCCAGGATCCAATCCTAAAGATGAAGAGTTTTTTAAAAAGGTTCAAAGTATGTCATTCAAAAACAGTGAGATAGTTGCATTTAGCTCTACAAAAAGATACGGAATAAAGGCAGAAGATGATCCGAATATTTTAAAATTGGTTTCTTCTGGGGCAAAAATCGTTACTATATTTGCAAAAAGTTGGGACTTCCATGTATCTCAAGCCTTGGGCATTTCTCTTGATGACAACCTGAAACTTATAGAAGATACGATAACCTTCTTAAAAAGAAAAGGTATAGAAGTATTTTTTGATGCCGAACACTTTTTTGATGGTTTTTACCATAATCAACAATATGCCATTAAAACATTAGAAGTTGCACAAAACTCTGGCGCTTCGATCGCTGTTTTATGTGACACAAACGGAGGACAAACCCCTTCAAAGATCAAAGAGGCAATAGAAGAGGTAAAAGCGAGAATAAAAATACCTTTGGGCATTCATGCTCACAACGATTCTGGCCTAGCTGTGGCGAATTCTCTTACAGCCTTACAAGAAGGAGTTGAACAAATACAAGGAACGGTTGGAGGCTTAGGGGAAAGATGTGGTAATGCAGACCTCTGTATTATAATACCTAACTTGAAGTTTAAATACGGATTTAGATTACCGAAAATAAATGTAGAAAAAACGACTTCACTTTATAATTACGTATTTGAAGTTGCTAACTTAACTCCTGACAACAGGATCCCTTACGTGGGAAGAAGTGCCTTCACACATAAAGGTGGTGTCCATGTTAGCGCCATTCTTAAAAATCCACTCACTTATGAACACATATCTCCGGAATGGGTTGGGAACACTAGAAGAATATTAGTTTCTGAGTTATCAGGAAAAAGCAATTTGAAATCAAAGTTGGAAGAATTGGGCTTTGATATTACACAATTTTCTGAAGAACAGTTCAAAAAGTTAACATTGAAGATCAAGGAATATGAGCATGATGGATATCAATTTGAAGGTGCAGATGCTTCTTTGAAACTCTTAGTATTAAGAGAATTTTTTGATTACACACCGAATTTTCAAGTGGAAAATTTCAACATTCTTCATTACAATTTTGGCGAAGGTACGGGAACCGAAGCTATTGTCAAATTAAAAATAAACGATGAAACCGTCCATGCCGTTGCTGAAGGTGATGGCCCTGTGAATGCTTTAGATATGGCGTTGCGAAAGGCTCTAGAAGACTTTTTCCCATCCCTGAAAAGCATGAAATTGATAGACTACAAAGTAAGGGTGCTTGACAGTGCTTCTGGAACCGCTGCTAAGGTACGAGTCTTAATAGAAACTTCAGACACAGATAAAACTTGGACTACTGTGGGTGTTTCAACTAACATAATTCAAGCCAGCTGGAAAGCATTGTTAGACAGCGTGGAATACGGATTGTTTGTGGATAATCTGTTCCCCGTAAAAGAAAACTAACATAACTTTTAAAATAAAAGATTTTAAAAAGGTAGTATCGAGAGGTATACTTTTTTATCCTTATGGGTGGGCTGCGGGGCGAAGGGGCGCTAAAGGCTATAAAACTTTTCAGGAGGAGATAAAAAATGGAAAATATATACGCTAATCGTATGAAAAACGTTCCACGTTCTTTTATAAGAGAGATACTTAAAGTAGTTGATGACCCCGAAATAATTTCATTTGCAGGTGGTTTACCAAATCCTGATTTGTTTCCAGTCAACGAGATAAAAAATGCCGCTGTTTCTCAGTTTGATAATCACGGTAAAGAGATACTTCAATACAGTTCCACAGAAGGATATCCACCTTTAAGAGAATTCATCGCCAATAGGTACAACGAAAAAAAAGGTTTAAACATAACAAAAGATGATGTTTTAATAACTCATGGTTCTCAACAAGCCCTCGACTTACTCGGAAAACTTTTTTTAAATGAAGATGATTTCATTGCAATTGAAGAACCTGGATACTTGGGAGCTATACAAGCATTAGCAGTATACACAAAAAACTTTAAAACCGTAAAACTATCCCAAGAGGGTCTTGATTTAGAAGAATTAAAAGATGTTTTGGAAGAATTTTCACCAAAATTACTTTACACCGTCCCAAATTTTCAAAACCCTTCAGGAATTACTTATACAAATAAAAATAGAGAAAAGATAGCTGAGATGTTGAAAAAACACAATATTTACCTAATAGAGGATGACCCATATGGAGAGTTAAGATTTGAAGGGGAAGATAGTGTTTCATTCAAAAAATTGATTCCTGAACAAACGATACTTTTAGGATCTTTCTCAAAAATTGTTGCCCCAGGATTTAGGCTGGGTTGGGTAGTTGCTCCCAAAGATGTACTGGAAAATCTTGTGACTGCTAAGCAAGGGGCTGATCTACATTCTAATTATGTAGGGCAAAGAATACTATACCAGTTCTTGAAAGAGAACGACCTAGACAAACATATAATGAACATAAAAATGAGATATGGTGCTCAAAAAAATGCGATGATAAAAAGTATTAAAAAATATTTCCCCAAAGATGTAGAATATACGAATCCACAGGGAGGAATGTTTCTTTGGGTAACTTTGCCTAACAATATTTCTGCTCTTGAGTTGTTTGACAAAGCTATAGAAAAAAAGGTTGCCTTCGTCCCCGGAGACCCTTTTTACATCGACAAGAAAAATGTAAATACCTTGAGATTAAATTATTCCTGTTCAAATGAAGAAAGTATTGAAGAAGGTATAAAAAGGTTAGCTTCTACAATACACGAATTAGTCGTTTAAATGTTCGTCAAACTTTTTAGGCAAAAATGCATCTCTTAATCCTATAAGGAAAATAATTATCCCAAACACGATGCCTAAATTTAAGTCCCTCAATGATGCTATAATGTACCCCAGGGAAAAACCATTTAACATCCAAGATAGAATAATTAACAATTTTTTGTTATACGCTGTATAAAGAACAGCAAAAAAGGCAGACAGGTTAATCAACAAATAAAAATAAGACGGATTAAAATTATTTAAATACCCAAAAAAAGAAAATAAAATCCCTACTAACAAAATAAAGTTGCCCAATTTGCTGTACATACTTTTTTTCCAGGAAATGTACAATATAATACCTAAGATTACTAGTGACAAAATCCAAAACAGCATATCAGCTAGAAAAAAACCAATTGTAGCGTTTATGAATGTTGAAATTAAAGTAAAAGCCATTTTTCCACCCCTTTTTCAAATAAACTCGTTCTATTTTACTCGACTTAAGTAACCAAAAAATTACCCCTTTCTAAATAGTTAAGAAAGGGGTAATTTTTGTTATTTTATCATCACGGATAAATGCCTCTTAACTTTGTAGCGTTTGCCACACGTTCTATGGCTCTCACATATGCAGCTGTTCTCATGTCGACCTCATACTTATCCATTGTTTGAGCAACGTCACAAAATGCGTTCTTCATCTTTTTTTGTAGAGCTTTTCTAATGTCCTCAAGTTCCCAAAAATTCCATTGAAGTCCTTGTACCCACTCGAAGTACGAAACCGTCACGCCACCAGCATTTGCCAAGAAATCTGGTACTATGAAGACATTTTTGGACAACAAGATATCGTCAGCTTCTGGAGTTAGTGGACCGTTAGCTCCTTCAACGATGAGTTTTGCCCTTATATCATCCGCATTATCTTCGTTAATTGCATTTTCCATTGCGCAAGGTGCAAAAACATCTACATCTAACTTCAATAACTCTTCGTTGGTTATCTCTTTATAACCTTCTTCGTTAACATCCAATAACAAGGCTTTTCTATCTCTAGTTTTATCCATCAGATAACGAATCTCTTCTGCGGTGAAACCGGATTCTTTATAAAAACCACCACTATAATCAGATATTGCAACCAACCTATATCTACTTTCTTCTGTTAGAGTCAAAGCTAAGTAAGAACCGACATTACCAAAACCTTGAATGGCGACGGTTATCGCTTCATCTTTTTTATTTAGTCTTCCCCTGTCTCTCAAATATTTTACAGCTTCCTCGATACATATATTTACTCCTCTTCCAGTAGCTTCTGTTCTTCCTTCAGAACCTCCAATCTCTAAAGGCTTCCCTGTAACTATGCCTAAAGTTGTATGTCCTATATTCATAGAATATGTATCCATAAACCAAGACATTATTTGACCATTAGTGTTTACATCTGGGGCGGGGATATCTTTTTCTTCACCTATTATGATTTGAATTTCAGAGAAGAACCTTCGCGACAATCTTTCCAATTCAGAATCCGAAAGTTTAAAAGGATCCACTGTAACGCCGCCTTTAGCTCCACCATAGGGGATGTCCACTACAGCAGACTTCCAAGTCATCCAAAAAGCCAAAGCTTTAACTTCGTCTAATGTGACATCTGGATGGTATCTAATTCCACCTTTTGCTGGACCTCTAGAAACATTGTGTTGTACTCTGTAACCTGTAAAAACTTTGATTGATCCATCATCCATACGTACTGGAAAATTAACGGTAAGTTCTCTCTTAGGTTTGATTAATACTTCTCTTAAATTTCTATCTAATTCCATGATTCTAGCGGCTCTGTCGAATTGCTTAACTGCGTTATCAAATAAGCTTACTTTCTTTGTTTCTTCCATCTTTAGAATCCTCCTTTTTCTAATTGTTTCTCTCTTTCTATAAACTACTATAGAACTTCATTATTATTGTACATAAATATTTTATCCCTTTTTTCTCAAAGTTTCAAATCCAAAGAAATCTATTCTTAGGCGATTAGAAGCAATTATAGTAATTTATGCCCGAATATCAAGGTTTTTGTCAACTATGAAAAAAATTTCAAAGAAAATTTTTTCATAGAATCTCTTCAACAATTTATGATATAATAAAATGAACAATTTATTATGGGAGAGAGTCAAATTGACAGAGGAAAAATTCATTGAAGATCTTAAAAAAAATGATCCTGATGCTTTTAAAAGATTATATGAAGAGTATGCGCCAAAAATTTATGGGGTTTTAAGAAATTACGTTAACCACGATGAAATAGAAGATGCCCTTCAAGAAGTGTTTATAAGAATTATTAGAGGGATAAATGGATTTAAAGGCCTTTCCAAGTTATCTACTTGGATTTATAGAATAGCTGTCAACGTTGGAAAAAATTATTCTCGCAAATATCAAAGAAGTAAAGAAACTTCGGTGGATTTTGAAGATGAAACGGAGCAAAATCATAATATCCAAGCAATTTCCAATACCAATGTTAAAAATGAAGTATTAGAAGAACTCGATTACCAAATGATTTTAAATATAATGGAAAAATTAGACGAAGAAGAAAGACTACTGATTAAATTAAGAGATATCGATGGGCTTAGTTACAATGAAATTGCTGAGATAATGGAAATCCCTCTTGGGACGGTGAAAAGTAGGTTGCATTACGCGAGGAAAAAATTGAGACAATTGATAGAGGAGGCTAACTTCGTATGAACGAAAAAGAAGAAGAATTGTTGAATGAATTTTTTGAGGGAAAAATCAAGGAAGATGAGTTGAACGAAAATTGCAAGAAAATGATCGATATATATAGGGGCATTATAAAAACATATTTTTCCTGCGAAAACTCTGTTATCAACAATGTTAAAAACAAACTTAATCTTGGATAATCACTTAATGAAAGGGCTGAAGAAATGATAAGAGTCAAAGTTCCAGCCACAACTGCCAACATAGGACCAGGATTTGACAGTTTAGGGATAGCCTTACAATTGTACAATATCATAGAAGTCGAAGAAATAAACTTTGGCCTAGAAATTAATATTCCGGTAGAAGATCAAGCATATATAGAAACTAATGAGCATAATTTAGTTTATCAGGCTATGAAGCGATTGTTTGACGCAGTAAATATTCATCCGAAGGGTCTTCGCATAAATCTTATAAATAATATACCCATAGCAAGAGGTTTGGGAAGTAGCGCAGCCTGTATAGTCGGAGGCTTAGTAGTTGCCAACGAACTGCTTAATAATCCTTTGAAGAAAGAAGAGATAATATATTTAGCAGCTACAATGGATGGACATACGGATAATATTCTACCTGCATTCGTTGGAGGATTGACAGTAGGAAGTTTGTTGGAAAACGAAGTTAAGTATGTAAAAATGGATTTACCAACTCAGTTGAAATTATTGGCAATTATCCCCGATTTTCATTTTTCTACCAAAAAAGCTCGTTCACTTTTACCAAAAAATGTGCCCATTGAAGATGCGGTGTTTAATATAAGCAGAGTTGGCCTCCTTGTTGCATCTCTTGTAACCTCCCATTTTGAAAATTTGTCAGAAGCCACGAAAGATAAAATCCATCAGCCATATCGTAAAGATTTTATCCCCTACTGGGAAGAAATAACATCTAAATTGATGAAAATAGGTACAAAGGGGTATTTTTTGAGTGGTTCTGGGCCAACAATCATGGGAATTTTAGATGGAGATTATAAAAATATAGAAGATGAGATGGTTAGTTTTCTTTCTCACTTTGATCAAGGTTATAAAGTAACGGTTTTGGACGTATGTCATAATGGATTGGAGGTAATAAACGATGAGGGAAGTAATGGATGTTATCGATAAAGACGAAAGTTACGTGTATTTGAGAACCACACGAACGCAAGAATGTGAGAGCTGTGCAATGAAAGGTGGCTGTACCCTATTAGGTGGGGCAAACGAACTAAATTTAAAAGCTAAAAACACCGAAAAAGTCGATGTAAAAAAAGGAGATAAAGTAGTTGTAGAATTACCTGAAGTTCCAGTAGTGAAACTTTCTTTTTTAGCTTATGGGATTCCTTTAATAGTTTTCTTGTCTATAGTTTCCATTCTCTATACTTTGGGCTTTTCAGATATCTTCTCTTTCTTGGCTGGCATTTTAGGATTGGGAATTACTTATTTTTTAATTCATCAATACGATAGAAAAAAATTAAAAGACAGATACTTACCAGTCATACTTCAAAAGTTAGAGAAGAAAATAGATCTAAAGTTGCACGAAAAAGGAGAAATTTAAAGTATTTAAAAGCTTGGGTAAAACCCAAGCTTTTAAATTTTAAACTCACCAGGAAAATGACATGATACAAAATGTCCTGGCTTAACTTCTTTAAGTGGTGGTTCTTCTTTGCTACAAATATCTTTAGCAATTGGACAACGAGGATGAAATCTACAACCCGAGGGTGGATTTAGAGGACTTGGTACATCACCTTGTAAAACCACTCTTTTCTTCTTAACTTCCGGATCTGGTATTGGAATAGCAGACATCAAGGAAACCGTATAAGGATGCAAAGGCTCTTCAAAGAGCTCCTTTTTCGTTGTTAATTCAGCTATCTTTCCTAAATACATAACCGCTATTCTATCGCTTATGTGTTTCACAACGGCTAAATCGTGAGCTATAAAAACATAGGTTAAGCCATAATCGTTTTTCAAGTCAACCATTAAATTTATGATCTGAGATTGAATGGAAACATCTAAGGCGGAAACAGCTTCATCAGAAATGATTAATTTTGGATCCAATGCCAAAGCACGTGCTATTCCTATTCTTTGTCTTTGCCCACCAGAAAATTGGTGAGGATATCTATAAACGTAGTCTTTAGATAATCCAACTGTTTCCATTAAGTTGGCAACTCTATCCCTTATTTCGGAGGATGTACCCATTTTATTCACTTTCATACCTTCTCCTATGATATCCAAGACTCTCATTCTTGGATTTAAAGAGGAATATGGGTCTTGAAAGATGACTTGGGCATTTTTTCTAAAGGATCTTCTTTTTTCGTCCAAATTGGATAACAAATCTTTCTTTATTTCTCTTATCCCATCTTGAAAATATAACTGTGCGTACTTTTTATCTATTTCGTTATCTAATTTCTTAATTACTTCTTCTTCTGAACCTAATTCTTTTTTCATTTTCTCAAATCTGTCTGCATAAATCTTTTTAATATACTTGTTGATGGTGGTATTTTTCATGAACCACGGTGTGGTGTCTTGTTCTCCCATTATAATTCGTCCATCTGTTGGTTCGTATAATCTCAGAATTGTCATACCAGTTGTACTTTTACCGCAACCGGACTCACCAACAAGCCCGAGAGTTTCGCCTTCTTTTATTTCAAAACTGATATCGTCTACGGCTAACACTTGGGCGACTGTTCTTTTGAAGACCCCGGCTCTAACTGGAAAATATTTTTTCAAATTTTCAACTTTTAAGATTATTTTGTCACTATTTGGCACTATACTTCACCTTCTTTGACCTTGTTCATTTCGTCTAATAATTTATCTATGTGCCAACAACGGGAAAAATGGCGAGGTTCAATTTCTTCCAAGTTAGGATCTTCATCTACACATTTCTGGTCAGCGAAGAAACACCTGTTTGAAAATTTACAACCCTTTGGAAAGTTCAGGGGGTTTGGAACTACTCCAGGAATAGAAAGCAACCTCTCCTCTTCTTTGTCTATTCTGGGAATAGAATTCATCAATCCCCATGTATAAGGATGACGTGGTCTCTTAAAAATGGTTTTTATTTCTCCGCTTTCAACCACTTCACCACCATACATAACTATAGCCCTATCAGCCATCTCTGCAATTACTCCGAGATCATGTGTTATAAAGATTATCGACATTTTAAACTCATCTTGTAAATCCTTCATAAGTTCCAGTATCTGTGCCTGAATGGTAACATCCAATGCGGTAGTTGGTTCATCCGCTATAAGGATGGAAGGATTGCAAGCTAAAGCCATAGCGATCATAGCTCTCTGTCTCATTCCTCCAGACAATTCATGAGGATATTGATCTACTCTTCTTTCTGGTTCAGGAATACCAACTTTTCTCAATAAATCTACCGCTCGTTTTTTGGCTTCTTTTTCGCTCATATTAAGATGTAATTCAATAGATTCCATGATTTGTTCTCCTATGGTGTAAACTGGGTTTAAAGCGGTCATAGGTTCCTGGAAGATCATGGAAATCTCATTACCACGTATCTTTCTAAGTTGATTGTCCGATAAAGATAAAACATCCATATCTTTGTACTGTATTTCGCCTTCAGCGATCCATCCGTTTTCGTCTAATAGCCTTATAGTGCTTAGCGCTGTAACTGTTTTACCTGACCCTGATTCTCCAACTATTGCCAAGGTTTCACCTGGATAAAGCTCAAAACTGGCACCATTGACCGCCTTTATTATGCCGTCCTCTGTCTTAAAATGGACATGCAAATTATTAACACGAAGTATAGGTTCTTTATTATTATCTTTCAAAAAGTTTCCTCCTCTCACTTTATCGTCTCATTCTTGGATCAAAAACATCTCTTAGGGCATCTCCCAGTAAATTCCAACCCATGACAAAAAGAATCATAGCCACGCCAGGATACAAGATCGTGAACCAGTATTGGCCTGGGCTTGTACCTCCAATGATCCAGTCTCTTGAATACGATAATATAGATCCCCAATCAGCGTATCCTTGTGGAGCACCTAAACCTAAGAAACTCAAAGCTGCGGCGGTGATAACCATCGATCCGATCCTCATGGTAGCGTTTATCAAAACGGGAAATATCGTATTAGGTAAGATATGTTTGACTATAATTGCCGCATCTCTAACCCCAAGGGCTTTTGCGGCCATAACATACTGTTCGTTTTTGGCTTGAAGTATGTTCCCTCTGATCAATCTTGCCGTAACCATCCACCCAAAAATTATCAAAGCAATCATCATATTTCTAACTCCAAGACCTAAAATAGTTGTTAAAACCATAGCTGCAAGCATAAAAGGTATGGACATAAAAATATCTGTAATTCTCATCAAAACTTCTTCAAGCCAACCACCAAAATAGGCAGCTACTGAACCTATAAAAAGCCCAACAGCGGTTGAAATTAAAACTACTACCAGCCCTATCTGAAAAGCGGTTCTACTTCCCCATACAACACCATAAAAAATATCCTTTTGATTTACTATCCCAAAGGGATGTTCAGGAGATGGTGGTATAGGTTCTAATGTTGAAACTGCATTGGGGATCATGTAGGGATCAAAATCAATTGAGTTCAAAAAATCTTTGTTTAAGGTTTCATAAACGTTTAAAGCTTCATTTTTGAAATCTTGCCCTTCGAGTGACTGGAGATCACTGATCATTTCAGAAAGTTGTAAAGACCTTTCATATCTTTCTACAACACTTTCATATTCATTTCTCAACCTTCTAATTACTCCATTGGTATCTTCATCAAAATCTTCATAGTAGGACCTATTTAGAACGTACATATCAACTAATTCTTCAATTTGAGATTTTAATATTTCTTTTTCAATCTCTCCATCTTCAAACTTTTCAACACTTTCCATCAATCTTGATATATCTTGATAATCCATTTCAGCGAAAAAATATGTATCTTCCCAATAGTTTTGAAACTCTTGAATAATAGAATCTTTATTCCCTGTTGGATCTTCATTTACTAATTCAAGGGCCCTTTCCAAGTTTCTTTCATTTGGTAATTGAGGAGGTGCAATCACTGGTGCAAATATTGCTACAATTATGAAAAAAACTAATATAGAAAAGCCAATAATGGCGGAAGGATTAGTAAAAAAACGCTTTAAAGCCCTTTTTGTTTCTTCATTCACAATTTTCACCTCACCCTAACCTGATTCTTGGATCAATAAATGCATACGATATATCGATTATAAGATTTCCAACAATAAGTATGAAAGAAGTAAATAATAAAACACCCATTATAGAAGCATAATCTAGAGTCTGAGCCGCTGTTGCCGCAAATGATCCCAAACCTGTTCTAACAAAAACCATCTCTACTATAACAACGCCTGCCAATAAACCAATAACCATTTGACCTGCGGTTGTTACAACTGGAATTAGAGCATTTCTTCGGGCATGTTTGTTTATGACTACTCTTTCTGGTAAACCTTTTGATCTTGCAGTTCTTATATAATCTCTTCTAAGAACTTCCAACATTGAAGATCGGGTAATTCTCAATAGATTAGCCCACCATAACCAAGAAATGGCAATTATGGGTCCTAAAATATGCCTTAAAGCATCCCAAAATATATCAATTCTTCCGTTGAGTAATGCATCTATAGTCAAAAGATTAGTATAATTATTAAAGGAGGCACTTTTTACAACTTCGTCTGCCCATAAGCTTAGATTACCTGGCGGAAACCAACCTAAACCAATATAAAATATCAATAAAACCAATATTGCCCAAACAAAATCTGGCAAAGACCAACCTATTAAAGCGAAAATTCTAATAGCCTGATCTATAAATGAGTTATGATGAACTGCAGCGGTAACCCCCAACCATATACCAATCCCTATTATAGGAAAAATAGCATATAGTGCTAATTCTACCGTATAGGGGAACCTGTGTAATAAAGCATCTAAAACAGGTTCTTTGCCCACTACAGACCATCCAAGATCACCTTTGAACAAATTCCCAATCCATTTTCCATATCTAACTGGCCAAGGATCTGTTAAACCGTACTGCTCCATTAAAACGATTTTATCCTGATCGGATAATTTTGCATAAGTATTTGGATCAACATAGGTAGATAAAAGTTTCAAAGGTCCTAGTAATTGTTGCATAGAAAAAACTATCAAAGTAACACCTAACATAATCAAAGGTAGTAATAACAACCTTCTGATGATGTATGTTGTCAAAAGTAAACACCTCCGCTCTGTGAATTATACTTAATAAGTAATCACTTAAAAAGAGAGGGGAAAACCCCTCTCTTCAAATT
This sequence comes from Petrotoga sp. 8T1HF07.NaAc.6.1, assembly GCF_016772115.1. Taxonomy (NCBI): domain Bacteria; kingdom Thermotogati; phylum Thermotogota; class Thermotogae; order Petrotogales; family Petrotogaceae; genus Petrotoga; species Petrotoga sp. 8T1HF07.NaAc.6.1. The sequence goes on from NZ_AUPG01000007.1 coordinate 109,122, forward strand.
TTACTACAAAAAAACTTCTTTTTACATTATCTTAGCAGAATTATTACTCTACTTTAGTGTAGTTATAGTAATAATCGCCGGGCCAAATTGGATTATTTATCCATCCTTTTAGCCAAGAACGATGGACTCTCAACCTTGTGGCTGATAAAGAGGCAAAACAAGAGCATAATCAAAGACAAATTCTTGAATATCTATATACATTTGCTCTCTTACAGCAGGATCAGATTCAAGGGCTGCGTCTTCTATCATTTTGTTCAATGATTTTCCACCAAATTCTGGTCTTGGCAAGCTTGCAAATTCCGCAAAGTTATCGCCGTAGTACCCTCCGTAATCACCTTCACTGTGGTAATAAGTGAAAATAAAGTTATGTGGATCAGGAAAATCAGCAACCCAACCAATGATGTAAACAGGAAGCATCATGTTTTCTCTTTCATCTAAGTAAGTTGGCCATTGAACTCCTCTAACTTCAACTTGGAATCTAGGATTTATTTGTGCTAAATTATCTCTCAATATTTCAGCAGATACTCTCCTTGAATCGTTCCCTGTATTGTAAAGAATAGTCATTTTGAAACCTGTTTGCCATAATCTACCTTTGTAAGCACGTTTAAAGTAATTTTCAGCCTTTTGCAGATCCAATTCGTATGTCGGGAGATCTTCACTATACCCTAAGAATCCAGTTGGCAAAGCGGTAGGAACTTTTTCGCCTAAACCGTTCAAGACTTCATTTATCATACCATCATAATCAAAGGCATACGCGAAACCTAATCTAACATTATGATCTTCAAAGAAATCTGGTGGAATACCGTTTCCATCCAATTGACCAGAGCCAATGTATGGGGACTCAGGATCAACTTGCCAATTGAATCCTAAAGAAGTAATTGAAACTTCAGGTGTGCCAGGAATAACGGTCAGACCATCCATAGAAAGAACCACATCTAAATACTGAGCAGGAACATAGGCTATGTCTGCATCGCCTGTTTCAAGCATAGCTCTTCTTGTTGACCATTCATCTATACCTTGAATAATTACTCTTCTTATTGGTGCGGGACCTCTCCAGTAATCGTCGAATCTTTCGAGCGTTATCCTTTGTTGAGCGTGATCCCATTCTACTAATTTATACGGACCAGTTCCCATAGCATGATCAAAATAAGGAGACTGTTCTTTCGTCCATCCGTGATACTTCCACCAACCTTCTGCATTTCCATCCCATGCACCTATTTCTATAGAGTACTCTTTGTCTAATATCGCACCCCAACCACTTCCTGAAGCGAGTACATTCAAAAATGGGGCAAAAGGTCTTGCCAAATGGACGTGTACTTCATTACCTTGAACTTCTACTGAAGGATCGATTACATCATAATAGAAATTAACTAAAGCTTCTTCGTATTCTGGAGTTGTTGGATTCATATCATCATCAAATATGGTATCCCATGAAGCACCTACATAGTCTTCTACTAGTGTTCTAATGCTGAATACACCAAACATAGGGTCTAAGTACATCCATACTGGTCCTCCAGCAGGGTTGTATAACAGCGCTCTTTCCAAGGTGTATTCGACATCTTCAGGGGTTAAATCGTTACCGTTTTGAAATTTAACACCTTCTCTTATTGGGAAGACATATGTTGTTCCACCATCTCTCAAATAACCATTTTCAACTGTAGGGACAACGGTTGAAAGCATAGGAACAAACTTGGACAAACTTTCACCATCGTATGCTACCAAGTTGTCATATACGTTGAAAATAACTTCACCACTGGCAGTGTCATAAGCATGGTGAGGGTCTAAAGTATCTGGCTCACTTAGTGTTGCATCGAAGATCATATCAGGGTTTTTAACCTGTGAAAAAGCAAAAACACCCATCAAAGTAACCATAAGAACAATAAAAACTTTTTTCATACCTCTACCTCCTTTGCAAATTTATTAGAATTTGTACACACTAACAATACTTTCCCAAACAATTTCCTTTTATATTTTATCACATTTCATCTTAATACACAAGTAATAAATTTTAATTTGAAAATAAAAGCCTCTTGTTTGCAAGTTTGAAGCAAATCATCGCATTAATAGTATTCCACAAAATCTGATTTTTATCAAGTTCGATTACAGCTTATCTGAAGGAATTATAAACGATTAAGACCAATTAAAAGCAAATATTACCAGAATAATTAAAATATGAAAAATTTTTCATGGTTTATAAAATTTAGTTTTTATTGACAGAGTTAAAAAAGTATGATATACTTTATACGATTAGAAAGGGTGCGTAGCTCAGTGGGAGAGCGCTTCCTTGACGCGGAAGAGGCCGTAGGTTCAATCCCTACCGCACCCACCATCATTCAATTTTATTCAACTTTTTAGCTTTTCTCATATATATTGCTAAAAAAAGCAGGATGAACTTTATCCTGCTTTTGTTTTTTATAATTTATTTGTAATTTCAAAAATTTTGTTTCTATATTTTTCATTAATACATATGTACTCATTATCTTTAAAAATTAATTTTTCTTTATCGTTCGGGGCGTTTCTGATTACAGCGCTTACCAAGGCGGAAACCGATTTTTTGTTCTTCAATTCTAAGATTTCCATGATCTCTTCAGACTTCATCTTTCCTTTTTCGATCAATAATTCAAAAAACCTTGTTGTTAGTGGTTTTAAGTTTTTCACAAAGCTTTTTAATTCTTCTTCATTCCACTCTTTTTTTGATCTTCCGCTTATCAATTGTTGTATAATTTCCACTCTCTTTTTTAAATCCTCAGAGAGCAGATAAAATAGAATTTCTCCATTTATTTCTGATTCATCCAGTAGTTCAATAAGAGAGTCGAAAGTTTCGTTATCTATGGTAACTTTGTAATTTTCATCTCCGTATTTTAGGCTACCTTCTTCATAAATAATATTGAAGATAGAAAAATAGCTTTCTAAAAGTTTTGAATATAAAAAATCCCTTAACTCATAACTTTCAAGTGTTTTGAGTAATTCATGTGTTGACTGAAAATCTTCTTTTCTTTTAATTTTACTAAAAACAAGTTCTTGAAGTTTTTTTTGATTTTCTTCTTTTAACAGGTCTTCCCCTAAAAATTTTACGAGCATTTCTAGTTCATCTTTGTACATTGCGCGTGGCTCCTTAATTATTTTTTTCTACAGTTCTAACATTCAATATTTTAGCACATATAATTTAGAAAAATCAATCTTCAATTTGACTTATTGTTATAACTATTATATAATTGGAATATACCAATAAGAAGGGAGTGATATTAAAATGGAAGAAGTCCCTATTCCGCTCTATTATAAACTTTATCTGGACTTAAAAAGAGAATTAGAGGAAGATTATAAAAAAGGAGATAAATTGTTGACAGAGAACGAGATATGCGATAAATTTGGAGTTTCACGTTTGACCGTAAGAAGAGCCTTGGAAGAACTCTCTAAAGAAGGCCTAATAACAAGAAAAAGAGGGCAAGGTACATTTTATACAGGACAAAAACAAGAGGAAGAATTAACCAGGCTAACAGGTTTTACCGATGAGGCAATTAAACAAGGCCATTCAACTAAATCCGTTGTGTTAGAAAACAGGCTAATAGAAATTCCTGCCGAGTTAGTAGAAGAGTTTAAAGTCCCAAAAGACGGGAGGGTAGTACTATTAAAAAGAATTCGATTTTTAGATGAAGATCCCTATGCAATCGAAACAGCATACTTGAATCCCAATGCAGACATAAGGGTATTGAACGTAATAGAAAGGGATATGTCAAAAGAATCGTTATATAGAATACTAACTAACGAATACGGCATAAAATTCACTCATGCTGTTGAAACTCTCGAGGTAACAACTTTAAACAAAGAACAAGCTAAATATTTGGCTCAAAGTGAAGGCTCTATTGCTGCATTGAGAACGAGATATACCTATATAGAAGATAAAAAGTGTATTGAATACGTTAAATCAGTTTACAGAGGGGATAAATACAAATTCAAGATAGTCAGAAAGGCATAAGATTTTTCTGAGGAGGTAGTATAAAAGTGCACTATACATTAGATGAAATAAGAAGAATCCCCAATCTCTTAAGTCAGTTAAATGAGTTTGATTTTTCTTTTTCAAAAGAGAAAAAATATCTTTTTGTTGGTTGCGGTTCTTCATACAACATTGGATTTATAATGAAAGAAATATTGAACAAAAATGGCTATAAAGCAAAAGTGCTCACCGGTGGACATGTTATGCTTTTTGATGATATTCCTGACAGTGATGTTGCAATTTTAATAACCAGAACCGGTGAATCAACTGAAACTGTTTTAGCGGCAAAAAAATTAAGTCAAAAAGGCATGAAAACCATAGGAATAACGTCTTCAAAGAATTCTTCAATCACTCAACAATGTGAAGAAAATATAACTTTAGATTTTACTGCAGAAAACAGTGTTGTTATGACCGGGTCTTTTGTTTTTATACTGGCAATGTTGCTAAACGGGATAGAAAAAAATGATTATTATAATTACAGTGAAAAAATCTTAGAAGATTCCGAAAAGATTATTGATCAGTTAGCTTTAGAAAAGTATGAACATTTTGTCTTTCTTGGGTACGATGAAAATTATGGCATTTCAAAAGAAGGCGCCCTTAAATTACAAGAGATGGCTTTACAGTACGTTGAATATCATGAGCCGTTAGAGTACAGACACGGGCCTATATCGACACTCACAAAAAAAACGTTGGTTATCATAAACGCAAAGGGTATGAAAGAAGAGAAAGAATTGATCAATGATATCGAAAGGTTGGGGGGAAAAGTCTTAATGATTTCTGCTGATGGAGACGTAAAAATCCCAAACATGAAAGGATTTGAAGCTCCTCTAAGGCTCATTCCCATACAGTATTTAGGTTACAAAAAGGCGATAAAAATGGGGTACAATCCAGATTCACCCAAGAACCTTTCGAAATCTGTCAAATTGGGGGGGTGAGATAAATATGAAATTAGAAAACGTTTTAATTGTGGATCCTATAAACGGAGAATATACCGGAGATATCGAAATAAAAGGCAAAACGATTTCTGGAGTTATAAGAAAAGATTATGGTTATAAAGATTTCGATACCATCATTATGCCTGGCTTTGTAGACCCCCACACTCATGCACAAAAGGGTATAGATACGATGCATGCAACAAAGGAAGAGTTCAAAAGTTGGGCAAAAAATAATTTTTCATATGGTGTAACTACTTTTTTACCAACAACGGTCTCAGCCACTAAAGAACAGATTTTAAAAGTTTTGGACAGTATAGAAGATGTGAATTCTTCAATCGAAGGGATTCATTTGGAAGGTCCTTATATAAATGTAGAAAAAAAAGGAGCTCAGAACCCTCAGTATATAAGAGATCCTTCCTTGGAGGAACTAAAAGAGATAATTAGCGATAAAGTAAAATTAATAACCATGGCACCGGAGGTTAACGGTTTTATTGAAGCAATAAATTATCTTGAAGAAAAGAATGTAGTGATCTCATTAGGTCATACTTCTGCGAATTTTGATATCTTCAAAAAAGCTTTCGAATCAGGAGTTAACAGAATCACCCATTTTTCAAACGCATTAACACCGCTACATCATCGTAACATAGGGGGAACAGGTTCTGGCTTTTATTTTGATTTTAATATAGAAATGATATGTGATGGGATTCATCTTTCTCCTGAGTTTGTGATGTTGGTATACAAAATAAAAGGAGCAGACAAAATTATATTGATAACCGATTCTATAGCCGCTGCAGGGTTACAAGACGGTGAATACGAATTAGGTGGTTTAACAGTCACAGTAAAAAACAACAAAGCAACACTTAGCGATGGAACGATCGCTGGGAGTACACTACTTTTCAACGAAGGTGTCAAAAATTTTAAAAGATTTACCAATTGTACACTACAAGAGCTTGCAAAGGTATCCTCATACAACGCTCTTCAAGACCTACATATTTACGATAAGGGAAGGATTGAAGTTGGCTACTATGCGAACCTTGTCATTTTAGACAAAGACCTGAACGTAAAAGAAACCATCTTCGAAGGTGAAAAGGTATTTTAAACATTGTGTGCTATAATAAAACATAGAAAAAAGATAAACTCCCTAGGGGCGCTAAAGAAAGTATAAAAAATGGAGGTATGATTTTTGGAAAACAAAGAAAACAGTTTTGATGTTATTGTTGTAGGAGCTGGCCATGCCGGGATTGAAGCTGCTTTAGCCTCAGCTAAAATGGGAATGAATACTTTAATAATGAATATAAATTTAGACACTTTAGGATGGGCTCCATGTAATCCTGCCATTGGAGGCCCCGCTAAGGGCGTTGTAGCAAGGGAGATAGATGCACTTGGCGGAGTACAAGCGAAGGTAACAGACGAAACAATGATCAACATCAGAATGCTAAATACAAGTAAAGGTATCGCTGTTAGGGCTTTAAGAGCTCAAATCGACAAATACGATTACTCACAAAGAATGAAAGAAATATTAGAAACCACAGATAATCTGATTCTGAGACATGGAATAGCGAAAAATATTCTAGTAGAAAACGGTAAAATAATAGGGTTAGAAACAGAATTAGGAATGAAATACTTTGCTAAAGTCGTGATTTTAACTACAGGAACATTTTTGAGAGGGAAAATCTTTGTTGGCAGAAACGCTTTTGAAGCTGGTAGAATGGGAGAACTTCCTGCAAATTCATTGACATATTCTTTAATTAAAGAAGGTTTGGAAGTATCGAGATTTAAAACGGGGACACCTGCAAGGGTGAGAAAAGATTCTATCGATTTTTCTAAATTTGATATCCAAGAAACCGCTGATGAACCTCTCGCTTTTTCTTACTGGAGTCAACCAAGAGTCTTAACAAAGGATTATCCTTGTTATTTAGGGAGAACCAACAGCAAGACCCACGAAGTTATTAGAAAATATATCGCATTCTCTCCTTTGTATGGAGATGTGAAATTAATCCAGTCCATTGGTCCTAGGTATTGCCCTTCCATTGAAGATAAAGTTATGAAATTCAATAAGGATACCCATCAATTTTTCCTTGAACCGGAATCTAAACATTCAAAAGAGATCTATTTAAATGGATTGAGTACGAGTTTACCTTTTGAAGCGCAGATTGAGATTTTGAAAACTATACCTGGTTTAGAAAATGCTATAATTGAAAGGCCTGCTTATGCCGTTGAATACGATTTTGTAAATCCGATCCAATTGAAACACAACCTTGAAACAAAAAAAATAGAAGGATTATTCTTGGCTGGCCAAATCAATGGTACAAGCGGTTACGAAGAAGCCGCAGGTCAAGGACTTATAGCAGGAATTAATGCTGCTTTAAAAATCAGGGGGGAAGAACCTTTTATTCTTGACAGGTCCGAGGCTTACCTTGGGGTTCTTATCGACGACCTTATCACAAAAGGAGTAGATGAGCCATACAGATTGCTTACTTCCCGCGCTGAATACAGGTTGTTGCTCCGACATGATAACGCTCATTTAAGGTTGTATAAGTATGGATACAAATACGGTTTATTGAGTAAAGAACAATACGAACAACTTCATAGAATGGAAAATTTGATAAATCATCAAATTAACAGATTGGACCAAATTAAAGTATCACCTAATCAAGTTAACGACATTTTAGCCTCAAAAGGCTCTTCAAAAATCACTCAGCCTGTTCACATGAGTGAATTACTCAAAAGAAGCGAAATATCTTATACTGATTTAAAACACTTAGACGAAGAAGCAGTTGAAGAAAAGGAAGTTATCGAACAAATCGACATTCACTTCAAATATAACGGATATTTTCAAAGGATGCAAGATGAGATCGCAAAAATGAAAGAGCTCGAAAAGGAAAAGATACCAAGCGATATAGAATATGACAAAATTAACAACATTGCCTATGAAGCTAAAGAAAAATTGAAAAAAATCAACCCAGAAACTTTTGGACAACTCTTAAGGATACCTGGCATAAATCCGGCTGATGCTATAAACTTAAGAATTTATTTGAAGCAAAAAGATAAAATAAGGTAGTTAAAATAAAAACCGCCCCAACATTTTATAGGGGCGGTTTAAAATTTATTTTACTGTGTATTTTAAAATAAAGACATCTTTGTGAGCATCTGCACCCAAATCTGATGATTGAGAATATCCAGCAACATAGAGGTTACCATTATCATCAATATCTATGGCATAAGCGACATCATCGCCGTATCCACCAAGAGATTTTTCACTTAACAAATTACCGTTATTATCGTATTCAAGTATAGCAAAATCTTTGTCACCGTTCAGGGTTGTAACGTATCCCGCAACGTATATATTTCCATTTGGACCTACGGCAACTGAATAACCGTGATCACTTTCTACATCTCCATAAAAACTTTCCCACAAAATATGTCCCTCTGGGTTAACCTTTACAACATAGATATCTGACCATTTTGAATCCCATGAACCTTCATAACCAACTGCTACGTAGCCTCCAGATACTTCTTTAACATCGAAGCCTCTAGCATAATCTCTTGGAGCAAAAACTTTGGTCCAGATTTCTTCTCCATTGGGATCAACCTTAGCCAGATAAAATTGGGTCTTATTTTCAAATAATTGTACTACCGTGCCTGCAATGATGAAATTACCGTCTGAAGTTTTTTGAATACTCAAAGGTTTAGTATCAGAGCCAGCAACAAAGTAAGGAAGCCACTTTTCAAATACAACTTTTCCTTCTTTATTCAATTTTACCATTTTTCCTCGCATGTTTAATGTATCAGGATCGGAACCATAGCCTACTACAACATAGCCATCCTCTACTTCTACAACAGCTGAACCTTTGTCGTTACCTAGTTTATTAATGTTCGTAGAGAATTTGTTGTTACCTATTTTTGAAACGTAGAAATCTGAATCACTTCCGTAAGAATTCGATGTTCCAACCAAGAGCATATCACCATCAGAAGTTAAAATTCCTTGATTTGCCCAATCGTTGTAATTTCCACCTAACTTGTTTTCATAAACTACGTTACCCTCTTGATCGAATTCCAAAATTAAAATATCTTCGTTGAATCCTTTTTCATTGGTGTATCCAAAAAGATATACCCCCTCATCTGTAGATTTTACATCGAAGATCTCCTGAGATCCACCAAGGGTGTATACTCTTCCCCAATCAAGGGTTAAAGAAGCCATCGCAAAAAGAGATACTGTTAACACCAATACCAAAACAATTTTTGATTTCACCACAATCCCTCCTATCTTTATATATTTTACTACCTATAGAATCTCTAAAACTTACTTTAAATCTAATTTCTAAATTTAAAATTATTGAAATTACAAAAAACATTTTCTTATTTATTATATCATAAAAATTTAAAAATTACACAACAATTTATAGAACACCAAAACTTTTACCTATTTTTTCAAATTTACTTAAAGCATAGTCTAAGTCTTCTGTACTGTGTAAAGCACTTATCATTACCCTTATTCTGGCTTTCCCTTTTGGAACGGTGGGGTAAACTATGCTAGATGCAAAAATACCTTCTTCATATAGTTTTGAGCTAAATTCTTTTGTTTTCTTTTCATCATAGATCATAACCGGGGTTATAGGGGTTTCAGTAACTCCGATATCATACCCCATTTCTTTTAGCTTACTTTGAAAATATTTGGCGTTATCCCAAAGTTTTTTTACTAACTCATTAGATTCATAAAGTGTTTTCGTTGCTTCTAAAGCTGCAGCCGTTTCTGCTGGTGACAAAGAACTAGAGAATAGAAATGGTCTTGCTTGTTGTTTTAAATAATCGATTAATACCTTTTTACCTGCGACGAATCCACCCACAACTCCAAAGGCTTTAGATAAAGTTCCAATTTCTATATCCACTTCGTCCGTCAAATTGAAATGATCCGCTATTCCCCTACCGTTTTCTCCTAATACTCCTTCTCCATGTGCATCATCCACCATTACTAAAGCATCATATTTTTTGGCTAGTTCCACAATTCCTGGAAGAGGTGCAATATCTCCATCCATGCTAAAAACACCATCAGTTATAATTAATTTTCTTCTACAATTATCTTTTTGTGCCTTAACCAATTGCTCTTCCAAGGAGTTTAAGTCTTTATGTTTCCATATGTATCTTTTTGCCTTCGATAACCTAACCCCATCTATTATGCTTGCGTGATTAAGTTCATCTGATAAAATACCATCTTCCTCATTTGTTATAGTAGGAATAACAGCTTGATTTGCGTTAAATCCAGATTGAACAACGAGAGTTGCCTCTACTTTTTTGAATTCCGCTAGCTTTTTTTCTAATTCTTCGTGAATCTTCATAGTCCCAGCTATTGTTCTAACTGCACCTGGACCTACACCCCAGTTTTTAATCGCATTAATAGCAGCTTCTTTAAGCCTTTCGTTGTTTGCCAAACCCAAATAATTGTTAGAACACATATTTAAAACCTTTTTACCATTGATATTGATCCAAGCGCCTTGTGCACTTTCAAGTGTTCTTATGGTGATAAGTAAACCAGAGTCTTCGAGCTTTTTCAACTCTTCTCTCAATTGTTCATAAAAATCCATAATCAAACCTCCTCCTCTTTTGTAACGTTTAAAACTATCTTACCGCTTTTCCCACTGGCCATCAATTCGAAAGCTTCTTCAAAATTTTCAAAGTCAAATTCATGCGTAACGACTTTACTTAAATCCAATTTATGATATTTCAGCCAGTTTATAGCCATATACCACGTTTCAAACATCTTTCTTCCAGTAATCGTGTGAATAGTAAGATTTTTAAAAACTGCGGTATTCATTTCAAACTTTATCTTGCTTTCAGGATAAACCCCTAAGATGGATGCCACTCCTGTGCTTTTTAATGATTTTATACCATCGTTCAGAGCGTTTTCATTTCCTGACATTTCAAGAAAGACATCTGCTCCCAATCCAGAGGTTATTTTTAATACTTCTTCAACTACAGACTTCTCCTTCGGATTTATAACTAAATCAGCCCCTAAAGATTTTGCCATATTGATCCTGTAATCAGAAGGTTCACTTACTATAATGAAAGCTGCTCCGGATAATTTGGCAATTTCTATCGCCATAGCGCCAATAGGTCCCGCTCCGGCAATTAAAACTACTTTACCTCTAAGATCGGCTGCAGTTGTTGTAAAAATCGCATTTCCCAAAGGTTCCATCACAGATGCATATTTTAAAGGTATACTTTCGTCGATTTTTATCAAAACTGTATCTGGTAGAACGGCGTATTCAGAAAAAACGCCATCTCTATCTACTCCTAAGATCTTTAAATTCTGGCATACATGCATATTTCCTGTTCTACACTGATGACAATAACCACAAGGTATATGACTGTCTGAAACAACTAAATCTCCAGGTTTAACGCTTTTAACTTCATTTCCAACTTCGATTACCCTTCCAACAAATTCATGGCCATCGATTTGTGGGAATTGCTTAATTCGGTCTTTTGCCCAATCATTCCATTCGTAAATATGTACATCAGTCCCACATACCGATACTTTTAAAATTTTAATCTTTACATCGTGTGAAAACTGTAAAGTTGGTTCTTCTACTTCCATTAGGGTTAACCCTTTTCCTGGTTTGGCTTTTACAATAGCCTTCATTTTTTCACTCTCCTTTAAAAGATAACTACTATTATATATAGTAACTCACTATGAAATTTTTTTCAAACCTCAGGAGAGTAGTTTATAGGCAAAAATAGACAATAATAGGTGATTATGGTTAATTAAAACAAAATTAGCGAGTAATTTTACGATTCATAAACCACAGTTCCATTTATCAGTGTCTTTTCTACAATGCTTCTGGGGTCAAAAGGATGACCGCTCCACAAAACCAAATCTGCGTCCTTGCTTTCATCAATAGTTCCTAAACGTTTTTCTATCTTTAGAATTTTAGCTGGATTTATCGTTAACATTTTTAGCAAGTCTTCTTCCTTGGCTCCATACCTTAAGGCAGTAGCTGCTTGTATCGAAGCGTGTTCTAAATGAGTTACAGGATGATCACACATCAACGCAGCTAAGATTCCCTTCTCATTAATTATTTTTATCGACTCAAACCGCATATCTCTGGTTTCCAATTTTGTTCTAAAACCTAGTAGAGGTCCCAAAATCAATGGAATATTTTTTTCTTTAATAAAATCAGGGATTTTATAAGCCTCTGTTGCGTGTTCAATAACCAGGTCAAACCCAAATTCTTCAGATAACCTTATCGCAGTTAAAATATCGTCTTTCCTGTGGGCATGAATCCTTGCTGGAATTTGCTTATTTAGAACTTTCTCGCCAATTTCAAATTTGATGTCTGTCTCAGTAAAAGCTTTCCCTTCTTTTTCTGCAGATTTCTTCTTTTCAATATAATTTCTAACTTTAGTAAAATAATCTCTTATTACTGCAGCATTTCCTAGCCTAGTAGATGGAGTTTTGTTGTAAGAACCATATACTTTTTTAGGATTTTCACCCAAAGCCATTTTAAGGCCAGCAGGTTCTCTTAAAATAGCTTCATCGGTTATTTGAGAATTTAACTTCAATATAGCCCCCTGACCTCCAATGGGGTTTGCACTACCTGGCACTATCATCACCGTTGTAACCCCCCCAGATAGAGCTCTTTTTATAGCAGCGTCTTCGGGATAAAAGGCATCAATCGCCCTAACTTGTGGTGTAACAGGGTCCGTCGCTTCATTTCCGTCTTGGTAAGAGGCTCCAACACCTTCTTCAAACAAACCAATATGGGAATGTGCATCGATAAATCCTGGTAGGATATACTTATTTGTTGCATCTATTACCTCTTCTGCTTTAACCTGCAGATCTTCGCCTATTTGCTTGATTATGCCATCTTCTATCAAAATATCTCCGACAAAAGGTTCCCTGGAAATAGGATAAATGTATCCATTTTTCAATAAAAGTGTTTTCATAAAAGTATTCCCCCTTTTAGTATTGTTGACTACTGTCTTAAGAATCTTTATTTATAGCGCCCCTTT